>JALOSF010000040.1 GCA_025458525.1 Cypionkella sp. | reverse complement strand
CACCGATGCTGTCTGGACCGGGGCCAACCCGCTGTTGCAACTGATGGCCGCCTGGGACGAGACACGCATGGATCAGCTTTTTCTGGTGCTGCCCGCGGCACAGGCCCGCAGCGCCACGGGGCGATCCGATTTCGTGATCGATGACGCTGGCCGTGTCGACTGGGCCAAAGGCCGCGACGGGGTGCTTTATCTTGGCGCGCAGATCATCCGCCCCGAGCTGCTGACAGAGCCGGAGCCGGTGTTTTCCCTGCATGGTCCGTGGACGCGGGCAATGGCCGCCGGGCGCGCCTTTGCTGTGATCCATCAAGGCGATTGGTGCGATGTGGGGCACCCGGGGGGAATTGCACAAGCCGAGGCAATGCTGCGCGACGCGGGGGAATGGCCTGATGTTCACGCCCGATGAAGCCCGCCTGTTCGGTCTTGCGCCGGGCGTCGATTTTCCTGTGGCACTGGTTGCCGGGCTGCGCCAGCGGATGCTGGGTCAGCCGCCCGAGGCGATGGCGCGGGTCACGCTCTACCTCAACACGGCCCGCATGCGGCGGCGCGTGGCACAGATCTTTGCCCAAGGCGGGGCTGGCTTTTTGCCCCGGCTGCGTCTGGTCAGCGATCTGGCCACCGATCTGATCGCGCCGGACCTGCCCGCCGCGATTCCGCCCTTGCGGCGCAAATTGCAACTCACCGTGTTGATCGGGCGCTTGCTGGATGCCTTGCCCGATTTGGCACCCCGCTCGGCGCTGGCCGATCTGGCGCAAAGCCTGTCAGAGTTGATGGCAGAAATGCAGGGCGAAGGCGTCGGGCCAGAGCGTGTGGCCGCGCTCGATGTGTCGGATCATTCGGAGCATTGGGCGCGCACCCGCGAATTCCTTACCATCATCACGCCGTTTTTCACCGACAGCACAGAGCTTGACGCCGAGGGCCGCCAGCGCCGCCTTGCACTGCTGTTGGCCAAGCATTGGGCGGAGGCGCCGCCAACCGACCCGGTGATCGTGGCAGGCTCGACCGGGTCGCGCGGGACCACCGCGCTGTTCATGCAGGCGGTTGCAAAGCTGCCCCAAGGGGCGATCGTGCTGCCCGGCTTCGATTTCGACATGCCGCAAGAGGTCTGGGACGGGCTGGACGATGCGCTGACCGGCGAAGACCACCCGCAGTTCCGCTTTCGCCGGCTGATGGCGCTGACCGACACGCCCCGACCACAGATCAAGGTCTGGCATGAGGCGCCGCCGCCCAGCGCGGCCCGCAATCGGGTGCTGTCTTTGGCCCTGCGCCCCGCACCAGTGACCGATCAATGGCTGGTCGAAGGGCCAAAGCTGCCCGATCTGTGCGCCGCACTCGAGGACGTAACCCTGATGGAGGCCGCAACCCCCCGGCAAGAGGCGCTGTCCATCGCGCTGATCCTGCGCGACGCGGTCGAGCGGGGCATTCCGGCCGCCGTGATCTCGCCCGACCGGATGCTGACGCGGCAGGTGGCAGCGGCCTTGGACCGCTGGGGCATCAAACCCGATGACAGCGCAGGCATTCCGTTGAACCAGACGGCGCCAGGGCGATTTCTGCGCCATGTGGTGCGGCTTTTTGGCAAGCGGATCACGGCGGATGCGCTTTTGACGGTGCTGAAACACCCGCTGACCGCTTCGGCGATGGAGCGCGGACAGCACCTTTTGCTGACCCGCGAGCTTGAATTGACGCTGCGCCGTGAGGGGCCCGCCTTTCCGACCGGCGAGGATTTGATCGCCTGGGCGGCCGCGCAACCGAACAGCCACGCCTTGGGCTGGGCCACGGCGCTTGCGGGGGCGCTGGATGGGCTGGAGAGTGCGGGCACTGCCCTGCTTTCGGTGCATGTGGCACGGTTGCGCGCGCTGGCCGAACGTCTGTCGCGCGGGCCCGCACCCGATGGGACCGGCGAGTTGTGGAAAGAGACCGCGGGCGAAGCAACGCTTGCCTTCATGACCCATCTTGAGGCAGAGGCGGGGCATGGGGCCGACCTTTCACCAAGCGAATTCCGCGACCTGTTTGACGGGCTGATCGCTGGCGAGGAGGTTCGCGCGCCCTTGATCGCCCACCCCGGTGTCATGATCTGGGGCACGCTGGAAGCGCGCGTTCAGGGCGCCGAGCTTGTCATCCTTGCCGGGCTGAACGATGGCACCTGGCCAAGTCTGCCGGCACCGGACCCGTGGCTGAACCGCAAGATGCGCGCGGATGCCGGGCTTTTGCTGCCCGAACGCCGGATTGGTCTGTCGGCCCATGATTTTCAACAGGCCATTGCCGCACCGCGTGTCGTTCTGTCGCGCGCCCTGCGCAATGCCGAGGCAGAGACGGTGCCATCACGCTGGATCAACCGGCTGACCAATCTGATGGCCGGCCTGCCCGATCAGAAGGGTCCGGCGGCGCTTGACCAGATGCGGGCGCGCGGGCGCCAGTGGCTGACGCTGGCCTCGGCCATGGATAGGCCGTTGCCGGATCCGGAACCCGGGCTGCTGCCGGCAAGGCGGCCCGCGCCGCAGCCGCCGGTTGCCGCACGGCCGGATCGTCTGTCGTTGACACGGATCGAAACACTGATCCGCGACCCGTTCGCAATCTATGCGGACAAGGTGTTGCGCCTGCGTCCGCTTGACCCGATCCGCCACACACCCGATGCACGGGACCGCGGGACGGTGGTGCATAAGATCCTTGAGCGGTTTGTCAGGAACCGCCCCGAGGGCGAGCAACGGGCAGAGGCCAAAGCGCGCCTGATGGGCCTGACCAGACAGGTGTTGGATGAAATGGTTCCCTGGCCTGCCGCGCGCTTGTTGTGGGCCGCGCGCATGGCACGGGCCGCCGATCATTTCCTTGCGGTCGATGCAGCCGAAGGCGGCAAGACGGAGCTGATCGAAGGGCAGGGTGAGCTTAAGCTCCGCGGACTTGACTTCGCCCTTTTTGGCACGCCTGACCGGATCGACAGGCTGCCGGACGGAACCTTGCATCTGATCGATTACAAGACAGGGAGCCCGCCTTCGGAAAAAGAGCAAAAGGCCTTTGCCAAGCAGTTGCATCTGGCCGCCCTTCTGGCCGAGGACGGCGGTTTCAAGGGCCTTGGTGCGCAGGCGGTGACCAAGATCACCTATGTCGGCCTTGGGGCATCGGGCAAGATCACGCAAGACGACATCACCGAGGAAAAGATGACCGAGGTTCGCAAGGGTCTTTATCATCTGATCGGGTCTTATGCGCGGCGCACGCAAGGATATGTCTCGCGCCGTGCGGTGTTCACCGAGCGGTTTCCGGGCGATTACGATCACCTGGCACGGTTTGGCGAATGGGAAATGACCGACGCGCCACAGCCAACACCCGTAGGCGAGGAGGATGCGCCATGACCCATGACGCAAGCCTAGCGCAACGTAGCGCGGCAGAGCCTTCGCGCTCGACCTGGCTGTCGGCCAATGCTGGCTCTGGCAAGACCCGCGTGTTGACCGACCGGGTGGCGCGGCTGCTTTTGAACAAGGTCCAGCCGCAGCATATCTTGTGCCTGACCTATACCAAGGCCGCCGCGACCGAGATGCAGAACCGCCTGTTCCGGCGGCTTGGCGAATGGGCGATGAAGCCGGACGCCGACCTGCGCGCCGATCTGGATGAGCTTGGCGAGGGCGCGAGCCTGGATACGGGCCAGCTTGCCCTTGCGCGGCAGTTGTTCGCACGCGCCATCGAAACGCCGGGTGGGCTGCGCATTCAGACGATCCACAGCTTTTGCGCCACACTTTTGCGGCGCTATCCGCTGGAGGCGGCGGTGACACCCGGTTTCAAGGAAATGGATGACCGGACCGCAAAGGCCCTGCGCGATGACATCGTGCAGGACATGGCAGACCGGCTTGCCCCGCAAGAGGTGTCCGATCTTGCGCTGCATTACACCGGCGAGGATTTTGCCAGCCTGATGGGCGAGATTTGCAGCCGCATCGAGGATTTTGCCACACCCTTGTCGCGCGCCGAAGCCTTGCAAAGGTTTGGCCAACCCGCAGACCTGACACTGGACCGCCTGCTTTCCGATGTCTTTCTGGGCGACGAGGCGGATCTGCTGACCGAGTTGGCCGAGCGGCTGCGGACGGGCAAGGATACGGATCAGAAGGCCGCCGAAAGGCTGGCGATGCTGGCGCCGTTTTCCCCCGATCTGCGCAGCCTTGGCGTGCTGGAATCGCTGTTTCTTGTGGGCAGCGGACCCAACATCCACCTCGCCAAGATCGATAAGTTCCCGACCAAGGATCTGCGCCTGGCACTTGGCCCGCTGGGCGAGCGGTTGAAAAACCTGATGCTGCGGGTAGAGGCGGCGCGCGCGGCGCGTGTCGCGCTGTCAGCGGCGGAAAAGACCCTTGCGCTGCACCGTTTTGCCCGTCGCTTCCTTGACCTTTACACCGCGCGCAAGGCCGAGCTTGGCTATCTCGACTTTGACGATCTGATCCGCAAGGCGCGCCAGCTTTTGAACGATCCGGGCCTTGCCGCCTGGGTTCTGTTCCGGCTTGATGGCGGGATCGACCATATTCTGGTGGACGAGGCGCAAGACACATCGCCCGCCCAATGGGGGGTGATCGAAAAGCTGACCGCGGAATTCACCGCCGGCCAAAGTGCCAGCGAAAAGACCCGCACACTGTTCGTGGTGGGCGACAAGAAACAGTCGATCTATTCGTTTCAGGGCGCCGATCTTTCGGCCTTTGATGCAAAACGTCTGGAATTCGGGGAAAAGTTTGCCGCTGTCGCCCAGCCGATGCAGGACAAGACGCTGGATTATTCCTTTCGGTCGTCTCCCGCGATCCTTCAGGTCGTGGATGCGACCTTTGGCTCTGCCTTTCCGGCAGCCCTTGGCGATCCGCCGCGCCATCTGGCGTTCTTTGATGCCCTGCCGGGGCGGGTGGATCTTTGGCCGCTGATCCCCAGGGCCGAGACGACAAAGGATGAAGACGGCTGGAACCCTGTCGATCTGATTTCCGACAGCCATCACACGGTGGAGCTGGCGCAGATGATTGCGCGCGAGATCCGCCAGATGATCGACTCGGGCGTGCAGATTCCGACGGCGAAGGGTGAAAGCCGCGCCATGCAGGCCGGCGATGTGTTGATCCTGGTGCAATCGCGCGGCACCCTGTTTTCGCAGATCATCCGGGCCTGCAAACAAGCCGGTTTGCCCATTGCCGGCGCAGACCGCCTGAAGCTGGGCGAGGAGCTTGCGGTAAAGGATCTGATCGCGCTGCTGTCGTTTCTGGCAACGCCAGAGGACAGCCTGTCGCTGGCCGCGGCCCTGCGCTCACCGCTGTTTGGCTGGTCCGAGGATCGGCTGTATCGCCTTGCCCATGGCCGCAAGGACCGCCATCTGTGGGCCGCCCTGCGCGCGGCGGACGCGCCAGAGACGCTGGCCATTCTGCACGATCTGCGCGATCAGGCCGATTTCTTGCGCCCCTATGAAATGCTGGAACGCATCCTGACGCGCCACAACGGGCGCCAGCGTCTGTTGACCCGACTGGGGCCGGAAGCCGAGGATGGTATCGACGAATTGCTGACCCAGGCACTGGCTTACGAGTCGACCGACGTGCCAAGCCTGACCGGGTTTCTGATCTGGCTTGACAGCGACGTGGTCGAGGTGAAGCGGCAGCTGGATAGTGAAGGATCGAACATCCGGGTCATGACGGTGCATGGGTCCAAGGGTCTGGAAGCGCCGATCGTGATCTTGCCCGATACCGCCGACCGCACCCCCCGCGATCCCGCCGAGGTGATCAAGCTGGCCGATGGCTTGCCGGTCTGGAAGACCGCCGAAAAGGACAGCCCCCCGGATGTTGCAGAGGCCCTTGATCTGCGAAAGACGCGGGTGGCCGAGGAAAATCTTCGGCTGCTTTACGTGGCCCTGACCCGGGCGCGGTGCTGGTTGATCATCGCGGGGGCGGGGGATGCCAAGACCGAAAGCGGCAAGGAGCCGAAGCCCCGCGCGCTTTGGGCGTGGTATCGGCAGGTCGAGGCGGGGCTGCGTGATCTTGGTGCCGTGCCGAACGCCTCTGGCCGGATGCGCCACGCCGTGGGCCTTTGGCCGGTGAACACACAGGCAAGCCACGCAGAGGCGCCGGCCCCCACCTGGCCAGCTTGGGTGCGATCCTCGGTGCCAGAGGCGATGCGCGCGCCAATGCCGCTGTCGCCCTCCGCCCTTGGCGGGGCGAAGGCCCTGCCGGGTGAGGGAGAACTGCTTGAGGTTGCTCTGGCGCGCGGAACGGCGCTGCATGCGCTGCTGGAACACCTTCCGGGTCAGGACCCCGCCAGATGGCCAGACATCGCCCGCGCCTTCTGCCCGGCGGGGATGGACCCCGACAGCCTGCTTGCCGAGGTGTCGGGCGTGCTGTCGGACCCGGCGCTTGCCCGGTTGTTTGATCCGTCATCGTTGACCGAGGTGTCGTTCACCGCACCCTTGGGCGACCGGGTGATCGAGGGGACGATGGACCGGGTGCTGATTGGCAAGGATCACGTGTTGGCGGTTGATTTCAAGTCGAACCGTGTGGTGCCGCCCACCCCGGCCGAGGTGCCAGAGGGTATCTTGCGCCAGATGGGGGCTTACAGACATGCCTTGTCGCTGATCTACCCCGACAAGCGCATCGACACCGCCATTCTCTGGACCGCCGAGCCACGGCTGATGCAACTTGATCCCGATATCGTGACTGCCGCCCTGACACGCGCGACCACAGCTTGACCTTTCCGCCGGTGATGCCTAGCTTCGTTTCCTGATACATTCCATTCAGGAGATATGAGATGGGCGCTGCGACCGTTGCTGTCACCGACGCCACCTTTGATGCCGAAGTTCGCAAGTCGAACATTCCGGTGGTGGTTGATTTCTGGGCCGAATGGTGCGGCCCCTGCCGGCAGATCGGTCCCGCTCTGGAGGAGCTGGCGACCGAATACGCAGGCAAGGTCAAGATCGTGAAGGTCAACGTCGATGAAAACCCCGACAGCCCGGCCCAATTGGGCGTGCGCGGGATTCCGGCGCTGTTCCTGTTCAAGAACGGCCAGGTCGTGTCGAACAAGGTGGGCGCGGCACCAAAAGCGGCATTGGCCACCTGGATCAACTCGGCGATCTGATCGCCCCAACCGTGCAAGATCATGCGCCGGGCCGCTCTGGTCCGGCGCTTTGCATCTGTGGCAAGCCTCAGTCAGACGGGAAAACCGTGCCGGGCCAGCCGTTCGCGGATACGCTCCTCGGCATCGGCGGCGCCTGCGTTGATCGATTGGCGCTGGAAGAACCACCACAGATAGGCGATGAAATCGGGGTCCGTCGGCACCTGCCTGACCGCCGCCGGGCCATCGCGCCAGACCGACGCGGCGATGTGGTGAAAATCGGCCCCGGCAAACAGGATCGCAGGCTTCTGGGCGAAATAGCCCGTCAGCGCGACCGATGAGTTCTGCGTCACCACCAGATCGCAGGTTGCCAGCAGATCCTTCGCATCCCCCTGAATCAGCTGAAAGGCCGGGGACTCTGCCTCGATCCGGGCAAGGATGCGGTGATCTTCGTCGCTATATTCCTCCTTTGGGTGAAGCGTCGCCTTGATCGGACGGTCTGGCCACAGGGCCAGCACCGTGCGGATCATGTCGATCGGACTTTGGCTTTGGAATGAGCGGTGAAGCTGCAACCGACCTTGCAGGGGCATGAACACAAACCCGTCACGCGACGTCGGACCATCGCGAAAGATCTTGGGGCGCCAACGGGTAAAGAACCGTTCTGCCTGATCCATCGGCACATCGGCCGGGTCAAACGCCGCTTTCGCCACATCGAAATGCCAGCGCTCGTTCGTGGCCTCGATCCGCCAGAACGGATAGTGATAGGCCCGGCGCAGGCACAAGATGGTGGAAACCGGGGGTTCCTGCATGTGAAACAGGCCATATCCGCGCAAGGGTGCAGCCAGACGCTGCGCCTCGGTGTCCTCGTGGTAGCGCAGGGTCCACCCGGGCAAGGCTGCGGCCATCTTGTTGAAAAAATTGATTTCTCCGGCTTCAGCGCGGCTGCGAAGCGGTTCGTGCAGGTAGATGTGCAGCGTTTCGGGCAAGGGATCGCCTGTGCGTCGGTCTTGTGCCACCGCGAGCGGGCGGCCATATAGGACAAGACGATGGAGGATCGGATGTCGGATGACAAGTTTCCCGGCTGGCATGGCACGACAATTTTGGCCGTGCGCCGTGGTGGCGAAGTGGTGGTCGCGGGCGATGGTCAGGTCAGCCTTGGCCAGACGGTCATCAAGGGCAGCGCGCGCAAGGTGCGCCGCCTGTCGCCCGGCGGGCATGACGTGATCTGCGGCTTTGCCGGATCAACCGCCGACGCCTTCACCCTGTTGGAGCGGCTGGAAAAGAAGCTCGAAGCTGCGCCGGGCCATCTGGCGCGTGCCTGCGTTGATCTGGCCAAGGATTGGCGGATGGACAAATACCTGCGCAACCTCGAGGCCATGCTGATCGTGACCGATGGGGCCGAACTGTATGTCATCACAGGCGCGGGCGATGTGCTGGAGCCAGAGCATGACGTGGCAGCCATCGGGTCTGGCGGCAATTTCGCCCTGGCAGCAGCGCGGGGGTTGATGGAAACCGATCTGCCGGCCGAGGACGTGGCCCGCAAGGCAATGGCCATCGCGGCAAGCATCTGCGTTTACACCAACGGCACCCTGACGGTGGAGCGGATCGCAGCCAAATGATCGAGACACAAGACCTGCGCACCGCTGTGCAGCGCGGTTTGATCACCGAAGCGCAAGCCGCGGGTCTGACAGCAATCGCCGAGTCCCGTCGGCAGGCCGTTGCCGGCGTAGAGCCGGGCGAGGAACCCTTTGTCCTGTTCAAAGGGTTCAACGAAATCTTCATCGTCATCGGCCTCAGCATCCTGTTCTTGGGCTGGGTCGGTATTTCAGCCGCACTGGGGGCCGAGGTATTCAACCCCGGCGGTTTTGATACGGTGCTGGTGGCGCTTGTCACACTGGCCGGGCTGTCGGTGGTTCAGGGCTATTTCACCCTCAAACGCCGGATGATTGCGCCTTCGATCGCGCTTGCGATCATGTCATCGCTGACGGCCTGGGTGCTTGGCCTTGCCGTGGCAGATCTGGCGGGGCTCCGGGGCCTGGCAGGGTCGGCACTGTCCTCGGCTGTCGTGGCGGGCGTCATGCTGTTGCATTACCGGCGCTTTCGGGTGCCTTTCGCAGCTGCCATCATTGCGACCGCGGTGTTTTCGACCATCTGGTCGCTGCTTGCCCGTGGCGGTGTGCTGCCCGAGGACGGGCTTGGCCTGTTGCACCTGTCGGGCACGGGGCCGCTTTCGCTCTTGTCGCTGGTCTTTGGCCTGCTGACCTTTGCGCTTGCCATGCGGTTCGACATGTCAGACCCGCTGCGCGTGTCCACGCGAAGCACCACAGGCTTCTGGCTGCATGTCACCGCGGCCCCCGCCATCGTCAACACGGTGGCCGTCTTTCTGCTGTCGGGGGGCCAAGGCGGGCAGCTTTTGCTGCTGGGCTTTCTTGTGGCCATCGCGCTTGTCGCCCTTGCCATCGACCGCAGGTCATTTCTGGTGTCCGGCGCGGGGTATGCCGTCTGGCTGATCTTCGAGCTGTTTGACGGATCGGCGATGGTGATCCTGTTCCTTGGCTTTGGCCTTGTTTTCCTAGGCGCGCAGTGGGACCGACTGCGCTCTGCCCTGATGCGATCCTTGCCCGACTTTCCCGGCAAGGACCGCCTTCCCCCCTATGGGAGCATAAAATGACTGACCTGACCCCGCGTGAAATCGTATCCGAGCTTGATCGTTTCATCATCGGCCAGAAGGACGCCAAGCGCGCCGTGGCCGTGGCCCTGCGCAACCGTTGGCGGCGCAAGCTGCTGGCCGATGATCTGCGGGATGAAGTCTATCCGAAAAACATTCTGATGATCGGGCCGACCGGCGTCGGCAAGACCGAGATTTCGCGGCGGCTGGCCAAGCTGGCCAAGGCGCCGTTCCTGAAGGTCGAGGCGACCAAGTTCACCGAAGTGGGCTATGTGGGCCGCGATGTGGACAGCATCATCCGCGATCTGGTGGATGCGGCGATGGTCGATACGCGGGCGCGGATGCGCGACGAGGTGAAGGCCCGCGCGCAAGCCGCCGCCGAAGACCGCGTGATCGAGGCGCTGGCGGGCAAGGATGCGCGCGAGCAAACGCGCGAGTTGTTTCGCGGCAAGCTGCGGCGCGGCGAACTCGATTCAACGGTGATCGAGCTTGACATCGCCGACACCTCCAGCCCACTGCCGATGATGGGCGCGCCCGGCATGGAGTTGCAAATGCAAGGGCTACAGGATCTGTTCAAGGCCTTTGGCGGGCGCACGGTGCGCAAGAAGGTGACGGTTGCCGACAGCTATGATCTGCTGATCGGGCAAGAGGCCGACAAGCTGCTGGATGACGAGGCGGTGAAGGCGGCGGCCCTGACGGCGGTGCAGGAAAACGGCATCGTGTTTCTGGACGAGATCGACAAGATCTGCGCCCGCAGCGACGCACGGGGCGGCGATGTCAGCCGCGAAGGCGTGCAGCGCGATTTGTTGCCGCTGATCGAAGGCACCACGGTTTCAACCAAATATGGCCCGGTCAAGACCGACCATATCCTGTTCATCGCAAGCGGTGCGTTTCACATCGCAAAACCTTCGGATCTGCTTCCAGAACTGCAGGGGCGTCTTCCCATTCGGGTCGAGTTGAAGCCGCTGACCGAGCAGGATTTCGTTCGTATCCTGACCGAAACCGAAAACGCGCTGACACGGCAATATTCGGCCCTTATGGCCACCGAGGATGTCGCCGTGACCTTTACCATCGAAGGGATTGCCGCCTTGGCGCGGATCGCGGCCGAGGTGAATCAATCTGTCGAAAATATTGGCGCGCGACGGCTTTACACCATTCTGGAACGGGTGTTCGAGGAGTTGAGCTTTTCCGCACCCGACCGATCCGGCGAAGCCGTCACCGTTGACGCCGCATTCGTCGAGGCCAATGTGGGCGCGCTTGCGCGGTCTGCCGACCTGTCGCGTTACGTTTTGTAACATGGGGCGGCGAACAAGCGCGCGTTGCGAATTTCGTCCGGCTTGACCTGCGCCAACTAAGGGTAAATGAGTGCTCAGGTCATCGATGAGGTGCAAGCGTGCTGCGAGCGTTCAAGCTGTTGGTTTTGGTGATTTTGGTTGCAGGATGCGCGCCCCGGGGCCAACTGACGCTTGCGCCGGAGGCCGCCACCGTGGGCAAGGTGCGCGAAATCTTCATCGCCACCACCAGGGGCCTTGATGCGAACGGCAATTTTGACGGCTCCCGCGTCGAGGCGGTGAGCTTTGGCCGCTATGACATCTCGGTCCCGCCCGAGCGAGAGGCGGGCCAGATCAACTGGCCGCCGCAATCGGGGCGGAGCGATCCGAGAAAGCATTTCCTCACGACCTATGCAGCGCGCTATGGGTCCGACGCCGACTTTCGGGCGGCCCTGCGCACCGAATTGAACGCACATGGCGGTGAGGCTGTCATCTTTGTCCATGGGTTCAACAACACCTTTTCCGAAGGTTTGTATCGCATTGCACAGATGTCGCATGACCTCGATCTGCCGGGGGCGATTGTGCATTACTCCTGGCCCTCGGCAGCACAGCCATTGGGCTATGTCTATGACCGCGACTCGGCGCTGTTTGCCCGTGACGGGCTGGAACGCCTTCTGGCCGAGGTCGAAGCGGCTGGCGCAAGGCGGGTGATCCTGGTTGCGCATTCGATGGGCAGCGCCCTGCTGATGGAGGCGCTGCGCCAGAAGGCCATTCGCGGCAAAAGTCGCGCAATCGATCGGGTGGGGGGGATCGTGCTTATCTCGCCCGACATCGATGTGGATGTGTTTCGCGCGCAGGCGCTTGCGATTCCGAAACTGCCGCAACCGTTTGTCGTGTTTTCCTCGCGCAGGGACCGGGCGTTGCAGGTTTCGGCGCGGTTGACCGGGCAAAAGGAACGGCTCGGTTCGCTTACCGACCTGACGCGCGTCGGCGACTTGCCGATCACGTTCCTGGACACCGCGGCCTTTGGCAAGGGCCTTGGTCATTTCAACCTTGGCGACTCGCCCAGCCTGCTGCGCTTGCTGGAGGGAATCCTGTCGGTTGACGCCTCGCTCGATGCCGATCGTATCGCCCGGACAGGTTTGCTGCCGGGCGCGGTTTTGACCGTGCAAAGCGCGACGCAGATCATCCTCAGCCCGGTGGTCGCCGTCGGGAACGAATTGCAGCGCTAGGGTGACGCGGGCGGCCGCTTCACCGACCGCGGCGCAGATAGACGTAATAGGCCCCGGCACCGCCATGGCGCAGATGTGCCTCGGCCACCTGCAAGACCAAGGGGCCCAGTGGCGGCAAACGGAGCCATTGCGGCACCTGGTGGCGCAATGCGCCGATCCGCGAAGGAATGGGCCCGTAGTCCGGCTTTGCCTTGCCTTTGCCGGTGATGACCAGCACCAGTCGAAGCCCCTGCGCATGCGCGTTCAAGATGAAGCGGATCAGGTCTGGATGCGCCTCGGCCAGCGTAAGGCCGTGCAGGTCGATCCGCGCCTCTGGCACCAGCTTGCCGCGGGTCATCCGGCCATAAGCCTTGGCATCCATCTGCACCGGGGCCTTGGCAAGGGCGTCCGAAAGGCTGGGGGCAAGGTCATGCGGACGATCAACCCGCGCCCGCTCTCCCAGGCGAAAGACGGGAAGGGTCTTTTGGACCGGCTCTTTCGGGTGGAAAGCGTTGGACTCCTTGGCGTCTTCCTTGCGCTGAAGCACAGAGGCGCCGTTGGAATGCATCGGCCGGGCCGTGCGCATGACGGCATGCCACAGCTCCTCCTCCTCGGGGCGCAAAGTGCGGCGGCGCGCCATGGTCAGCCGTCCGGCAAAAGCGCATAGGCGCTGTCTATGGGCAACAGCTGGATCAGACGCCCCCCGTCCTTGATCCGGCCCGCGGCTTCGCCAGCGGCAAGGCCTGTGCCAAAGAAGATATCCGCCCGCTGGGCACCCTTTATCGCGCCGCCCGTGTCTTGCGCGATCATCAGGCGGCGCATCGGATCGCGGCCCGCTTTCTCGATCCAGACCGGAGCGCCAAGCGGGACATGGGCGGGATCGATGGCAACTGACCGCAGGCCCGTGATCGGACGGCCCATGGCCCCGATTGGTCCGCTTTCGGGCGGCAGATCGTCAAGCCGGCGAAAGAACACGAAGGACGGGTTGGAGTTGAGCAGGGCGCGGCCGGGACCGGGGTTTGCCCTGACCCAAGCCTTGATATCCTGCGCCGAAACATCGGCCATCGAGGCGCCACGCCGGATCAGTTCCTGACCGATCGACCGATAGGGATGGCCATTCTTCCCGGCATAGGCGACGCGCATCACGCGCCCGTCGGGCAGACGGATGCGACCCGACCCCTGCACTTGCAGGAAATAGACTTCGACCGGGTCATCCAGCCAGACCAGTTCAAGACCGCGCCCACGCAGGATGCCGCCTTCGATCGCCTCGCGGGAGTGGAACATCTGCCCTTCGGTCATCTCGGGCGGTTTGCGGTAAAGCGGATAGGCATAGCGCGGCGTGCGCGTCAAAGACCCATTCAGTTCCGGTTCGTAATAGCCGGTGAACAGGGCAGGCGGCGTTCCGATCAGGACAGGACGGAACAGCAGTTCGAAAAACTGACGCGCCGCGGCTTGACCCGGGCCAACCTGTTGGGCCAGCCGGCAGGGTGGCGTCCAGAGCGGATCACGCAACAGCGCACAGGTGCCCCGAAAGACCGAGAGCGCAGCGGCGTGGTCGTCCTGGGCCCAACCCTCCAGCTCCTCGAAGGTCAGGATTTGTGCCGGGGCGGCAGGCGCGACCATCAGGGCCGCGCCAAACAACAGGGCTTGAAACACATTCCCGATCCGCCCCACGCCGAAGCCTTAATCGCCCGTTGCGACAAGCTGCCAGTTCGGGTCCGACGACCCCATGACACGGGCATAGGTCCAGACGTCGCGTTGACGCTTGATTTCCTTGGGGTTGCCTTCAACCACCTCGCCCGCCTTGTTGCGGATCACCGAAGTCAACTCTCCGACATACCGCACCGAAATTTCCGCGCGGTTCGTATCGCGGTTGAAGGTGGCGTTCTGAAGCGCGAGTTCACGCAAGCCCACGAAGGTGGCTTCGACCGTCAGCCCTTCGGCCTCGCGTGCATTGATCGCCTGAGCAAAGGCGGCCTCGATCTCGTCATCAAGGAAAGGGCGGATCGGGTCCAGATCGCCGCGTTCAAACGACATGAGGATCATCTCGTAAGCGCCGCGGGCGCCTTGAAGAAAGGTATTCACCGAGAAACCCGGCTCTGCCACCTTCATCGCCGCAAGCGCCTTGGCCGCCTCTGAGCCGTCGGCGACATGGTCAGTGATGTCACGGTCGGGGCCGCCCTCGATCACCTCGAAATCGCGCTTCACACGCGGCCGGACATCATCCAGTGGAACGGGGGGCTTTTCGAACCCGTCCCGTGTGCCAAGAACAGAACGCAGCTTCAGGATCAGGAAGATCGCGATCCCGGCAAGAACAAGAAGCTGGATCAGGGAAGAGTTCATTCAAAACCTCGATCAGATACCGGAGAACGGGCCGGGGTGCATTGGGGATTGGTAACTTTGACCGTCGGCTCTTATGTAGGGCTGGCAAGGGGCAGTGTCTACCGCCACACTGTCTGCAAACACCTGTGAAGGAGGCCAGTATGTGGCTTTTTCCGCTCTTCTTGATTGTGCCGCTGATCGAGATCGCGCTTTTCATCACCGTGGGAGGATGGTTGACCCTGTGGCCCACCCTTGGCCTGGTGCTTCTGACAGGGTTGATCGGGACGATCCTGATGCGCTGGCAGGGGCTGAAGGTTGTGGCACAGCTGCGGGGTGATCTGCGCGAGCTGAAAAATCCGCTGTCCCCGCTTGCGCATGGGGCGTTGATCCTGCTTGCCGGGCTGTTGCTGCTGACGCCGGGGTTCTTTACCGACACGATCGGTTTTCTTCTGATGATCCCCAAACTTCGCGAAATCATCATCCGCTTTGTCGGCGCGCGGATTCAGGTGCAAGCCTATGGGACCGGACCGATGCAAAGCCGCCGCGATGGCCCTGCGGTCATCGACGCCGAGTTTTACGAGGTGGATGAAAACGTGCCGCCGCGCGGACCTTCGGGTTGGACCCGGCATTGAGCAGACGCAAGTGACCTGTTAGGAACGGGTCCAAACAGGTTCCATGGGAGATTGAGGGAATATGGCCGAAGAAAATGGTGCTGCCGCGCAGCCACAGGCCCAGCCGCAAGTGAAGATGCAGGTTCTGGCCCAGTTCATTCGTGACATGTCGTTTGAAAACGCGGTGGCGCAAAAGGGGTTGAACGGAACAGAGGTGCAGCCCGACATTCAGGTCGCGGTCAGCCTTGACGCCCGCAAGCGGCCACAGGATCACCAGTTCGAGGTGATCCAGAAGTTCCGCGTGACTTCGAAAAATCGGGCAAACAATGAGACATTGTTCCTGATGGAAGTCGATTATGGCGGGATTTTCCATGTCGAGGGGGTGCCCGATGACCAGCTGCATCCCTTCTTGCTGATCGAATGCCCGCGCATCCTGTTTCCGTTCATCCGCCGGATCATCAGCGATGTGACGCGCGACGGTGGCTTCCCGCCCCTGAACATCGATACGGTCGATTATCTTTCGCTGTATCGCCAGGAATTGGCGCGGCGCGCTCAGGCGCAGGCCCAGGCGCCGCAAGGGCAGCCAAACTGATCCGATAGGGGAAGGGCCGGTCTTTCAGGGACCGGCTTTTTCACTCCGCGCGCCGGTGCCAGAGGGCGGTTTCCCCCATCTTGGCAAGAAAGGCGGCATGCGCCTCGGCCTCGGCCGCTGACCCGCGCGAGGGGAGGGGTGCCGGTCGTGGACGCGGGCGCCATTCGGGCGCCGCATCGATCTGCCCGGTCTTTTCCTTTTTGCCTTCGGTCGGCGCAAGAACCAGATCGGGCTGTCGTCCGCCGACAAGTTCCAGATAAACCTCCGCGAGGATTTCGGAATCGAGCAAGGCGCCGTGCTTTTCACGGGCCGAGTTATCCACCCCGAACCGACGGCACAGCGCATCGAGTGAGGCAGGCGAGCCAGGAAACTTCTGCCGCGCAATCAACAAGGTATCCGTCGCCCGTGCACTGGGCAGCGTTGGCAAGGCCGCTTTTTGCAGTTCGAAATTGAGAAACTTCATGTCGAACGCGGCATTGTGGATCACAAGTTGCGCGTCGCCTATGAAATCCAAAAAGGCACGACCCACCTGTGCGAAAACCGGCTTGTCGCGCAAGAAATCATCGCCAAGGCCATGAACCTCGAACGCCTCTTTCGGCATCGGGCGTTCGGGATTGATGTATTGGTGATAGGTCTTGCCGGTGGGCAAATGGTTGAACAGCTCGACCGCGCCGATTTCCACGATGCGATGGCCTTCGGACGGTTCGAACCCGGTTGTTTCGGTATCAAGGACGATTTCACGCATGGCGGGCTCTGATATGGCTGATGAGTGCCTGAACGTAGATCCGGGTTTGCGCCAGGGACAGGGTTTCGACGATATGGGTGGCACGTGCGCGTTTTTCCGTGTCGGGCATCTGCCGCGACAGGATCAGGGCAAATTGTTGTGGGGTCATGCCGTCACGCGATAACACGCGCGCGCGTTGCAGGTCGGGTGGTGCGGTGACAAGTAGGGTGGCGTCCATCTCGGATTGTGATGCTTTTTCGAACAGCAGGGGGATGTCAAACACCAGAATGTCGCCTTGCGTTTCAGCTGCAAAACGGGCCCGGTCCGCGGCCACCAGCGGATGCACGACCGATTCAAGCTGGCCAAGCGCGTCCGGGGTGCGAGCGACCCAGTCCCGCAACACACCCCTGTCAATCGCGCCGGTCCGCAGGGCGGCCGGGCAGAGGGACGCAACGGCCGCGACCGCGGCGCCACCGGGGCCATAGAGGCGGTGGACCGCGGCATCTGCGTCCCAGACGGCGATGCCCTCATCCCGGAAAAACGCGGCTGTCGTCGATTTGCCCATGCCGATGGAGCCGGTAAGACCCAAGCGAAACGGGGTCATGCCGACAAGACTGCGCGACGTGTTGCTTCATCCACCTCGGGGCGTTGGCCAAACCAGCGCTCAAACCCCGGGGCGGCCTGATGCAGCAACATGCCAAGCCCATCGACGACGGTGCAGCCCATGGCCTGCGCCTCAATCAGGAATTGTGTCATGAGCGGGGTATAGACGAGGTCGGTTACGATGGCATCTGCCCGCAGACCATCAAGCGGAACGCGGAAATCCGACTTTCCGGTCATGCCGAGCGAGGTGGTGTTGATCACCGTGGTGGCGCCATCCAGCATATTTGCCGCCTGCACCCATTCACTGACCACCACCTTGGCGCCGAAATCAGAGCGCAGCGCCTCGGCCCTTGGTCTTGTGCGGTTCGCCAGACGAATTTCGGGCACCCCCACCTCGATCAAGGCGGCAATCACAGCCCGCGCGGCACCGCCCGCACCAAAGACGACGGCCGGACCCGCCGCAGGGTTCCAGTGCGGCGCATTTTGCCGCAGGTTGGCGATGAACCCCGACCCGTCGGTGTTATCCGCCTGGATCCGGCCATCCTTGCGAAAGATCAATGTGTTTGCGGCACCGATCAGAGCGGCCCGGTCGGTGATGACATCGGCAATCTGAAGGATCGCTTCCTTGTGCGGGATGGTGATGTTTACCCCGACAAAGCCCATGCGCGGCAGGGTTTGCAACACATGCGCCAGATCCGCCGGCGCCACATCGATGGGAACATAATGCCCCTTTATGCCATAGCGTTTCAGCCAATAGCCATGGAGCGCCGGGGAGCGGCTATGGGCAATCGGGTGGCCTATGACGCCGGCAAGGGGGATGCGGGGATGATCTGTCATGTGGGGATGAAGCCTCTGTCACCCAGATAGCCCAGAAGCGGCAAAAGGGGAAGCCCAAGCACGGTGAAGTAATCGCCATCCACAGCCGAAAACAGGCGGGAGCCTTCTTCCTCCAGCTTGTAGGCGCCGACGCTGTGGCGGATGCTTTCCCAGTTTCGTTCAATGTAATCAGACAGATACGTGTCAGACACCGATCGCATGGTCAGCCGAGCCTCTCCGATGAAGCGCCAGATCGGTTTCGCCTCGTGATAGAGGACCGCCGCCGACAGAAGTTTGTGGGTCTGCCCTCGCAACTGCGTCAGCTGGTCAAGCGCCATCTGCGGGCTATCGGGTTTGGAGAGCACCTTTCCCTTGAGGTCGAGCACCTGATCACAGCCGAGCACGAGGTCTTGCGGGTGCCGCTCGGCAACCTTGCGGGCCTTCATTTCGGCAAGCGTATCGGCGATGTCGCGCGGGCGCGCGTTCTCTGCCTCCAGCGCGCGGCGGATGGTTTCCTCATCGATCCGCGCCGGACTGGCAGTGAAAGGCACAGCCGCGGCATTGAGCAATTGCATGCGGATCTGTGAACTGGAGGCCAGGATCAAGGTCATGGGCTGGGGGAAACCTCTGTGGATATGCTTGGTTTGTTCCTGAGGCGAAACATGTGCCCAACTGGGGCCGCCGGTCAAGAACCGAGGTCGAGACGACAGTTTCGTGACCGTGCGATGAAACTATCCCACTGTGGAAGACCCGGCAGGCGCCCGAGCAAAGGGCGTGGATAGCGGAGGAAGCGGTGCGAGCAGGTTCAAACGACGCTTTCGAATGCTTGGTCTTAAGATATTGTAAATGCTGTCATATCTTGAGATAATCCACAGGATCGGCCATTTATCCACCAGCTTATCAAGACGGGGGTTTTTGTGGACAACTGCCCGGACAAGACAGGGTATTCTGTTATGCACAGGCCCTACATCATCATTCCTTTCTTATATTTCTTTAATTAAGAAGAAGGCCACCGTAGGAGACATCATGAGTGGCTTTCTGGCTGATTGGTATTTGACTGCCAAATCTCTGCACATCATTTCGGTCATCGCGTGGATGGCCGGTCTGTTCTATCTGCCCCGATTGTTCGTCTATCATGTCGAGCAAGTGGACAGAGGCAGCAAGACCGATCGGCTGTTTCAGACGATGGAGCGCCGTTTGCTTCGCGCGATCATGAACCCCGCGATGATATCGACATGGGTTTTTGGGCTGGCCTTGGTTGCAACACCGGGGATCGTGGACTGGTCCATGGTCTGGCCGTGGTTGAAGGCGGCGTCGGTTCTGGCGATGACCTGGTTCCACATGTGGCTTGCGGCACGGCGCAAGGATTTCGTGGCGGGCACGAATGAAAGATCAGGCAAGACCTATCGCATGATGAACGAAGTGCCGACGATCCTTTTGTTGGTCATCGTGTTCTCGGTGGTTGTGAAGTTCTGATTTCTTGACTCTCGACCGTCTCGGCGCTATCCGGGACGCCACAGCGCCGTCCGGCAGCTGATTTCCCCTTATGATGAGACGCTGCCCTGTTTGGTTTGGGCGGACAAAGGATCTTTCCATGACCGTTGAACGTTTGAATCTTGCCGATCTGAAAGCCAAGACCCCCGCAGATCTGCTGGCGATGGCCGAAGAATGGGAGATCGAGAACGCGCCCAGCATGCGCAAGGGCGAGATGATGTTCCAGATTTTGAAGGAACATGCGGAAGAAGGGTTTGAAATCGGCGGCGATGGCGTGCTGGAGGTGCTGCAAGACGGGTTTGGTTTTTTGCGCAGCCCATCGGCGAACTACCTGCCCGGCCCTGACGATATCTATGTCAGCCCCGAGATGATCCGACAGTTCAGCCTGCGCACCGGCGATTCCATTGAAGGCGTGATCCAGGCGCCGCGGGAGAATGAGAAGTATTTCAGCCTTGTGAAGGCGACCAAGATCAACTTTGATGATCCAGAGCGGGCGCGGCACAAGGTTCACTTTGACAACCTGACGCCGCTTTACCCCGACGAGCGGCTGAAGATGGAAGTGGATGATCCGACGGTCAAGGATCGTTCGGCGCGGATCATTGATCTGGTTTGTCCTATCGGGAAAGGTCAGCGTGCCCTGATCGTGGCGCCGCCGCGCACGGGTAAGACGGTGCTCTTGCAGAACATTGCCCATTCCGTCGCAACCAACCACCCGGAATGCTATTTGATCGTGCTGCTGATTGATGAACGCCCCGAGGAGGTGACGGATATGCAGCGCAGCGTGAAGGGTGAGGTGGTATCATCGACCTTTGACGAGCCCGCGACCCGCCACGTTGCCGTCGCCGAGATGGTTATCGAGAAGGCGAAGCGGTTGGTGGAGCACAAGCGCGATGTGGTGATCCTGCTTGATTCCATCACGCGCCTGGGGCGCGCGTTCAACACCGTGGTGCCGTCCTCGGGCAAAGTGCTGACCGGGGGGGTCGATGCCAACGCGCTGCAACGGCCCAAACGGTTTTTCGGCGCTGCGCGGAATATCGAGGAAGGCGGTTCACTGACCATTATCGCAACGGCACTGATCGACACTGGCAGCCGTATGGATGAAGTTATCTTTGAAGAATTCAAAGGCACTGGGAACAGTGAAATCGTGCTGGACCGCAAGGTTGCAGACAAGCGCGTGTTCCCGGCGATCGACATCCTGAAGTCGGGCACCCGCAAGGAAGATCTGCTTGTCGAGAAGACGGATCTGCAAAAGACCTATGTCTTGCGCCGTATCCTTAACCCCATGGGCACGACAGATGCGATCGAGTTCCTGATTTCGAAGCTGAAACAGACAAAGTCGAACGCAGAATTCTTTGATTCGATGAATACCTGACCGGATCGGGGCAGGGTTCATAGCATGGCTGACACCATTTTTGCGCTTGCCACTGCACGCGGAAAGGCGGGGATCGCGATTGTTCGCGTCTCGGGGCCGGACGCATTGCGCGCTGCGGCGGCGCTTGGTGTGATTGACCTCAGGCCCCGTCGTGCCATGTTGCGCGACATTTTCGTGCGGGGCGAAATCCTAGACAGTTGTATTGTTGTTTTTTTCGAGGAAAAGCATAGTTTTACCGGGGAAGCGGTCGTTGAGTTCCAGGTTCATGGAAGCGAAGCCGTTGTAGCATCCCTGCTTGCCGCGTTGGGAACATTTCCCGGTTTGCGCGGCGCAAAGCCGGGCGAATTCACGCGGCGCGCCCTGGAAAACGGGATGCTCGATTTGACCCAGGTCGAGGGGCTTGCCGATCTGATCGATGCCGAAACGGAGGCCCAGAGGCGACAAGCGCAGCGCGTGTTGTCTGGTGCCATCGGGCAGCGTGCGCAGAGTTGGCGAGAGGATCTTGTTCGCGCTGCGGCCTTGATAGAGGTGACGATTGATTTCGCTGACGAGGATGTTCCGGTCGATGTTACCCCGGAGGTACGGGAGATCGTTGACAGGCTTCATACCGCGTTCCTGGTTGAGATAGATCGCGCCCGTGTGGCAGAGCGCATCCGGGCAGGGTTCGAAGTTGCCATAATTGGCGCACCCAACGTTGGAAAATCCAGCCTTTTGAATGCATTGGCGGGACGAGACGTGGCAATAACCTCGCCCATACCTGGCACGACACGTGACATCATCGAACTACGGATGGATCTGGGGGGCATACCAGTAACCTTGCTGGACACCGCAGGCGTGCGCGAAGCAGAGGATCCGATCGAGAAAATTGGTGTTGCAAGGACCATGGAGCGAGCGGCCACCGCCGATTTGCGGGTGTTCCTGCTCGGCCCAGATAATGCCTTGGAAGGTGATCTGCCAGGCAAGGATGTTGATGATCTTGTTGTGTTTACCAAGAGCGATCTTTCTGGCCGGTCTGATGCGATCTCGAGCAAGACGGGCGCTGGATTGGACCGGTTGGTGGAGCAGATCAAAGCACGTTTGGAGGGGCGTGTTTCCGGCTCCGGCTTGTTGATACGGGAACGACAGCGAGCGGCTTTGTCGCAGGCGGCGGAGGCCATGGCAAACGCGCGACTTTGTCTGTATGCTGAGCATCCTAGGTTGGAGCTCGCCGCGGCAGACTTGCGTGCGGCTGCACATGCCTTGGATATGCTCGTGGGAAAAATCGGTGTCGAAACTCTGCTTGGCGAAATATTCAGCCGCTTTTGCATCGGGAAATAGGAGTGTTTCACGTGAAACATTTTGATGTCGTCGTCATCGGCGGAGGTCATGCGGGCACAGAGGCCGCGGCAGTGTCTGCGCGTGCTGGCGCGCGAACGGCGTTGGTTACTCAGAAGATCAGCTCGATCGGCATGATGTCGTGTAACCCGGCAATTGGCGGGCTGGGCAAAGGCCATCTCGTCCGCGAGATCGACGCGTTGGATGGGGTCATGGGCCTGGCGGCCGATGCGGCAGGTATCCAGTTTCGCTTGCTCAATCGTCGAAAGGGGCCCGCAGTCCAGGGGCCACGTGCGCAGACCGACCGCAAGCTCTACCGTCTCTTTGTTCAAGGGTCATTAAGAGCACAGAAGAACCTGACCCTGATTGAAGGCGATGTGGTCGATTTGATTGTCGAACACGGTCGTGCAAGCGGTGTGATGCTGGCAGATGGCGTTGGTTTATCCGCATCATCAGTGGTTCTCACTGCAGGGACCTTTCTGAATGGGGTCATTCATATTGGTGACAGCAAGCAGACGGGGGGCCGTATGGGCGACCCGTCGTCTATACGCCTGGCGCATCGATTGATGGATTTGGGTCTTGCGCGTGGCCGGTTGAAAACGGGGACGCCACCACGGCTGGACGGGCGTACGATCGATTGGTCGGCGCTGGAAATGCAAGAAGGTGATGACGAGCCAGCGATGTTCTCTTTCTTGAGCGATCGGCCAGTGGTTCGGCAAATCGCCTGTGGCATCACCAAAACCAATGCGAAGACACATGACATAATTCGAGCTAATCTTGGACGATCGGCCATGTACGGCGGGCATATCGACGGTGTCGGCCCGCGCTATTGTCCTTCGATCGAGGACAAGGTTGTCAGGTTTGCCGAGAAGGACAGCCACCAGGTGTTCTTGGAGCCAGAGGGGCTCGACGACCATACCGTTTATCCTAACGGGATATCGTCGTCATTGCCGGTGGACGTGCAAGAGGCCTATGTTCGATCGATTGCGGGCCTCGAGCGTGTCATCATATCTCAGCCTGCTTACGCGATCGAATATGATTATTTCGATCCGCGGTCACTGCGGCAAAGCCTGGAGCTTCAGGACCTTCCCGGATTTTTCCTGGCGGGTCAGATTAACGGCACCACAGGCTACGAGGAGGCGGCGGCTCAGGGGTTGGTCGCGGGTCTGAATGCTGCACGACAGTCGCTGGGCCTTGATGCCGTACCGTTTCATCGATCAGACAGTTACATCGGTGTGATGATTGATGATCTCGTCTCGCGTGGAGTGACAGAGCCTTATCGGATGTTCACATCGCGCGCAGAATATCGACTCTCCTTGCGGGCGGATAATGCCGATCAACGTCTTACGCCGCTTGGCATTGAACTAGACATCGTTTCACGGTCGAGAGCGGATGCTTTTCGTGAAAAACTGGATCAGCTTGTGACAGTCAAGCAAACCCTGTCATCCATGACGTTCACCCCTCGAGAGCTGACCGAGTTCGGCCTGCAGGTGAGCTCTGATGGATCGCGCCGGACCGGCCTCGATGTGATCGGGGCTTTTCCTATGGAGCCAGAACAGATCCGGGACATGTTTCCGTGTCTTTGTTCGGTGAGTGGCGCAAATCGAACTCAAGTGATCAACGACGCCATGTATGGGCGATATCTGGATCGCCAGACTCATCAAATCGCTCAACTAAAGCGGGAAGAGGCAACAAAGATCCCGACAGATTTTTGCTATGACAACATCGCGGGGCTCTCGTCCGAACTCAAATCCAAGCTCACAAAGCTTCGCCCAGATTCTCTGGCGCGGGCCGCGGAGATCGAGGGGATGACACCTGCCGCGCTCGCGCTCATCCTGGTCAATCTGCGACGCGTCGCGGCAGTGCCGATGGCCGGTTGATGGATCCCTTGCATCTCGAGTCTTTCAAGAATGTTTCACGTGAAACATCGGAAAAACTACTCCAGTTTGAGCGACTTGTGTTGAAGTGGAATCCGACAATCAACCTGATTTCAAAGGCCACTGTGGAACAGATCAGAAGTCGGCACATCATGGACTCGATCCAAGTGTATCAGCTCTGCGATGTCCGGGCCGGTTTGTGGTGCGATATCGGTAGTGGAGGCGGGTTTCCTGGGTTGGTGTGTGCGATATTGGCCCACGGTAACGGTGGTTCTCAGAGCTTTCGATTGGTCGAGTCTGACGCGAGAAAGGCTGTTTTTCTGAGCGAGGCTGCGCGCACCCTGAGTCTGGATGTTAAAGTCATCAACCAAAGGATTGAAGATCTTCCCGCGCAGAAAGCTGCAATTCTTACGGCGCGTGCGCTGGCCCCCCTTTTCAAGCTCTGTGACTATGCCCAGAAGCATTTGAAGGAAGATGGTATCGCCATTTTCCCCAAAGGCGCATCGCACGATGTCGAAGTGCGAGAGGCACGAAAATCATGGCGGTTCGACCTGGAGACACATCAGAGCGTGACGGATCCCGGCGCCGCGATCCTTGTGTTGAGGAATATTTGCCATGTCTAAGGCTCATCCGCGGGTGATCGCGATCGCCAATCAGAAAGGTGGGGTCGGCAAGACGACAACCACCATAAACCTTGCGGCAGGTCTAGCGGAGCAGGGGCTTCGAGTCCTGGTGGTAGATCTTGACCCGCAGGGGAATGCATCTACGGGCCTGGGGATATCTGCCGATCTCAGGAGCCGAACCAGTTATGACCTTCTCTTGGAACAGGCGGTTCTGACCGAACTCATTCAGAAATCCAGCGTAGATGGCGTCTCGGTGTGCCCCGCCAACGCAGACTTGGCGTCCGCCGATATAGATCTGGTCTCCAGCGAGAAGCGGTCATTTCTTTTGGCGGACGCGGTGCAGGACCCGGGATTCCTTTCGCTGGGCTACGACTTCTTGCTCATCGATTGTCCGCCTTCGCTGTCCCTGCTGACAGTCAATGCATTGGTGGCGGCCGGGTCCGTCTTGATCCCGCTGCAAAGTGAATTTTTTGCATTGGAGGGGCTTTCGCAGCTGATGCTGACGATTCGCGAAATTCGGAAGACAGCAAATCCAAAGCTTCGGATCGAAGGGGTGCTTGTCACCATGACGGACAGCCGGAACCGTCTGTCGCAGCAGGTCGAGGCCGATGCAAGAGCGACCCTTGGCGACATGGTGTTCACCACGACCATTCCGCGCAATGTTCGTGTTTCAGAGGCACCTTCATTCGCGCTTCCAGTGCTGCAGTATGATCCCTCGTCGAAAGGAGCGGAAGCTTATCGGCGATTGTCACAAGAAATATTGCACAGACAAACAAGCGGGCGAGCTGCGTAGGGAGTGTGACGGTGGAAAAGAAGATAGAACGAAAAGGTCTTGGGCGCGGACTCTCTGCGCTCATGGCAGATGTCAACCTCACCAATGACGAGGTGCACGCCGAACAAGCGCGCAGCCCGCAGGGCAATGTTTTCCTTGCGATTGATCAGGTGCATCCAAACCCGCATCAGCCACGCCGCGACTTCGATCCCGCCCTGCTTGAGGAGCTGGCTGCGTCCATCCGTGCAAAGGGAATCATTCAGCCGCTCGTGGTGCGTAAGGCGCCCGGTCAGCAGGGGTATCAGATCGTTGCCGGCGAACGCCGGTGGCGCGCGGCGCAAATGGCGCAGCTGCACAAGGTGCCAGCCGTCGTGCGTGATTTCACGGATAGCGAAGTTCTTGAAATAGCAATCATCGAAAATATCCAGCGTGCCGATCTTAATGCGATCGAGGAAGCGCTTGGTTTTAGACAGTTGATGGATAACTTCGGTCACACACAAGAAAAACTGGCAGAGGCGCTTTCCAAAAGCAGATCACACATCGCCAACACCATGCGTCTTCTTGCTTTGCCGCCCGATGTGCAAAGCATGATCAGGAATGGAAAACTGTCTGCAGGTCACGCCCGCGCCTTGATTGGCTCACCAGATCCGGTCGCTTTGGCTCAAAAGGTCGTAGGCGCAGGCCTCTCGGTCAGAGAGACAGAAAAGCTGGTTCGATCTGCAGCGGTTCCGCCGGGTTCGCGCCGAACCCAATCGCGCCGATCTGAAAAGGACGCTGATACACGCGCCATCGAAGCTGACCTGAGCGCAAGTCTAAGCATGGCCGTTTCAATCGATCATGACAGCGGCGGAGATGGCGGAATTCTCCGAATCCGTTATCGTGATCTGGAGCAACTTGACAAGCTCTGCCAGGCTCTCTCGTTGCTGGCTTAGGCAGGTGCTGATCAGTCTATCAGTTGCCTGATGACCTCATTAAGGACGAGCCTCCCAGCAAAAGTTGTTTGCAGCGTATCGTCCATGATCTTGATCGCGCCTAGATCAAGGAGGCGTTCTACCCGCTCGCGTGGGAGGTCGGGCTCTCGCGTTCAGCTTCTGGGCTCGAACCATTTCGTATCGTCTCCAGCCAGGTGCTCGGCTGGGACACACACACGGTGCTGACGCGCTGATCATGCGCGTCGGTCAGTCGTCCATGTGCGCCCGGACCAACTCCGATATAATCTCCGCAGCGCCAATAGATGGTATTGTGACGTGACTCCATGCCGGGTTTCGCATGATTAGAGACCTCATACGCCGGTCGGCCCGCGGACTCACAGGCGCTCTGTGTCGCTTCAAACATATCCGCACCAAGATTTTCATCGGGAAGCCCATGCAGCTGTCCACGCTCAAATCTGGCACCAAAAACCGTGCCTGGTTCAATGGTCAGTTGATAAAGCGACAGGTGATCGCCTGACAAAGCCAAAGCCTCATTCAGCTCACGTTCCCAGCTTTGCAGGCTTTGATCCTGCCGCGCGTAGATCAAGTCAAAACTGGTTCTGTCGAAAACTTTCTGCGCCACAGAAATCGCGGTTCGGGCTTCTGCCGCCCCGTGCGTCCTGCCGAGGCGGCGCAAGTCCAGATCGTTGAGCGCTTGTACGCCGATCGAGACGCGATTGACGCCTGCCGTCCGAAACGCGATCAAACGATCAATCTCGACCGATGTGGGGTTGGCCTCCAACGTGATTTCGATGTCATTGGCGAACTGCCAGAGCTTGCCGGCCTCATCGATGATGGCTTCAACAGTCGCCGGTGGCATGAGCGAAGGCGTGCCACCCCCAAAAAAGATGCTGTTCAATACTCGGCCAGGCGTCTCAACGGCGTAACGGCGCAACTCCGACAGATAGGCATTCCGCCAGATGTCTTGATCGATGCTTGCCGATACGTGGCTGTTAAAGTCGCAATAGGGGCATTTCGATTGGCAAAATGGCCAATGAACATAAAGCCCAAACCCGTTGGTTTGCCACCGCTCCACTCTACCCATGGTTCCCACCTTAGCCCCCATCACCGAGGAGGGTGTGTTTCACGTGAAACAAGCGGCCACCAGCTTGCGAAACGCATCTGCTCGATGGCTGATCTTGTTTTTCTCCCAGCGGTCCATCTCACCGAAGGTTTGCGTATACCCGTCTGGCTGGAACATCGGATCATAACCATGCCCCTGGTCGCCGCGCATCGGCCATACGAGCCGCCCCGGCATAACCCCCTCAAAAACTGCATCCTCGCCGTCTGGCCAGGCCAAGACCAATGTGCAATGGAACGTGGCCCGGCGCGGTTCTGGTGCTGCAACAGCGTCGCAGGCGGCCCAGGTCTTGTGCATGGCAAGGACGAAGTCTCGACCGTTGGGCGTTTCGGCCCAATCGGCAGTATGCACCCCCGGCGCCCCATGCAACGCATCAACACAAATCCCGGAATCATCCGCCAAGGCGGGAAGGGCGGTCGCCTGTGCCGCCGCATGTGCCTTGATGCGGGCGTTGCCGACAAAACTCTGTTCGGTCTCCTCCGGCTCAGGCAATCCCAAAGCACCCGCAGATACAACCCCGACGCCATAGGGCGCCAGCAATGCCCCTATCTCCTCCAGCTTCCCCGCATTGTGGGTCGCGATCACCAGCTTGGGACCAATCTTTCTCATTTTCCCGACGTACCGATTGCAGCGGTCTGAGCGGCGACCAAAGCCCTCGCTCCCGCCTCTGCCAGATCGAGCAACTCAACCATCTCGGCACGCGAAAATGTCGCCCCCTCGGCAGACATCTGAATCTCGATCAACCTGCCGCGGCCTGTCATCACAAAGTTGCCATCGGTGCCAGCGCTTGAATCTTCCGGGTAATCCAGATCAAGAACCGGCTGGCCCGCGTAAATCCCACATGAAACCGCGGCGACGTGATCGACAATCGGGTCGCTCACGATCACGCCCGCCGCCAACAGCTTGTTCACAGCGAGCCGAAGTGCGACCCAGCCCCCGGTGATGGATGCACAGCGCGTTCCGCCATCTGCCTGCAAAACATCGCAGTCGATAACGATCTGCCGCTCACCCAAGGCGCTGCGATCAACCCCGGCGCGCAGGGCGCGACCAATAAGCCTTTGAATCTCTTGCGTTCTTCCGCTTTGCTTTCCTGCGGCAGCCTCACGCCGGGTCCGACTGTTGGTGGCGCGCGGCAGCATTCCATATTCGGCCGTGACCCAACCCAACCCGGTATTCTTCAGAAACGGCGGCGCCTTGTCTTCGATCGTCGCAGAACACAACACATGGGTATCGCCCATCTTGATCAGGCAAGACCCTTCCGCGTGGCGCATCACGCCGACTTCGATGGAAATCGAACGCATCTCGTCAAGTTTACGGCCAGAAGGGCGCATAGGTATTCCTTTCAATCACTTTCCGTCAGATATGCAGGGGCATCGCTGCGATGCAACCCCGATTGACGCTAGGACGGATCGGAATACTCTGTCCCGTCGACAGGAGTAGAAGATGACAGACGGCACAAAACTTCTGGCTGAAATGAATGATCGATCCCGAGAGGTCTTTCGTCGGGTGGTCGAAGGCTATCTCGACTCGGGCGAACCAGTCGGGTCGCGAAGCCTGTCCAGAACCATGTCCGAGAAGATTTCTGCCGCGACCATCCGAAATGTCATGCAGGATCTGGAGTTTTTGGGCCTCCTCGACAGTCCGCATGTTTCGGCTGGCCGCATCCCCACGCAGCTTGGGTTGCGGATGTTTGTGGACGGGCTTCTTGAAGTTGGCTCGGTTGCCGACGAAGACCGAGAGCGTATAGACGCAACACTCGGCGGCAACGATCAGGATGTCTCGTCGCTTCTCGATCAGGTCGGCGCAGCCCTCTCCGGCATAACCCGCGGCGCCAGTCTCGTGCTGTCGCCCAAGCGCGAGGCGCCGATCCGCCACATCGAATTTGTAAGCCTGGCGCCTGACCGCGCGCTGGTCGTCCTGGTGTTTGGCGACGGACATGTCGAAAACCGGCTGTTTTCTCCCCCGCCGGGGCAGACCCCTTCGTCGATGCGCGAAGCGGCGAACTTCCTCAACGCCCTCGCCGAAGGCAAAACCCTGTCAGACCTGCGCCGAACGATTGGCCAGGATATTGCCCGCCGCAGGCAGGAAATCGATGTCCTTGCGCGGGAACTGGTCGAAAGCGGCCTCGCATTCTGGGAAAATGATGGCGAGAAAAGCGAACGCTTGATCGTGCGTGGCCGGTCGAATCTGCTTGACGGCGCGACCGACGGCCAGGAAATCGACCGCATTCGCAGCCTGTTCGACGACCTCGAACGCAAACGCGATATCGCCGACTTCCTCGAGCTGACCGAATCCGGTGAAGGGGTCCGCATTTTTATTGGCTCCGAGAACAAACTCTTTTCACTTTCGGGTTCCTCTCTCGTGGTGTCTCCCTATATGAACGCTGATCGAAAGATCATCGGCGCAGTGGGCGTGATCGGCCCGACCCGGCTCAATTATGGCCGGATCGTTCCAATCGTCGATTACACCGCGCAACTTGTCGGGCGGATGGTTTCCGAACGCGGCAAGGGATGATCGTCAGAAGACGGAAAGCAAGGAATACAGAAGATGGCGCAGGAAAATCCGAGCCCGGAAACCGCAGACATTGAAGAGATCGAGGAGTTCATCGAAGCCGAGGAGCTTGATGCCCTGCGGGCAGAGCGCGATGAGTTGCGTGACCGCTTCATGCGCGCTCTGGCCGATGCCGAAAATGCGCGCAAGCGTGCCGATCGCGATCGCCGCGAGGCCGAGCAATATGGCAGCACACGGCTCGCCCGTGATCTTCTCCCGGTGTTCGACAACCTGAAACGGGCGCTTGATGCCGCAACCGATGACACGCGAACCCAGGCCGCGGCCCTGATCGAAGGCGTCGAGCTCACATTGCGGGAACTGACCAATGTGATGACCAAACATGGCGTGACGCCGATTTCACCGGCTCCGGGCGATGCTTTCGACCCGCAATTGCATGAGGCAATGTTCGAGGCGCCGGTCCCCGGCACCAAGGCCGGGCAGATCATCCAGGTGATGACCGAAGGCTTCATGCTGCATGATCGTTTGCTGCGCCCGGCACAGGTCGGCGTGTCCTCCACCCCGGCCTCGTGACCGGGTGTCAAATTGGGGTGGCCCGGGCGGGCCACCTCCTTGTCTGATACGCAGCCTTTTCAGACCGTGGTCAGAGCATCTGTTTCAGATCATAGATCAGGCGAAGCGCGTCGATCGGCGTCAACTCGTCGGGCTGGACGTCTCGCAGCCGGGCTTCCACGGCAGATCGCACCGCGGGCTTGGGCGGCGCAGGGGGGGGCGCATTGCGAAAGAGCGGCAAGTCATCGATCAGCGACATCTGTTTGCCACCGTCCCGATCCCCCTTTTCCAGCGCCTCCAGAACGGTCTTTGCACGGTCCACAACCGATTGCGGCAATCCGGCAAGCCGCGCCACCTGCACGCCATAGCTTCGATCCGCGGCACCCTTCCGCACCTCGTGCAGAAAGATGACGTCCCCATCCCATTCCTTGACCGCTACAGTGGCGTTCTCAACCCCCTGAAGTTTCCCCGCAAGCGCCGTCATCTCATGATAATGCGTCGCAAACAGGGCGCGGCAGCGGTTGACCTCGTGCAGATGTTCAAGCGTGGCCCAAGCGATGGAAAGCCCGTCATAGGTCGCGGTGCCGCGCCCGATTTCATCAAGGATGACAAGCGCGCGCTGATCCGCCTGGTTCAAGATCGCGGCCGTTTCCACCATCTCGACCATAAAGGTCGATCGACCGCGCGCCAGATCGTCCGCCGCCCCAACCCGGCTGAACAACTGGCTGACCAGTCCGATATGGGCGTGTTTGGCCGGAACAAAGCTGCCAGCCTGCGCCAGCAGCGCGATCAACGCGTTTTGTCGCAAAAACGTGGATTTCCCGGCCATGTTGGGGCCCGTCAAAAGCCAGATGGCGGGTGTAGAGGCCTCGGCCAGCATGCAGTCATTTGCAACAAACGGTCCCGCGCCCTGCCGCTTCAGGGCGCGCTCGACCACAGGATGGCGCCCGCCTTGCACCTTGAAGGCGTGGCTTTCGTCCACCACGGGCTCGGACCAATCCTCGGCGAGAGCAAGATCGGAAAAGGCGGCCGCCAGGTCGATCTCGGCAAGCGCCCGTGCCGTGGCTCCGATCGGGCCTGCGTGGGAAAGGACCGCGTTTCGCAGTGTTTCGAAATGGGCTTTTTCCAGCGCCAGGGCATGATTGCCCGCATTCAGGATACGGGACTCAAGCTCGCTCAAGGCAACGGTCGTGAATCTGACTTGCCCTGCGGTGGTCTGCCGGTGAATGAACAGATCAGGATGCGCCCGCATCGCCGCTTCATGGGTGGATGTTACTTCGATGAAATAACCAAGCACGTTGTTGTGCTTGATCTTCAGGCCCGGCACGCCGGCGGTAGCGGCATAATCTGCCTGCATTCTGCCAATCACACCGCGCCCTTCATCCCGCAGCGCGCGCGTATCGTCCAGATCAGGGTCAAATCCCTTGGCGATAAAGCCGCCGTCTCGTGTCAGGATCGGCGGCTCTGCGACCAGGGCCTGATCCAGCAGCGCAATCAAATCGCCATGCCCCGAAAGCTGCGCAGCAGCATCAGACAGCAGCCGCGGCCCGTTCAGCAACACGGGCGCGATAGCTTCGGCCTGGGTCAAGCCCGCCCGGATCGCCGCAAGGTCCCGCGGGCCACCGCGATCAAGCGCAAGGCGCGACAAGGCCCGGTCGATATCTGGCACCCGACGCAACATGCCGCGCAGGTTCTCGCGCAACCGGCTGTCATGGGTCAGAACCCGGACCGAGTCATGCCGGGCACGGATGGTCGGCAGGTCACAGGACGGAGATGAGATCCGCCGTTCCAGAAGCCGCGCCCCCGCGGGCGTCACCGTCCGGTCGATCGCATAAAGCAAGGACCCGTCCCGCCCGCCCGACAGCGCCTGCGTCAGTTCCAGATTGCGCCGGGTGGCAAAATCGATCTGCATCGATCCGCCCGGCGCTTCGCGCACCGGCGCGCGCAACAGCGGCAGTTTGCCCCGCTGTGTCAGGTCAAGATAAACAACCAGCGCGCCCATGGCCGCAATCTCGGCACGCCCAAAGCCGCCAAAGGCATCAAGCGACGCAACCCCGAACAGATCACACAAGCGCTTTTCGGCAGACAGAGAGTCAAAACTCCCCCGCGCAAGCGGTGTCAGTGCCGCACCCAGATCGACCACAATCGGCCTGACATCGGCATCGCGTGCCTCGCTCACCAGAACCTCGCGCGGGCCTATCCGCGCAAGCTCTGGCGACAGTCGGTTCAAGGGGCAGGGGATTACCCTGAATTCGCCGGTCGAGATGTCGGCCCAGGCCAGCGCCGCCTCGTCCCGCACCTCGGCCCAGGCTGCCAGATAGTTGTGGCGCCGCGCCTCCAGCAGCGCATCTTCCGTCAGCGTCCCGGGGGTGACAAGGCGCACCACATCACGTTTGACGACCGATTTCGACCCGCGCTTCTTTGCCTCGGCCGGATCCTCCAGTTGCTCGGCGATTGCGACGCGAAACCCCTTGCGGATCAGGGTCAGAAGATAGCCCTCGGCCGAATGAACCGGCACCCCGCACATCGCGATCGGTTCGCCC
>JALOSF010000001.1 GCA_025458525.1 Cypionkella sp. | reverse complement strand
ACGGTGGCGGATGGCTTGAAGGTGCCGCTGAAGGACCTGACCTGGCACTTCGTGTCAAACCACGTGGCCGATATCTTCACCGCAACCGAGGAGGAGATCATCGACGCGATGAAGCTGACGTGGAAGCGGATGAAGATCGTGATGGAGCCGAGCTGCGCCGTGCCGCTGGCGACCATTCTGAAGAACAAGGACGTTTTCCGGGGGCGGCGCGTTGGCGTCATCATCACCGGCGGGAACGTCGATCTGGACACTTTGCCTTGGATGAAAGGGTGACACCATGAACAAGCACGCGGATTTTGAAGGACTAGAGGTCGGCTATGACATTCCCGCCCTGCCGGGAATGGACGAGGCGGATATCCAGACGCCCTGCCTTGTGCTGGACCTTGATGCGCTGGAGCGCAACATCAAGAAGATGGGGGATTACGCCCGCGCGCATGGCATGCGCCACCGGGTGCATGGCAAGATGCACAAATCGGTCGATGTGGCCAAGCTGCAAGAGCGGCTGGGCGGGGCCGTTGGCGTGTGCTGCCAGAAGGTGAGCGAGGCCGAGGTCTTTGCCCGCGGCGGCATCAAGGACGTGCTGGTGTCGAACCAGGTGCGCGATCTGGCCAAGATCGACCGGCTTGCGCGTCTGCCAAAGCTGGGCGCGCGCACGATCTGCTGCGTCGATATGATCGAGAACGTGGCCGATCTGTCGGCAGCGGCGGTAAAGCACGGCACGACGATCGAATGTCTGGTGGAAATCGATTGCGGTGCCGGGCGCTGCGGTGTGAAGACCACGCCCGAGGTGGTCGCCTTGGCCAAGGCTATCGATGCCGCGCCGGGGCTGAAATTCGCCGGGCTTCAGGCCTATCAGGGCGCGATGCAGCACATGGACAGCTACGCAGACCGCAAGGCCAAGATCGATCTGGCGGTGGCGCAGGTCAAGGACGCGGTTGATGCGCTGAAAGCCGAGGGGCTGGATTGCGACATCGTCGGCGGCGGCGGCACGGGCAGCTACTATTTTGAGTCCACCTCGGGGGTCTATAACGAGCTGCAATGCGGCAGCTATGCCTTCATGGATGCCGATTACGGCCGCATCCTCGACAAGGACGGCAAGCGCATTGATCAGGGCGAGTGGGAGAATGCGCTGTTCATCCTGACCAGTGTCATGAGCCATGCGAAGGCCGACAAGGCGATTGTCGATGCCGGGTTGAAGGCGCAGTCGGTCGACTCCGGCTTGCCGGTGATCTTTGGCCGCACGGATGTGAAATACGTCAAGTGCAGCGACGAACACGGCGTGGTCGAAGATCTGGGCAATGTCCTGAAGGTCAATCAAAAGCTGCGGCTGGTGCCGGGGCATTGCGACCCGACCTGCAACGTCCACGACTGGTATGTCGGCGTGCGGGGCGGCAAGGTCGAAGTGGTCTGGCCGGTCAGTGCACGCGGCAAGGCCTATTGAACCTGTCAATCGGGGCTCCGGCCTGCCGGTCGGGGCCCGCACAGACCATTGAAGACGTCAAGGAAGGGGCTTGCCCATGCTGATCGTTCCAGAAAAGCTGATTGCGGGGCTGGTGTCGCCCGAAGATGCCTTTGCAGCCGTCGAGGCCGTGTTTGCCGCGATGTCGCGCGGCGATGCCTATAACTTTGCCGTGGTGCGCGAGGCTTTGGGCGAGGGGCGTCAATATGGCTTCAAGTCCGGGCTGGACCGGGCCGGGGGGCAGCTTGGCGTGAAGGCGGGCGGATATTTCCCGGGCAATGCCGCGCGCGGGATCATCAACCATCAATCAACGGTCTTTCTGTTCGACCCCGAGACGGGGCGGCCCACGGCGATGGTGGGGGGCGGATTGCTGACCGCCTTGCGCACGGCGGCGGCCAGTGCAATTTCCATCGACCGGCTGGCACGGCGTGATGCGCGCGTGCTTGGCATGGTGGGCGCCGGGCATCAGGCCGGCTTCCAGCTGCGCGCCGCTGCCCGGGTGCGCCAGTTCGACCGCGTCATCGCGTGGAACCTGCATCCCGACATGCTGGACGGTCTGGCGCGGATCGCGGCCGAGTTGGGCTTGCCCTTCGAGGCGGTGGGGTTGGAGCGGATGGTCGAGGCGGATGTCATCGTGACGATCACCTCGTCGCCGGCGGCCAGCCTGATGGCCGAGCATGTGGCCCCGGGCACCCATCTGGCCTGCATGGGCACCGATACCAAGGGCAAGCAGGAGGTTGACCCCGCGATTCTGGGCCGTGCCATGGTGTTCACCGACGAGGTGGCGCAGTCGGTCACGATTGGCGAGGCCCAGCATGCCGTCGCCGCCGGGCTCTTGACGGCCGAGGCGATCACGCCCTTGGGCGATGTTCTGACCGGGCAGCACCCGGGTCGGCGCTCTGCGTCCGACATCACCTTGTTCGATGGAACCGGGGTTGGCTTGCAGGATCTGGCCGTGGCCGCCATGGCCGTGCGCCGTGCCACCGAACGCGGGCAGGGCACCCAGGTCGAGGTCTGAGCGCGGAAACCTTGTTCGGGTGACAAAGCGGCGCTTGCCTGCCCGGCAGCGGCATGATGATGCTGCCGCCCTGTGAGAGGTGAAGGATGCGGATTTTTATCAACGGGTTCGGGCGGATCGGTCGGTCCGTCCTGCGCGCCTTGGCAGAATCGCCCGAGCGTTGGCCCGGGCTGGAGGTGGTGGGCGTCAACGACATCGCAACGCCCGAGATGCGGGCGCATCTGTTCGAATATGACAGCGTCTTTGGCCCGTGGCGCGGCACCGTCACGCTTCGGGACGGGGCCTTGCATGTCAATGGGCGCGCGATCCCGCAATTCCTTGCGCCAGACCTGTCGGCGCTTGATCTGAATGGCGTCGATGTGGTGATGGAATGCACCGGACGGGCGGACAGCGCCGAGATCGCCGGGCGCGGCCTGCGGGCCGGCGCGCGGCGCGTTCTGATCTCGGGCCCCTCGGCCGCGGCCGAGGTGACGGTGGTGCTTGGCGCGAACGAGACGGCGCTTGGCGACCATCGGATCGTGTCGAATGCGTCCTGCACCACCAATGCACTGGCGCCGCTGGCCCGGCTGATCGATGCGCATTGGGGCGTGGTGACGGGGTCGATGACCACGATCCACTGCTATACCGGCAGCCAGCCCACCGTCGATGCCCCGGCAGCCGATTTCGCCCGCTCGCGTGCGGCTGCCCTGTCGATGGTTCCCACCACCACCAGCGCGTCCCGCCTGCTCGATCGTGTCTTGCCACAGATTGCCGGGCGCATCGAGGGATCGGCGGTGCGCGTGCCGGTGGCGAGCGTGTCTTGTGTCGATCTGGCGGTGATGACGGCGCGTCCCGCGACGGTAGAACAGGTCAACGCGGCCTTTCATGCGGCCGGGGGGGTGATCGGTGTGACGGACCGTGCGCTGGTCTCTACCGACCTGCGGGCCCGGCCCGAAAGCATCGTCATGGCCACGGCGGAAACGCGCGTGACCCGGGGGGGCATGCTGCGGGTCTTTGGCTGGTATGACAACGAATGGGGATTTTCCAACCGGATGCTGGATGTCGCCCGGCTGATGGGCTGATCACCGCGATCGGGCAAAGGGTGGGGCGCTGCCGCCAAACCCGCGGCACATTCGAAAACCGTGCCGGCAGATCAGCGCCTGGTGTGAAACTCTGCCGACCGCGACACCCGCGCTTAGCCGCGGGGCGGGCGGGTTTCATCCGGGGTTGGCGTCAGGCCATAGCGGGCCACCAGCCGCCAGATATGGGCGGGGATCATGTTCTTCATCCGTGCCGGATGGGCGCGGCGCAGGTGCAACACGGTTTCGACCGCCTTCATCTCGACCCGCGCGCGGGCAAATTCCAACCCCTTCGGTCCCAGCCGGGTTTGCAGGATGCTGACCAACGGGCGCAGCCAATTGGGCATCCGGCGCAACGGCATGCCCCCTGCCGCGCGGGCGGTGTTTTCCATGAACCCCTTGACCGCCGCGATCCGTTTGCCGCTGTCGGTCAGTGGCGCGGTCTGGAGCCTGTCTTGCAGCAGTGACAACAGCTGCGCGCCCCGGCTGTTGCGTGCGATCACCCATTGATCGCCGTCGCCCCCCATATAGCCCACGGTGATATCGGCCAGACGGTTGGTGTAATCGACGCAGGTCTTGCAGGTCATCGGAAAGAAATCCGGTGGCAACTGGCTGATCGGCAGTTGGAGGAAGGGAATAAACCGGGGCTTGCGGCCATCGTCAAACCGCAGCTCGACCTTGAAATCGGCGCGGAACTCCAGATAGCTGATCGTTTCCGGCGCCTTGTCGAGAAGGTTGAGGAAGGTGTGGAAATTCTCGGTCGTGGTGTTGTCGGAACAGGGCGTCCCGATGACATAAAGCGCCTCAAGCCCCAGGTCCGTCTCGAGCGCGCGCAGGGCGTAGGTCTGGCAGGGGATGCCGATCATCGCCAGCCGCCTGTAGCCCGCCGCGCGCGCAGGTTCCAGCAGCGCCAAAGTCGGCGCCCAGCCCATCCGCATGCCGCGCGCCTGTGCCATGTCGGCGCGGTCGGTGATCAGGGCGGGCAGGGGTTTCCAGCGATCCGCAGGGTCGGGCACCACGGTCATGACCGCATCGACAAGGCCGTGTTCCAGCAGGCTGGCGGCAAGGGTGGTCGTGATGCCGGTCCATTGCGCGCCGGGGGCGGCCGGGGCAAGCCGCGCGCGCAGCATGGTATGGGTCACGCCGAAAAACGCCTCGTCCGTATCGGGCCTGGCCGTGCGGCCATGAACGGCACGTTCCAGCGTGGGATAATCCGGCGCGATGAACTGGCAGGCGCGCCCGCAGGCCTTGCCATCGCCCAGACGCGACACACCGCAATCGGTGCACAGCCCGTCGCGCGGGCCACCCGGCAGGGCGGGGGTTTGTAGGCCGGGGCGAGACTGGTCGAACATGGCACCTCCTGCGGTGGTGTTGTTGTGTAACCAATTAAATCATAACGTTACCAATTAAACCGGAATGGCCGGTATCCCGGCGCTATTTCCGGGAACGTCTGGCTAAAGCCGATATTATCCGATTGAGGGAAGCGACTTCTTGCCCCTTCGGTGCCACCAGCGGTGGATGCTGGACGTGGTGACGCGGCGTTCCGGGGGGAAGTTGGCAGCGACTTGGGCGGCGACTTCGGGGAAGGTCAGGGTCAGGCAGCGGGCGCGGATGAAGGCCTGCAACTCGGGGTCTTGTTCGATCTTGCCGCGCTGGTGGGTGCGAATGGCAGCGTTTGGTAGCGCATTGAAGACCCCGTTAAACGGCCCTTCAAGCCCCTCTTGAATGATGCCTTCGAGGGCTTCAACGGCCCGGTTCAGACCGTCCAGCGCGTCGGCCCCGGCGCGGGCTTGTGCGCGGATTTGGGCGAGGACGGCGAGGGCGGTTCCGGGCTGGTCTGTCATGGGGCATCGGCCTCTTCGGGCGGTGCGCCGTTCAAGGCGAGGGTCAGACCCTCCCAAAGCAACGGGAACATGTGCCGGTCTTGGGGTATGGCCTCTGCCTCAAGGGCTTCCATCGCGGCTTCGGGGTCAGGGTGCGAAGCGGCTTCATTGATCAGGGTGCGGGCGCGATCAAAGAGGTCCGTCATGGCGCTTCGGTCCTCTGGCATTCGCTGACGCGGGCGAGGGTCAGGGCGATGTGACGGCCCTTGCACCCGGCAAGGATCACGACTTCCCAAGCGGCAACACCCAAGGCAAAGCCGAACCCGGCAAGGAAGGAAAGCCCGATCACAACGGCAAGACCACTCATCCCCTTCTGTCCTTCAGCATGTTGCGAACCGACGTATCCGACACCCGCAAGGTGCGGGCGATATGGGCGGTGGAATGGCCCTGCCAATGAAGCATGGCGGCAAGCCAAGCCTTTGCCAAGGGGACGCGGCGTTGAAGCCGGTCCTTGACGGCGGACAGGCGCGCGGCGGCTTCGGGTCCGATCAGGGCTTCGTGGGCGGAACGCCCGTTCGGGCTATCGGGAACCGCCATTTCCGCCCCGCCAAAGGCAAGCAGGAAGGTGACGGCGAGTTCCGGCCCCATAGCGTCAACATATGCCTCAACCTGTGCTGTGGGCTTTGGCATAGGGCGGGCGGGAAGGGTTCGGCGTTCGGTCATCGGGGAAGGTGTCCTTCTTGGGGTGAAGGGGAATTGCGAGTTGGCCCCCATCCACACGCGCCAGCCAAAACGCGGGCTTCACGGGGGCCACCTATGGCCGGTTTTCCCTTCCGGCTTGCACTGCCGCCCCCAGCCTTTGGACAGGCGCGGCAATCTGGTGGGCCGGACCTTTGCCTTCCTTCACCCATTGGACGGATGGGCGCGGTCTGCGAATGGTCCGGCCTTTGCCCCCTGCGCTTGTGAGACAGAGGGCAATTCGGTGTCAGCCTTTGGCGAGTTGCTCCGGCTTCAAGCCCAACTGGTGACAGATAGCGGCTTCGGCGTCGGTCTGGATGGTTGCGCGCGACAGCCCCGGCGGCAGGCCAGTCACGATCTCTTGCCCCATGTGCGCATAGGCTGGGGCGGATTTGGATAGGAAGGCGTCAAAGCTTGCGGAATCGTCACGGCAGAGGGCAATGGCCCAATCGCGCAGAGCGGGCGGAAAGTAGCCCTTGCGAATGGCCGCATTGACCTTTTCCACGGCCTGCGCTTCGGCCATGACGGACCGTTGCAAATGCTGCTCTTGCAGCATCTGTTGCACGGCTTCCAGCGGCACAAACTTCTTCGGGTCGGGCTTGGTTGCCTTGTCCGCAAGCCATGCCTCAAGGGCGTCTAGCGCCTCTTCTTCGGTCGCATCGGGCGAGAGGTTCAAGACCTTCATAAGCCGCGCGATCAGCGGCGACCGAAGTGAGGTTTCGGGATTCGGGTTTGGGGGCGTTGCGCGCTTGGTCTTTGGGTCAAGCATCGTGCTTTCCTGACTGTTAAGGGCTTGCAGCCGCAAGTTCGGTTCATGCACCAAGCCCGCGCCTTTCAGGCGCATGATCTGGCCGCTTTTGTTGTGGTAAAAGCTTGGCGACAGGAAGCGGTATTCCTTGCGCTCGATCATCTCGCGCGCCGTCGCGGTCCATTCGACGCGGCCCCAAAGGCCGCTTGGATTGTGGGCAAGTTCCTTGATCCAGCCTGCCGCCCGAACCGGGCCTTTCAGCTTGGCCTCTGGAATATCCGACTGATGTTCATAGTCGATCACCAGATCAAGGCCACGCTCTTGGAAGTCGAGGATCAGCCCTGCCGGGTCAGGCAAGGAATAGGCGCGACCGTCGCGACCTTCGACAGCTCCGACAGGAAGCAGGTGCACCCATTCGGGCGCACCGCCACCGGGCGGCAAGGCTTTGTCACATTGGGCAAGGATCAGGCCGGACATGGGCGCGCCTTACAGGTAAGGCGTCAAGGCGATTTTCGCCGTGCCCTTCCATATGTTGGACTCGCCGTTTGCCCCCAGTTCGGTGTTCAGCAACGCCAAGGCCGCGCTTTCCAGTTCCGGCGGCACAACCAAGAGGGAAGGCATGATGCCAAGTTTGTTGCCGCCGTCAGCGGTGAAGCGCATCATCGCAGACCGGGCGGCGGCGTAGTTTTGCGGGGTCAGTTCAGCGCGAGAACCAAAGGCCAGTTGCCACAGGCCAAAGCCTGCATTGGCCCGCGCGCGCACCCCATAAAGGTATTCGTCATTGCGAAACACGTTTTCGTCTTCGCTGCGGGTCAGGGCGGTGAACTCATAAGGCGTCCGGGTCTGCCAGACCATCGGCTTCACGCCGCGCGTCGTGTCCATCAGATACCAAGCCGGACCGGCCCCATCTTGCATGTTGCTGACAAGCACGTCCTGACCGTTCGCATCCTTGACCGGGTGCTCCGTGTCAAAGAAGTTCTGCCCGTCATAACAGGTCGTGTTGAAGCCTTGCGACAGAAGGCCGAAGACAAGTTCGTCGGGGTGTTGCGCCGACGCGCGGCCCATTTCGGTGAGGGCGGGCTTGAAGATGCCGATACGGTCATCTTCGATATGCTCGCGCTTGATTGAGATGGTGCTTTCAAACTTGCGGTTCACGATCTTGAAGCCGTGCGCCGACAGGTTCTTCACATGGCGCGGCCCGATCCATTCGCGCATCTGGGGGAACTCGCCCAACCAAGTGTATTGCTCGTCCGCGCTTGAAGACTGGACGGTCATTGCGACTTCTGCCCACTTGGATGGCGCGGCGGTGAAGGCGTCGTTGAAGACCGTTTTCAAGCCCGAGAAAACAAGGTCAAGGTTTTGTGCGTTGAGCAACATTCGGATGTCCCTTTGTCCCATCGCCCGCGCGATGCAGGCTGCTGGGAAAAGGTGTAACTGATCCGGGAAAGCGATATTATCCGCACACCCGTGAGGGGAGATTTTCGGGCAGGTCAGGCGATGAACGGACCGCCAAGCATGTGGCGCGGGAAGCGTTCGATCCGCCATAGATATGTGTCATCCGTGGCGATGCCTGATCCTAGCGCAATCGCGACTTCTTGGGCAATGTAGTCTTCCGGGTCATTGGGGCTTTCGACGAACGCCGCCGCGCGGATTGCAGCCGCCCGAACATCATAGCCCATAGCCTGCCAAGCCGCGACATGGTGCTGACCTGCAAAGAACTGCACCGGTTGGGCAGACCCATCCGACAGCAAAACGGCGCGCAAGTCGTCATCCCAAAGTGTGGCAAGGTCGCGGGTTGGGGTCATTGTCCAGGTTGTCTTTCGGGCGGTTTGGTTTGCAGGTTTCCCAGGATGAAACCGGGTCAGTTTTTCAGGTGAAGCTCGGGGAACGAGGGGCACTTGGGGAAGGCAGAGACGCCGCGCGGGGTTGGACTCGAACCAACATCAGCCCGCCTTTCAGCGCGCTCCCTTGCCCATCGGGATACACCGCGCGACCCCCTGAATATGCGCCCTTTCGCCCGATTGCGTCAAGTGCGCCCCTATCCATGCCCCGCGCTTGCAAAATTAAACGGGTTTCCGGCGTTTTTAAACGGGGTAACGGGTTGGCGCGGGGAATGGTGGCCCGAAGGGGGCTTACAGCGCTGTTTCCGGGCCTCTGATGAAGTCCTAAAAAACCGAAGGGGCGGAACCTTCGGCCCGCCCCCGTCATCCGTTGGCATGGGTCAGGCCGCGCGGGTCTTCATCGCCCGCAGTGCCGTAATGATCTTCTGTGCCAGCGGCTTTGTCACGAAGCGCAAGGACGATACCTTGAAGGTCCGCAGTAGCCATGCGTTCAACTGGTCTTCGGTCTGATAGTGATGGTTGGTCACTTCGTTCCAAAGGTTCCGGATCAGTTCCAACTGGGCAAGCGATGCCATGCCGGGGCGTTCGCCATAGTCCTGCCCCTTCTTTTCCATCGGGCGGAATCCGACACGCTCAAGCCATGCCATGAAGGCGTTAAAGCCTTCGGTGTCGAACTCGGTGCAGGACGTGACGCCGAATTGTGCAAGCGCCGTCCGGTAAACATCATCCGGGATTTTCAATTGCCGAACAGCCAGTTTTATTAGGCTGATTTGACGCGGGGAAATCGTCATAAGTGCCTCCGTTGTTATCCGGCCATAAGCCGGATTGAGAGTTTGTTCAGGGTGTCAAGTTCAGCTTCACCAAGCGCGTGAAGTGCGGCGGCTGCACAGTTTGCTATGGCGGGAAGGCCGTAGTGCCCTTCATATTCACCGTCCTGCTGAATCCGTGCCAAAAGGGCAAACGTATGTTCGGCCTGTTTTAACCGCACGCACACTAGGTCAATCGCATCGGCATAGGTCGCCGCTTCCTCGGCCGTCAGCTTGAGGGGCGGCACCTTTGCATCCTTCTCAGCTTTCTCGGCGGCGAGTATCACCTTCATTTCTTCGACAGATTTGCCCGGTATGTAGATTGCCTTGCCTTCACGCGCATTCTTGACGCGGTAGTCTTCTTGATCAGCTTGCGTCATTGAACGTGCCCCTCCCCATCTTCCATGCCACCCACAAACTTTGCACGGCCCAACAGTTCGCGCGCGCGACCCATAAGGGCTTCGTTCTGCCGGGTCGGGTTCAGCCACGCATCCAGCACCTTGCGAACATCGGGTTCATCCGAACCACGCGTTTCCAGCACAACGCCCAAGGTGGACAAGGCTTGCGCGATCTTGCGCAAGGTGTCGTGGGTCGCGTTGAAGATGGCCCGCAACTCGTCCGCTTCATCCGCCGAAAGCGGAACAATCATGGCCCATCGGCCCCGGAACATTTCGGCTTCCTCTTTGGTCATGGTCAGCCGGATCAGCACGTCTTGACGGTCCATCATTTGCGCCCCCCACAGAACATAATGGCGCGCCGCAGGTGTTCAGCCGTCACAGGGCTGTTCCCCGCCAAGGCGACGGCCTGTCGGTGGGCTTTCGCCACCGCCCGCAAGTTGCCGCTTTCATGGCCGAAGGCTTCCAGCATCGGGCGCAGTTCTTCGGCCTCAGGCAACAGGCAACGGGCAAGGTCGGCATATTCGGCCCGATCAGGCCGGGGCAATTCCAGATCATGCGTCACGCGCGACATAAGCGGGCGGAACTCTGCCTTCTTGGTCCGGCCCCCTTTGTTAAAGAAGGAGTCATTCCCGACAAGCAACAGCCCGAAGGCGGGGGCGAAGGTGTCGCCAAGGCGCGCGGCGTCGCCGCGATCCCAAAGGCCGCGCAGCATTTCCAGAATGTTCGTCTTGAGGCCTTGCCCTTCGTCGATGATCACAAGAACACGCTCACCAAAGCCCCGGAACGGTGACCCGGACAACACCAGATCAGCAAGGGACTCAACGGCGGAACTGGCGACACCGCCGCTGATGCCGTAAGGCGCAAGCATGGCGCGGGCGAAGGAACCGATTGACCCTTCCACTTCGGGCGAAGAGGTCAGGAACAACACGCGGTCCCCGTTTGCCTCAAGGTCGCGCCGGATTGTCTCCAGCGCGAAGCTTTTGCCAATCCCCACAGGCCCCCGGATGATGCCAAGGCCCGCCGTCGCAATGACTTGCCCCGCGACTTCCTTAAGGATTGAATGGGCGCGGGTTTCAATGGTAACCCTATCCAAGTGCATATCTAACATGTGATCTTCTCCGATCATGGGTTGCATAAAGAGGGGTCAGCGATTGCCGTCGCTGGCCTCTCGGCTTGTCTGGTCCCCCGAACGGGGAAACAGGTCGTCCAGAAGCCGCCGCTTGCGGGCGTCTTCCTGTTCTTCAAGGTCGGTTTCCGATATGGGCCGGTTGGTCTTGTCGATGGCCCGTGTCCAGATATCAGGCGAAGGTGCCATGGGCGGCGTCATGTCCGCCGCAGCCTTGCGGGCTTCAAAGGTGGACAGGTTCGGATCAATGTCGCGTGACAGGTCACGGATTGCCCGGTTGACCCCGGCTTCAAGCTGACCTTGCAGCCTTGCGCCGTTGCGGTCCCCATCTGCGAACATCGGAAGCATATCAAGCCGGACAGGTGCCTCACTGTTCGATGTGCGGACGAAGACAAAGCCGCGATCCTTGCGCAACGGCAGGAACACTTCCACAGGGTCACCCGGCAACAGGCCGTCCAGACAAGCGCCATGATATTGCCGCCCATCAACGGTTATGCAGCCTTGCCGGACGGTGCGAACTTCGGACCGGCTGAATATCAGGTCAAAGGACGCTTCGTCTGGAACGCGCGCAACGAAGCCCGTGGCTTTGATCTTGGCTTCCAGCATGGCTTTCGGCGATAGCCCTGCAAGGCGGGTTGCAGCCCCTTGCGGACGGGAATTGTAATAGGAAACAAGGGCGTTTATGTCCGCTTCCAGTGCAACAAGGCCTTTGCGGTATGGCTCCACAACCTGCCCTTTGTTGACGGTCTTCTTGTTGGTCCGGTCGCCGCCAATCCACCCCGGCAAGCCCTTGAAAATGCCTTCCAAGATGTTGAAAAGGCCTTCAATCGCGCCCTTTGAAGTCGGGCTGTAGGGCTTCGCAAGGGTCACCTTGAAGTCATGATCAGCAAGGACGGCAAGACGCTGCATAGCCCCTGCCAACGCCGAATATTCGCCCCCGTTATCGAGGTAGTATTCTTGCGGGATGCCCCCATGCGGGCATAGGGTCACCTGTGCAAGCGATTCCGCCACGTCTTCCTGACGGATGCCCTTGCCCTTCGACAGGAAGACAGGCGTCACCCAAACGAACATGCTGGACGCATCAAGCCATGCGATCAGGCGAACGCGGACAGGTTCCCCGGCCTCTTCCACCAGAATATCAACATAGTGAACGTCGCCGATCAGCAGACCCATCGGGACAGGGTGCAGGCCGCGCCGGACGCGTGGCACAACCTTGTCTTGCAGCCTCTTGTTGTCCTTCTTCTTCCAATAAATCAGAAGGTAACTGTCCAGATCATGCCGCGCGGCCCACTTTGTATTCAGGCCGCAAACCGGCTGCAAATCCCGAACCAAAAGCTTCGTTCCCGCCTCAAGAGACAGGCGGCACAGGCGCTTGCTTGCCAGTTCCAAGGTCTCGCGGATCGACGTGCCGTCATTGGCGATCAGGCTTCGGGCATAGGTCGCCAGATCGGCGGCGATACCTCGGCAGACCTTTTCGGGCAGGTCAATCGCCGCATCCCATTCCCGCGTGATTATGACCCGCGATTGCCCCCGGTCGCCGCGCTGTTCCGGCAATAGCCCGAGAAGGCCGCTTTCTTCAAACGCATTGACCCAATCGCGCAACGTGCTTTCTGGAACCCGGACGATTTGCGACCGTATGGCCTGCAAGGTTGCCGCAACAGTGCGGAACCGCTCCGCCCGTTCCGCCGTGCCCCTCGGGGCCTCAAGAATGGGCTGGATGATCCGAAGACGGGCCTTCTGTTCCTCAAATTGCCAGTCTTCAACATGGCCTTTAACCAGCGTTTGAACGGGGCTTTGAATGACCGGCAAAAGGGCGTCTAAACGGTCACGCAAGGCCGGTGGGCAATGATCCAGCGCCAACCCCCAGACGGTGCCCGCCTTGCCGCCACGGTTGCCGGGAAGAGCCACCACCGGCAGAACCTGTCCCCGCCACGGCTTGCCAAGGGCCGCGTTGCGGAAGGCAAGTCGCGCGGCCTGTGGAGTGATCCCACAGGCTTTGGCAAAGGTATCTGCGGAAACAGGTGTCATTCTGCTTCTCTGACCTTTGCAAGAAAGCGTTCAGCCAAAGCCCGCGCACGAAGGCCGCTTCTTTCACCCGAAAGTGCCACAGTCACAGCCTGCCGCACAAAGCCATGGGCCTTGCAAAAGGCGCTAAAGGATGTGCCGCGCAAGACCAGCTTAGCGCGAACCTCTTTCAACAGGTCGGGTGAAGGTGTATGCATGATGCAGCGCGCCCTTGCGTGTGTTGCCTTATGCAACATTATGCGAACACAAAGCCAAATGCAACATTGTTTGTGGGGTAGTCCACATGTCGGATGACATTGAAGATCGGATCACAAACCTAAAGCGCATCCATGGCGCTGAAACTGACGCAGAGCTTGCAAAGGCCTTGCAGATTGGACGAAGCACCATCGCTTCTTGGCGGATTCGCGGGTCTGTTCCAGTGCGATATCTTCTCAGGAAGCCGGGGGACGATAACAGCTTCGCAGGCTTCCCGATTGCCCAATGGTCACCGGAAGAAACAGAAGCCTTCAAGTTAGCCTTGTTGCGTCTGACACATGGCCGTGGGCCTCTGTTCCCGGCTTACAGTGACTTCCTTCGGGACGCGCCAAAGGTCATGGGTGAACTGCTTAAGGCAGTGGCAACCGCAAAGCGGGATATAGTTGACCGAATGGCAGACGATGAAGCCATGACGGCAGCAACAGCCGCTCACCTCTTGGCCTATGCAGAGTTCGCCCCAGACAGCGAATAGTTGCTTTCGCAATACCTTTCGCAATCGCGGTCCATCCCAATGAAATCAATAGGTTAGCTTTTGCGAAAGTGTAACCAATTATTTCGAAATGAAACCACCCTAACCCATTGATATTAAAAGACTTGGCGCTTTCGCAATGGTTCCGCAATCGCGCCGCGCCATTCCGATTTAATTTGTCGCGCGTCAGTGTCAGCATAAACCTGTCAGAAAAAAATTACAGCATGTTCTGTGCGTCGCAGCCGCGAGGGTGACAGGGCGCTGCTCTGTGCGCCCGGGCGACTTTTGGCGTATTGCGGCACAGCGGGACTGCGCTAGGCTGCTGGCTGGAGGAGCCAACATGACCCTGATCACCAGCCCGCTGCCGGATGTGCCCATCCGCGATATTTCCATCACCGAGTGTCTGTTCGAGGGGCTTTCGGCTGCGCCAGATCGGGTGGTGCTGCTCGATGGCCCCACGGGGCGCAGCTTGACCGGCAGCGCGATGATGGACCGCATTCGCCGACTTGGCGGAGGATTGACGGCGCGCGGCTTTGGTGCGGGGCAGGTGGTGGCCCTGATGGCGCCCAACATGCCCGATTATGCGGTGGTGTTTCATGCGGTTGCCTATGCAGGCGGCACGATCACCACGCTCAATCCCACCTATACCGCGCCCGAGGTGACGCACCAGTTGCGGGATGCGGGGGCGCGGCTTTTGATCACCATCCCCGACTTCCTGCCGCAGGCCCTTGCGGGGGCGGCCGGCACCGGAGTGGAGATGATTGCCGTGATCGGCGCGGCCGACGGGCATCTGTCGATCGATGATTTGATGGGGGCGCCGCTGGCGGCGCAGGTGCCGATCGATCTGCAACGCCATGTTGTCGTCTTGCCCTATTCCAGCGGCACCACGGGCCTGCCCAAGGGTGTGATGTTGAGCCACCGCAATCTGGTGGTGAATGTCGATCAGGCACTTGCCGTGATCCGCATCGAGGCGGGCGAAAGAATGGTGGCCTTTCTGCCGTTCTTTCACATCTACGGCATGAATGTGCTGATGAACGCGCATCTGGTGGCAGGCGCCTGCCTTGTCACCATGCCGCGCTTTGATCTGGCCGCCTTCCTTGGCCATGTGCAGGCGCATCGCGTGCGCATGGTCATGGCGGTGCCGCCGGTGATCGTCGCCATGGCCAAGCACCCCATGGTCGATCAATACGATATCTCCAGCCTTGAAATCCTCGTCTCGGCCGCTGCACCCTTGGGTGCCGAACTATCGGATGCCTGTGCCGCGCGGCTGGGGGCGCGCACGATTCAGGGCTATGGCATGACAGAGATGAGCCCGATCTCGCATTTCTCGAATGAGGACCATGCCAAGCCGGGGGCGGTCGGGATCACCGTGCCCAACACGCTGTGCAAGGTGATCGATCCCGAAACCGGCGCGTCGCTGCCGCCGGGGCAAGAGGGGGAGCTGTGCGTGAAGGGCCCGCAGGTGATGCTGGGCTATCTGAACAATCCCGAGGCCACGTCGCGCACCATCGATGCCGAAGGCTGGCTGCACACCGGCGACATGGCGGCCTTTGACGCAGAAGGCCAGCTTTTCATCCGCGACCGGCTGAAGGAACTGATCAAGGTGAAGGGATTTCAGGTCGCCCCGGCCGAGATCGAGGCGGTCTTGCAGACCTGCCCCGGCGTTCTGGATGCGGCGGTCATCGGGGTGCCGGACGATGAGGCGGGCGAGGTGCCGGTGGCCTTTGTCGTGCCCAAGGGCGAGGTGAGGGCCGAGGACATCAGCGCCTATCTGCGCGGTCATCTGGCCACATACAAGCTGCCCGCGCGGATCGAGTTCATCGAGGCGGTGCCAAAATCGGCCAGCGGCAAGATCTTGCGGCGGGTTCTGAAAACGCAGATGGCCGCCCGCTAGGGGCGGCCATCCAGGCCTTAGTGATCGGCCGCAAGTGCCGCGCCCTTTGCCTCCTCGACCGACCCGGAGGCGCCGTTGAAGAAGGCGTTCAGCACGACCGCCGAGATCGACGCGAGCAAGATGCCGGACTCGATCAGCGGGTGAAGGTCGTGCCACATCCACATCTTGAAGTTCGGCGCGATCAGCGGGATCATCCCGAAGCCGAGCGAGACCGCGACGATGAACAGGTTGTTGCGGTTGGTGGCGAAGTTGACGCCCGACAGGATGCGAATCCCGGTGGCTGCAACCATGCCGAACATCACCAGCCCCGCGCCGCCCAGCACCATGGTCGGCACCGATTCGACCAGCGCGCCCATCTTTGGCATCAGTCCCAGCGCCAGCATGATGATCCCGCCCGCCACACAGACAAAGCGCGACTTGATCCCCGTCACCCCGACCAGGCCAACGTTTTGCGAAAACGAGGTGTAGGGAAAGGTGTTGAACACCCCGCCGATCAGCGTGCCAAGCCCGTCGGTCCGCAAGCCCGCCGACAGCATCGGCTGGGTGATCTTGCGCCCGGTCATATCGCCCAGCGCAAGGAACATGCCGGTCGATTCGATCATCACGACAATCATCACAAGGGTCATCGTGACGATCATGATCGGATCAAAGGTTGGCATGCCGAAATGGAAGGGGGTGATCAGTCCGAACCAGGCGGCTTCGCCAACCTTGTCGAAATGCATCGTGCCCATGGCGATGGCGATCACCACACCGACGACAATCCCCAAAAGCACCGAGATATTGGCAATGAAGCCGCGCCCGAACTTGGCGATCAGCAGGATGGAGCCGAGAACGATGGCCGACACCAGGATGTTGCCCAGCGGCGCATAAGCGGGATTGTTCATCCGTGGCGCAAGGGCAAGCCCGGCAGGCGCCTCGGGCAGGCCGGCGGCGACGGCGCCTTCGGTCACGGCCTTCAGCCAGTCTGCATGGGCCGGATCAACGATCTGCGGCGCGGTCGGCCCGACGGGGTTTCCGAAGATCCAGTTGATGCCGATGCGCATCAGCGACACGCCGATCACCAGAATGATCGTGCCGGTGACGACGGGCGGAAAGAACCGCAACAGGCGGCTGACCAGCGGCGCGATCAGCATCGAGATGACCCCGGCGGCCATGATGGCCCCGAAAATCGCGCGCGCGCCTTCTGGCCCGCTTTGCACATTGGCCATGGCGACCATCGGGCCAACGGCCGCAAAGGTGACGCCCATCATCACCGGCAGCTTGATGCCGAACCACTGGGTCGCACCAAAGGCCTGAATGAGTGTGACAATCCCGCAGACGAACAGATCGGCCGAAATCAGAAAAGCCACATCCTCGGGCGGCAGTTTCAGCGCGCGCCCCACGATCAGCGGCACAGCCACCGCGCCTGCATACATCACCAGAACATGCTGCAAGCCAAGCGTGAACAGCTTGGGCGTCGGCAACACCTCATCGACCGGGTGAACAAGGGTGTTCATCCGTTTCCTCCTTTCCCTCGGGGCCGTTGATTGTTCGCGCTGCCGGCACCGCCCCTTGGGTGCAGGTCAGTTAGAGGCACCCCCTCCTCAGGGTGCCAGAACCGTCCACACCTCGGTGTAGCGGTGTTCTTCCAGGTTTGGCGTGGGGCCGATCCGGTCCACCACGGCAAAAAGCCCGGGCGCTGCAAGCGGGGTCAGCACCCCGTGCCAGGTCCCGCGATGCAGGTTGATGCCTTGGGTGCCATCGGTCAGGAACGCCAGCGGCGCATGGTCCGGCCCCTGCGAGACGATCACCAGAAACGGGTCGGGCGACAGCGGCAGAAAAGCCTGGCTGCCATCGGGGTGGCGCTCGATCAGATCGAAGTCATAGGGCAGGGCGCGCGGCACCGCCTTGAACACCGAAATCCCCGCCCGCCCCTCTGGGCCAAAGTCCAGCCGGGCCAGATCGTGATGCCGCTGACACAGCCCGGCATTGATCAGCCGGAACTCTCCGGTCGCCTCCAGCACGTCGCCAAAGGGTGCAAAGGCTTCGGCGGTCAGGGGGCGAGGCGTGATCTGCGGCATCGAGGGCACCTTTTCCGGGCAAGGCCGGGCGGCGCACTGCCCCCCGGTCGTCGCGTTCTATGCTAGGGTCGTGCGGCGGTGCGGTTAGCGCAGCGCGCCAAACCCGCCGGGACCGCGCAGCTTTGCGTGGCGGTTCACGTCCTTGTAGAGCAGATAGCGGAACGGGCCGGGCCCCGCAGCATAGCAGGCCTGTGGGCAATAGGCGCGCAGCCACATGAAATCGCCAGCCTCCACCTCGACCCAGTCGCGGTTGAGCTTGTAAACCGCCTTGCCCTGCAACACGTACAGCCCGTGTTCCATCACATGGGTTTCCTCAAAGGGAATGGTGCCGCCGGGCTGAAGCGTCACGATGTTCACATGGGCGTCATGGCGCAGGTCACTCGGGTCGGCAAAGCGCGTGGTGCCCCAGACGCCATTGGTGTCCGGCATCAGCGACAGGGGCACGTCCCGGTCATGGGTGATGATCGGTTCGGGCGAAGCGACCCCGGGTGCTGGTTCGTAAAGTTTGCGCAGCCAGTGAAAGCGGGCGGGCGCCGCCCCGGTCGCGCGCAGCGTCCAATGACTGCCGGCCGGGATGAAGGCATAGCTGCCTGCAACCATCGCATGGGCCGTGCCGCCAAGCACCAGCGTCGCCTGTCCTTCGGTGAAGAACAGCCAGTGCTCGGCCCCGTCTTCGGCATCAGGCGCGTCCGATCCGCCACCGGGGGCGACCTCCATCACATATTGGCTGAAGGTTTCGGAAAAGCCGCTCATCGGGCGGGCGATCATCCACAGCCTTGTGCCGTCCCAGCCGGGCAGGGCGCTGGTCACGATGTCGGAAAAGCAGCCCTTGGGAATGAAGGCATAGGCGTCGGTGAACACCGCACGCTGGGTCATCAGGCTGGTTTGCGGCGGCAGGCCGCCTTGGGGGGCGTAATACTGGGTCATGGCAGGATGTCTTTCAGGCGCAATTCTGCGATCCGTTCCACCTGAGCGCAGGCAGTCGCGAATTCGGTGGCGGTGTCGTTGGCGATGCGGGTTTCAAAGGCGGCAAGGATGCTGGCCTTGCTGTTGTCGCGCACCGCGATGATGAAGGGAAAGCCGTGCTTGGCCACATAATCGGCGTTCAGCGTCTCGAACCGGGCGCGTTCGGCATCGGTCAGCGCATCCAGCGCGGCGCTGGCCTGTTCGGCCGCCGATTCGGCGGTCAGCCGCTTGGCCGCCGCCAGTTTTCCGGCCAGATCAGGGTGCGCGGTCAGCACGCCCATCCGCTCCTCGGGGCTGGCGCTGCGGAACATCCGGGTCAGCGCATTGTGCAGGCCCACCGCACTGTCATGCGCCGGGCCAAGCTCCAGATCGAAGGCCCGCTCGGCGATCCAGGGCGAATGTTCAAAGATGCTGCCGAACCGTTCCACGAAACGGGCGCGCGTCATCTGGCTGGGGCGTTCGCGCCGCTGATGCGGATGCGCCTTGGCCCAATGCTCGGCGATGTCGATGCGGCGCGGGAACCAGACGCCCTCATGGCCTTGCGCGTAATCCAGAAACCGCTTCAGCCCCGCAATCTTGCCCGGACGCCCGATCAGCCGGCAATGCAGGCCGATCGAGAACATCTTGGCCGCGCCTGCCTGTCCTTCGGCATAAAGCGTGTCGAAACTGTCTTTCAGATACTGATAGAATTGCTCGCCCGTGATGTAACCCGGCGCGGTGGCAAAGCGCATGTCGTTTGCCTCCAGCGTGTAGGGAATCACCAGCTGGTCATGGTCGCCCACTTCCATCCAATAGGGCAGATCGTCGTCATAGGTATCGGAAATCCAGGCAAGCCGATGGGTTTGCGCCGTCAGCCGCACGGTATTCATGCTGCACCGCCCGGTGTACCACCCCTGCGGCGGCGTGCCGACCACTTCGGTGTGCAGGCGGAAGGACTCCGCGATCTGGGCGCGCTCGACATCTTCGGGCATGTCGCGGTGATCGACCCATTTCAGCCCGTGGCTGGCGATTTCCCAGCCCGCGTCCTTCATCGCGGCCACCTGTTCGGGGTTGCGCGCAAGTGCCGAGGTCACGCCGTAGATCGTGACCGGGATCCCGCGTTCGGTGAACAGGCGGTGCAACCGCCAGAACCCGGCCCGCGCCCCGTATTCATAGATCGATTCCATGTTCCAGTGCCGCATTCCGGGCCAAGGTGCTGCCCCCGCGATGTCGGACAGGAACGCCTCGGACCCGGAATCGCCATGCAGAATGTTGTTTTCGCCGCCTTCTTCGTAGTTCAGAACCAGCGAAATCGCGATTTTGGCGCCGCCTGGCCATTTGGCATCCGGTGCATTTGGCCCGTGGCCGCGAAAGTCTCGGGGATAACGGTTCACGACGATTCCTCACTTTCAAGCGTTGCCGTATATTAGGCGCAGAAACCCGAGGCGTTTATCAATAAATTCCAGAAAGAGATATCGCGCGCACAGGCAGTCGCCATGGCCGGGCTTTCGTGCTGTGATGGCAGGCGCAACAAGGGAAGGACCGGGCAATGGGACGTCTGTCAACGCATGTGCTGGATACCGCGCTGGGCAAGCCTGCCGCAGGGGTGCGGATCATGCTGTATCGGGTCAGCGGCAATGCACACACGAAGATTGCCGAAGTTTTGACCAATAGCGATGGTCGCACCGATGCCCCGCTGCTCAGTGGTGATGCCCTGAAGGCTGGCACTTACGAGCTGGTGTTCTGCGCGGGCGACTATCTGCGCGCGACGGGGCAGGCCTCGGGGGAGGTATTGTTTCTGAACGAAATTCCCATTCGTTTTGGCGTGCCCGATGCCGCACAGCATTATCACGTGCCGTTGCTTATCTCGCCTTTTGCCTATTCGACCTATCGCGGCAGTTGAGGCAGCCGTTGAGGCGGGGTATCTGAAACCTGACCTTGCGTCCGCGCCCGGAAAGCGGTTTTGTGTCGGCGCATAAAACTGCTTGGCTGGGAGAGCGGCATGTTCGGAACAAAGGTATTGATGACCGCGCCGGTAATGGCGCTTTTGCTGTGCGGCACGGCGCAAGCGGCCCTGACGGCGGATCAGGTCTGGGCTGACCTTCAGGCGGCAGCGACCGAAGGTGGCATGACGATCACCGTGGCAACCGAAGTCGCCGGCGATGGCGAGTTGACGCTGAACGGTGTCACCGTCGCGCCGACCGGCGAAGCCCCGATTGCGACGATTTCGGAACTGTCGCTGGTCGAGCAGGAAGACGGCAGCGTTGCCTTCTTTCCCGGTGAGATCAAACTTGAAAACACGGCCCCCGCCACGGTCGTCCTGACGCATCAGGAACTGTCGGTCAGCGTGTTCGAGGATGAGGGCGGGCTTGGCTATGGCATCGATGCCGACAGCCTCAAGCTGCAAGTTGACATGGCCGAGGGCGACACGGCCTTTAATGGCGTCTTTGATCTGGTGTCGGTTGGCGGGCGCTATACCCGCGGGGCCGAGGCGCTTGGCATCGACATGTCCGCCGAAAAGCTGGTCTATGCGATCACGCAAAAAGACCCCGCCGCCGCGATCGACACCGTGACCAGCAGCGATACGGCCGATCTGGTCATGACGGGCGAATTGACGCTGCCCGAAGGCGTGGATCTGGCGGGCTTGCAAAGCACGCAGGCCTTTGCCGATGCCGTGCGCGCCGGTCTGGGGCTTAGCCTCGAGGTCACGCAAGGCGCATCGGTCGGCGATCTGGTGGACAACAACCCGCTTGTGCCGATGAGCTTTGCCTATTCGGCAGAGCCTGGGGTCACGGCCGTCACCGCCAATGTCGATACTTTCGATGTCTCGACCAGCGTCGAGGGCATGCAACTGACAGCCCGCCCGCCGATGGTGCCCGCGCCCGTGAACATGAGCGCGGATGTCTTTGGCATGGGGTTTGTCATGCCGATGGTGACAGGGGAAACCTCGGGCGATTATGGGCTGACGCTCGACATTGCCAACCTTGTGCTGGATGACGCGGCGTGGAATTTGATCGACGCGGGCAATGTGCTGGAACATGGGCCGCTGGATGTGGCCCTGGATCTGGGTGGCACCGCCAAGATCGATGTGCTGGACCTGATGGTATCGGGTGAAACCGGCGCCCCGCCCACCTCGCTGCCCGAAGCTGAGACGCTTGATATCCGCACCCTGACCGTCAAGGCCATCGGCGCGGCCTTGACCGGGACGGGTGCCTTCACCTTCGACAACTCCGCGGTCGCGGCCGGTGGCCCACCGATGCCGATCGGCACCGCCGATCTGCGGCTTGAAGGCGGCAACAAGGTGATCGACGGGCTGATCAAGCTGGGCGTCCTGACCGAGGACGATGCGATGGGGGCCCGGATGATGATGGCGATGTTCGGCAAGACCGAGGGCGAAGATGTGCTGACCTCGAAGATCGAAGCCAAAGAGGGCGGGTCGATCTTTGTGAACGGCCAGCAGATCCAGTAACCGTCGCGATCCGACAAACGCCCGCAGCTTGGCGCTGCGGGCGTTTTTTCATGCCTCGCCGTCGATGGCGCGGCGCATTTCCTCGCGGATGCGGGCGGCCATGTAATCGGTGAACAGCCGCACCTTGGGGTCTTTCAGCCGGCGGTGTTGCGACAGGCTGGACAGTTGCACCGGCAAGGGCGGGGTCGCGGTGGCGACCGGGACCAATGCGCCGCTGCGCAGATGCTCGGCCACCTCGAACAGCGGCTTCATCACGATGCCGCGCCCTGTCAGCGCCCAGTGGGTCAGCACATCGCCGTCGTCCGATTCGAACGGCCCGGTGATCTCAAACCGGCGCGGTCCTTCTGGCGTGATCAGCGTCCACTGGAATTCCTTTGCGCCCGGAAAGCGCAGGTTCAGGCAATCATGCCGGTCCCGCACCAGGGCCGCCCCGTCCTCGGGCAGGCCGCGGCGGGCGATGTAATCGGGCGCGGCGCACAGGATGCGCTGGCAATCGGCAATCAGCCGCACCTTCAGCGTGCTGTCCTCCAGGATGCCAAGGTGAAAACACACATCGATGCCTTCGCTGACCACGTCGATCACGCGGTCGGACAGGCGCAGCCGCACATCGATCAGCGGGTAAAGATCCTTGAACGCGGGCACATGCGGCGCGATGAAGCGCCTGCCCACGCCCAAGGGGGTGGCCACAAAGATCGTGCCGCGCGGGTTTTGCGTGACATCCATCACCGCCGATTCCGCATCTTCGATCGCTTCCAGCACCCGCCGCGCCCCGTCATAGAAGATGCGGCCATTCTCGGTCGGTTGCAGGCTGCGCGTGGTGCGGTTGAACAAGCGCACCCCCAGATGCTTTTCAAGCTCCGAGATTCGCGCCGAGGCAACCGCAGGCGAACTGCGCTGGTCACGCGCGGCCGCACTCATGCTGCCCAATTCATAGACACGGATGAACATTCGAAGGTTGTTGACGTAGGACATCCGGGCAGATCCCCATTATACGGCGACGTTTGAAAGTGATCCGGTATTTCGCAGGATTAACAGAAGATGGCGCGTCGGTATAGCGTTTGGGACAAAGACAATTCAGGGGGGCGTCCGATGTATGATTATGCCGTGATGTGGGAATGGGTGGAAATCGGCGTGCGCTGGCTGCATGTCATCACGGCCATCGCCTGGATCGGGTCGTCATTCTATTTCGTCGCGCTGGATCTTGGCCTGCGCAAGACGCCCAGCCTGCCGCCCCTTGCGCATGGCGAGGAATGGCAGGTTCACGGCGGCGGGTTCTATCACATCCAGAAATATCTGGTCGCCCCCGCGATGATGCCCGAGCATCTGACCTGGTTCAAATGGGAAAGCTACGCCACCTGGCTGTCGGGTTTTGCCATGCTGGTGCTGGTCTATTACCTTGGCGCCGAGATGTTCCTGATCGACCCGCAGGTGATGGAGTTGCAGGTCTGGCAGGCTGTGGCCATCTCGCTTGCCTCGCTCGCCTTTGGCTGGCTGGCCTATAACACGCTGTGCCGCGTCTTTGTGAACGCCGATCAGACGGTGCTGATGGTGGCGCTGTTCGTGGTGCTGGTGGGGATGTCGTGGTTCTACACCCAGGTGTTTTCCGGCCGCGCCGCCTTGCTGCATCTTGGGGCATTTACTGCCACGATCATGTCGGCCAATGTGTTCATGATCATCATGCCGAACCAGCGCATCGTGGTCGCCGATCTGAAGGCCGGGCGCACCCCGGATGCCAAATATGGTAAGATCGCCAAGCAGCGCAGCACGCACAACAACTATCTGACGTTGCCCGTGTTGTTCCTGATGCTGTCGAACCATTACCCGCTGGTGTTCGCCACCGAATACAACTGGATCATCGCCAGCCTTGTCTTCCTGATGGGGGTGACGATCCGCCACTGGTTCAACACAAAACATGCGCGCAAGGGCAATCCGCACTGGACCTGGGGCGTGACGGCGATCCTGTTCCTTGTCATCGCCTGGCTCTCGACCGCGCCGATGCGCACGGTGCCGCAGGCCGAGGCTGCGCTGACCGGCGCCGCGCTGCAACATGCCGCCGCCCCCGGTTTCGAAGATGTGGTCAGCATCGTGCAGGGTCGGTGCAGCATGTGCCACGCCGCCGAACCGAACTGGGATGGCATGCTGTGGCCCCCGAAAGGTGTGGTGCTGGAGACCGAGGCACAAATCGCCCATGAGGCGCGCCGGATCTACATGCAGGCGGGCATCAGCCACGCGATGCCCCCCGGCAACCTGAGCTATATGGAGCCGGAGGAGCGACTTGCGATCATTCGCTGGTTTCAGTCGGCAGGATTGGGCGGGGTCGAAGGCTAAGGATCTGCCGTCCCGGCCAGACCCCCGCCTTCCCGCAAAGCCCGGTCAGCCGGTGACGCAGGATACGATGTTGGTTGCCAAGGCGCGCATCAAGGCGTCATAGGCATCCGGGCCGGGCGGGATGCTGCTGCCTTCTGGATCAAGGGCCGCACCGATCTTTGCCGCGCTGCCCTCGGCCATCTGTGTCACCAGCGCGCCATCATGCTGCGCTTCGGGGAACAGGCAGATCGCGCCGCCGCTGGCCACGTCTTGTGACAGGTCACGCAACCGCGCGGCCCCGGGGGAACTTGCATCGCCAAGGGCAATAGACCCGGCAACCGTCAACCCGTAGTGATCGGCGAAATAGCCATAGGCATCGTGGAACACGACAAAGGGCTTGCCCTTGGCCGGCGCAAGCATCGCGGCGAGTTCGGCATCCAGAACGTCAATCCGCGCCTGCGCCGCCGCCGCATTGGCCGCATAGGTCGCCGCATTTTCGGGGTCGATGCGCGACAGTTCTGCCGCGATCACCCCTGCCCAGACCCGGGCATTCGCCGGATCAAGCCAGGCGTGTGGATCAACGCCGCTGTGGCTGTGGCCCGGTGCGTCGTGGTCATGCCCTTCATGCCCTGCCGCCTCCTCATGGGCGTGGTCGTGCCCTTCGTGCCCTGCCTCATGCTCGTGGGCGTGGTCGTGCCCTTCGTGTCCCGCCTCCTGCTCGTGGGCGTGGTCGTGCCCTTCGTGGCCCGCCTCCTCCCCATGGGCGTGGTCATGCGGTTTCGACGCGCCAAATTCGCGCGTGTAGGTGCCTTCGGCGGTCAACAGCGCAAGATGTGGCACATCGGCCGACAAGCCTTCGAGCGCGCGCGCCATCCACGGCGTCATCTGCGGCCCGACCCACAGGATCAGATCCGCCTCTGCCAGGCTTGCGGCCTGACTGGGGCGCAACTGATAGGAATGGGCATTGGCGCCGCTGTCCAGCAGCAGTTCTGGCTGGCCAAGGTCGCCCATGACCTGTGCGGCAATCGCGTGAATTGGCGGGATATCGGCGACAACGCGCGGCACGTCGGCCAAGGCCGGCAGGGCGGTGCTGGTCAACAGAAGCGATACGATATAACGCATGGTTTGGCCTTTCAGAACAGATTTCTGGCCTTATGTATGTTATACTGTAACACGTCAAGGTCGAAGGAAACCTTCCATGCCGCATGACCATGCCGATCTTCATCCCGGTCAGGACGATTGTCTTGGGTGCACCAGCCCGGATCTTGCCTTTGCCCGGCATGATCATGACCATTGTGCCGCCGATGTTCTGGCCCGGGCCGAACAGCTTGCCGCCGCCTCTGGCGCGCGGTTGACCCCGGTGCGCAAGCGCGTGCTGGAAATCCTGCTGGAAAGCCACAAGGCGATGGGGGCCTATGACGTGTTGCAGCGGCTGGCCGCCGATGGCTTTGGCAATCAGCCCCCCGTCGCTTATCGCGCGCTGGAGTTTCTGGTGGATCAGGGTTTTGCCCACAGGATCCGCCGCCTGAACGCCTTTGCCGCCTGCATGCATCCGGGCGAAACCCATGCGCCGACCTTCCTGATCTGCAAAGCCTGCGATGCGGTGGCCGAGGCACCGGCAGCCCCGGTGCGCGCCGCGCTGGATGCCGCCGCGCAGGCCATCGGTTTTGCGATCGAACGCACCAATATCGAAGCCTTGGGCCTGTGCCCCGCCTGCCGCACGGTCGCGCCATGACCCTGATCGAAGCCAATCATGTCTGCGTCCGCTTTGGCGGCGCCGAAGTGCTGCATGACGTGTCGCTGGGGGTGGAGCGCGGCGAGATCGTGACGATCGTCGGGCCAAACGGGTCTGGTAAATCCACGCTTTTGCGGGCGCTGCTGGGGATCGTGCCGCTGGCGCAAGGAGAGGTGCGGCGCGCGCCCGGCCTGCGCATCGGCTATGTCCCGCAACGTCTGGCGCTGGACCGCAGCCTGCCAATCACCGTGCGCCGTTTCTTGTCGCTGCCCCAGCGGGTCAGCGCCGCAGCGGCCGCGCAGGCGCTGGCGCGCGTCGGCCTGACGGGGGTTGACCAGCTTCAGATGGCGGCGCTGTCGGGCGGGCAGTTGCAGCGCGTGTTGCTGGCGCGTGCCCTTTTGTCGTCGCCCCAGCTTCTGGTGCTGGACGAACCGACCCAGGGCCTCGACCAGCCGGGAGAGGCCGGGTTCTATCGGCTGATCGAGGATGTGCGCGCGACCACCGGCGCGGCTGTCCTTATGGTCAGCCATGATCTGCATGTTGTGATGGCGGCAAGCGACCGGGTGATCTGCCTCAACGGTCATGTCTGCTGCGAAGGGACCCCGCGCGTCGTGTCGCAGGCGGCGGAATACCGCGCGCTGTTCGGTCTTGGCACGCAGGGCGCGCTGGCCCTGTATCAGCATGCGCATGATCATGAGCATGCGGGGGGCCCGCATGACCATCACCATGATCACGACCAAACCCACACTCACGCGTCAGGACGCCACATTCATGCTTGACGATTTCCTGACACGTGCGGCGCTGGCCGGTGTTGGCCTTTCGCTGGCCACCGGGCCGCTTGGGTCCTTTGTCGTCTGGCGCCGCATGGCCTATTTCGGCGATGCAACCGCCCATGCCGCCATTCTGGGTGTTGCCCTTGCGCTGGCCACCGATCTTCCGGTCGAGGTGGGTATCATCACCATCGCGCTGGCGATGGCGGTCACGGTTGCCACGCTGGCGGCAAAGGGCTGGGCGATGGACACCACCCTTGGTGTTTTGGCGCATTCTGCGCTGGCTTTCGGTCTGGTCGCGGTGTCTTTTGTGCCGGGCGTGCGCACCGACCTGTCGGCCTGGCTTTTTGGCGATATCCTTGCCGTAAGCAAGGCCGACCTTGGTTTTGTCTGGGGCGGCGCGGTGGTGGTGCTGGCCCTGCTGGCCTGGCGCTGGCAGGCGCTGCTGACCGCCACGCTCAACGCCGACCTTGCCCATGCGAGCGGCCTGAACCCGGACCGAGAACGGTTGGTGCTGACCGTCGCGCTGGCGATTGTTGTGGCCGTGGCGATCAAGGTGGTGGGCGCGTTGCTGATTGCGGCCATGCTGATCGTGCCGGCCGCGGCGGCGCGCAGCCTGTCGCGCACGCCCGAGGCGATGGCGGCTTTTGCCACCCTTATCGGCGCGGTTTCGGCCTTGGGCGGGCTGCAACTCTCGCTGTGGCAGGATACTCCGGCGGGGCCATCAATCATTGTCGTCGCCGCGCTGGTCTTTGCGGGGACCGCCGCATTTGGCCGCCGTTTCATGGCGTGATGACACGAAAAAAGGGGCGGGCTGGCCCGTGCCACCCCGCCCCCCGTTTCAATCCTGACGATCAGCCTTCATAGACCGGCAGGGTTTCCAGCTGCTCTTGCGTCATGGTCACGCGGAAGTGCTGCACCTCGCCATTGGCATCGCGCACGATGGTCAGCGCCTCGGACCCAAGCGCCACGCGCTTTTCGCCCATCCCGAGGAAGCCGCCGACATCGACAACAGCCCCCGAAATCTTGCCATCGGCGTCCATCGCCACGGCGCTGATCTCGCCCACGTCCTCGTCATTCATGCCCATCACGCGCTTGCCGACCAGATCGGTCTCGGCCATCACGGCCAGATCGGCAGGCTCGGCCGCCGCCATGTCGTTGGCGGTTTCGGTGGTGGCGTTCATGTCGGTGGCAGGTGCGGCCGCGGTCGTGTTTGCGGCCGTGTCAGCGCCGGGCGCCATCGCGGCATCGGCCGGGGCCGCTTCGAAGATCATGTCGGGATCGAACTCCGGCGCCCCTTCGATCGCGGCCTTGTTGCCCTGGAACACGATGAAATAATCATCGGCGCTGTCGGCATCGGGCACCATCACAAGATTGGCCATCGAGATCGCAACGGTCTTTTCGCCGATCCCGAGGAAGCCACCGAAATCGACCAGAACCGCTTCGGTGTCGCCATTGAGCGAAATGATCAGATCAGAGATTTCGCCCGCATCTTCCCAATTTGCGTCCGCGTCGGCAAGACCGTCTGCGACCATGGCGGTCGTGTCCTGTTCGGTCACATAAACCCGCTTGCCGATGAAATCCGAAGCGCGCACGCCGCGATCAACGCCCGCCAGATAGGGCGAGGTCATGGCGGCGGCATTGTCCGTCGGCATCGGTGCGGCGGTGTCTTGTGCAAAGGCCGGCAGGGCCATAGCGACAACAAGGGCGGTCGTTCCAAAAAGCGTTTTCATCATCGTCTCCTGTTGATGCAAGGACAGCGAGAGGGCGCAAGGGATGCAGGCCTGTTCGCCGTCGGTATGCACACAAAACCCCCGCGCGGGCCGATCTGTTCCCAGCCAAGGCACAGAAAAGTTTTTCGTTTTCAGCGGAACGGCAGGCCGCTTCCATGCGTTTGCGCGCGTCGTGCCGACCTGCATCGCGGCGGCGCTTTCGTCTGCGCGGGGCCAGGATGTCGTTTTCGTCTGCCAAAGGTCGTGTGATCTTGTCCGCGCGCCATCGGTTCAGGCATTGATGTCGCAAACCCTCATGCCGGAGTCGCCTCATGAAAACCCATGTCAAAGCCCTCGTCGTCGGCGGTGGTGCCGTAGGCAACGGCATCGCCTATCACCTGGCCAAGGCGGGCTGGGACACGATGCTGGTGGAGCGCGACGAATTGACCGCGGGCAGCACCTGGCATGCCGCCGGTCTGCTGCCCTTGTTCAACATGAGCTATGCGACCACCCATATCCACAAATACTCGGTCGATTTCTACAAGGGGCTGGAGGCGGAAACCGGCCTGAACCCCGGCTTTTACGTCGTGGGCAACCTGCGGATGGCGCAGCGCCAAGAGCGGATGGATGAATACATGCTCTATTCCTCGGTCGCGGAAACCGCCGGGGTCTATCACGAATTCCTGACGCCGAAGCAGATCAAGGACCGCTGGCCGCTGGTGCGGACCGAAGATCTGGTCGGCGCGCTTTATCACCCGCAGGACGGCTACATCAACCCGGCCGACGTGACGCAGGCGATGGCCAAGGGCGCGCGGCAACTCGGGGCCACGATCGAGCGCAAGATTCAGGTCGATGGCTATCGCTGGACCGGGTCGGAATGGGTGGTGTCCTGCACCCGCATGGTCGAGGTCGGCGGGCGGCTGGTGCCGTCGGATGACAGGTTCGAGATCATCGCCGAACATGTCGTCACGGCCACCGGGAACCATGCACAGCGCACGGCGCGCCTGCTTGGGGTCAAGATCCCGGCGATCCCGGTTGAACATCAGTATATCGTCACCGAACCCGATCCCGCGCTGGTCGAATGGCGCAAGACCAATGACCAGCACCCGGTGCTGCGCGATGCCGATGCCAAATGGTATGTGCGCGAGGAGCGTGGCGGCTGGATCCTTGGCCCCTATGAGCGGGGGGCGCCTGCGCGCTTCCTCTATGACGTGCCCGAAACCTTCCGCGCCGATCTGTTCCCGCTGGATCTGGAACGGATCGAGGCGGAATACATGTCGATGATCCACCGGATTCCGTCGTCGGAAACCGTGGGCCTGAAGGATGATTACAACGGCCCGATCTGCTATACCCCCGATGGCAACCCGCTGGTCGGCCCGGTGCCGGGCCTGCGCAACATGTGGATCGCCGAAGGCTTCAGCTTTGGCATCACCGCGGCGGGCGGGACCGGGTATTACCTTGCCCAGATGATGACCGAAGGCGAGGCCGAGATCGACATGGCCAGCCTTGATCCGCGCCGTTATGGCCAGTGGATGACCACGGAATATGCCGCGCGCAAGAATGAGGAATGCTATGAGCATGTCTTCATCCTGCACCACCCCGATGAGGAGCGCGAAGCCTGCCGCCCGCTGCGCACCGCGCCGGTTTACGACCGGCAAAAGGCCCTTGGCGCGCAGTTCGGGCAGGTGAACGGCTGGGAACGCCCGATCTATTACGGCCCCAAGGATGCGCCCGAGGATTTCGACCACCATGCCCGCAGCTTTCGTCGTGGGGCGTGGTGGCCCCATGCGGTCGAGGAGGCCAAGGCGATCCGCGAAACCGCCGGTCTGATCGACGCCACCGCCTTTACCAAGCACCTCGTGCGCGGGCCGGGCGCGACGCGGTTTCTGGATTGGCTGACCTGCAACAAGTTGCCGGCGGTGGGGCGCATCAACCTGACCTATGCGCTGACCCCGACGGGCACCACGCGCACCGAATACACCATCGTGCGTCTGGCGCAGGACGAATACTACCTCGTCTCGGCCGGGGCATGGACGGATTATGACGCCGATTTCCTGCGCAAATGCGCCGAGGACAAGGCGCCAGAGCTGGGCCATATCGACATCCATGACGTGACCACGCAATGGGGCGTCTTTGCGCTCGCCGGGCCGAATGCGCGCAAGATCCTGGCCGAGATCGTCAAGGATGCAGATCCATCCAGCGTGCTGTCCAACAAGCGCTTCCCCTGGCTGTCGATGCGCAACATCGAGCTTGGGATGGTCCCGGTCCGGGCCATTCGCGTGGCCTATACGGGCGAGCTTGGCTGGGAATTGCACCATCCGATCGAGATGCAGCGCCATCTGTGGGAGCTTTTGCTGAAAGCAGGCGAAAAGCACGGCATGAAACTGGTCGGCGCGCGGGCGCAGAACTGGCTGCGGCAGGAAAAATCCTATCGCGCCTTTGGCAATGAACTTGGCCGCGACGCCACCCCGCTAGAGGCCGGGTTGGACCGATTTGTCGATCTGTCAAAAGCGTTTCAGGGCAAGGAGGCGATGCTGGCCACCGGCATCCGATCGCGCTGTGTCACGCTGCTGATCGACGGGCCAGAGGATACCGACCCCTGGGGCAAGGAGGCCTTGCTGCTTGACGGCGAAAAGGTCGGGCGTCTGACCTCGGGTGGCTATTCGGTCGCCTTTGGCAAGCAGATCGGCATGGGCTATGTCCGCCCCGATCTGGCCGAGGTCGGCACCCGACTGAAGGTCAAGATGCTGCGTCAGGAATGGGATGCCGTGGTGGTGGAGGACAGCCCCTTTGACCCCGCGAATGCCCGCATCCGCGCGGATGGCTGACCCCGGGCCGGGGGCCAGCCCCCGAACGCCCGGACTTGTTGCAAAAGGCGCGGGGCGAGGGGGCGGTCTGGCCCCTTTGCGCGCCGCTATTGCGTGCGCCGGGCCAGCCAGTCGCGCCAATCTGCGGCGGAACCTGCAAACACATTGAGGTCGGCATCGCCCGATTTGCCCGGAATGCGGCCGGTGCCGGAATATTGCCAGAAGGTCCAGCGCGTGCCCGGATAGACCTGCGACGGGTGCCCCGCGACCGAGCGCAGCCAGAATTCCACCCCGCGCAGCCGCCACAACTCGCGCGCTTCAAAGATATCGGGGCTGACATAGACGATGGGCATTTGCCCGTAATGCCGGGCGACGGTGTCGATATAGGCCTGCGCCTCGGCCAGCAGTTCGGCTTGCGGTGTGCGCCGGGTGCAGGTGGGGGAAAACGGGGTCCATTCCAGATCGAGCACCGGGGGCAGCGCGCCCGGCGATCTGGGCACACGACGGATGAAATTCTGCGCCTGCGCCCGGCCCGGCGCGCAATGATACCAGAAGTGATAGGCCCCCGTGGCCACCCCGGCCGCGCGCGCGCTGTTCCAATGCTCGCGGAACTTGGGGTCGGCGTCATCGACGCCCTCGGTCGCCTTGATAAAGGTGAAGTTCACCCCATTTGCACGCGCCGTCACCCAATCCACCTCCTCCTGATAGCGCGAGGTGTCGGTGCCATGCACCGGATAGGAGGAGGGCGCGCGCCCTTGCCACGGATGCGGGTCGCGGTCGCCGAAATTCGGCGCGATCACCACACCCGGCAGCGTCGCACCGGCACGCGGCTCGGGCGATGGACCGCCGCCGCAGGCCGCAAGGGCAAGGGACATCACAAGCACAAGGATCGGTTTCATGGCGACAGCCTGCCGTAAATTCGTAGCCCTGTCACCAAGGCAAATCCATGCCCGGCGCCGCCTCTGGCAAGGCCTTGCCAAGCAGCGCCCGTCAACCGAAGCGCGCCGGCGACAGGGCCGCGACCAGCGGTGCGTCAAGATCTGGCGGTCGATCCAGGATCAGGTCTGCCGCAAGCTGACTGGCCGCGGGGCAGGACTGGAACCCCTGGCCGCCTTGTCCCGCCAGCCAGATGAACGAAGGCTCCGCCCGGTCGCGCCCGATCACCAGCGTCCGGTCAGGGGCAAAGGTGCGCAGCCCGGCCCAGCTTGACAGAAGCCGCGTGACGGGCTCTGTCACCATTTCCTCATAGCGCGCCAAGCCTTCGGCCAGCACCATGTCATCGGCCCAGGCGTCATGCGGTTCGGCCGCATCCTCATCGGCGGGGGAAACGATCAGCGCCCCGGCATCGGGCTTGGCATACCATGCCTCTCCGGCACCAAAGAGCATGGGCCAGGCGCTGACATCCTGCGCGCCGGGCGCGGGCAGCCGGGCCATCGATCGCCGATAGGGCGTAAAGCCCAAGGGGCGAACCCCAGCCATGCCCGCCACCCGGTCCACCCAAGCGCCCGCGGCATTGACCAGCGTTTGGCCGCACACCTCGCCCAGAGGGGTGCTCAGATGCCATTGATCGCCCAGGCGCGCGATCCGCGTCACCTCCGCCCCGGTCAACAGGCGTGCCCCGGCCGCCCGCGCCTCGCGCGCAAAGCCTTGCAACAGCAGATCGGTGTCAATGTCCCAGGCGTCGGGCGAATAGGCGGCCATCGCCACGCGTTGCGGGTTCAGAAGCGGAACACGCGCCCGTGCTTCGGCCGTCGTGATCGGCTCCAGCGCCATCGCGGCGCTTTCGGCGGCAAAGGGCGCCTCATCCCCCGCCCGCCCGACCATCAGTAGCCCGCGTGGGGAAAGGATCCCCGGCGCCGCCCGAAAGAACGAACCCGAGGCGAGCGACAGTTCCACCACCGCCGGGCTGCCATAATGGGGCTCGTAAAGCGCGGCAGAGCGGCCCGAAGCGTGATGGGCAAGATGCGGCTCTGTCTCCAGCAAGATCACCGACGACCGCTGCGCCAGACGTGCTGCCAGCGACACCCCCGCGATTCCGCCTCCGATGATGACAACATCCGCCTGCATGGCCGCCCCTGTCCTGTCGTAAGTGGTTGGCCACCGATATCGAAGGACGGCCAAAAGCAAAAGGCCCGTGCAGCGCACGGGCCTTTCGTCGGTTGGATCAGGCGATCACTTTGGAATGTCGCCGACAATGCCCTCGACATAGAAATTCATGCCCAACAGGTCGCCATCCGGTGCGGTCACGCCCTCGGCCAGCCACGGGGTGCCGTCCTGCTTGTTGATCGGGCCGGTGAAGGGATGATAGGTGCCCGCAGCGATGGCATCGCGCATGGCCTCGGCCTCGGCCTTCACGTCGGCGGGAACCGCGTCGGTGATCTCGCCGATCTCCACCTCGCCCTCGGGGATGCCGGCCCAGCTGTCGGTCTGGGCATAGGTGCCGTCCAGCAGCTGGCCCACACGCTTGATGTAGTAGGGGTTCCAGTTGTCGATGATCGACGACACGCGCGGGCTGGGCTTGAAGTCGGCCATGTCGGACGCCTGACCAAAGCCGATCACGGCGCCATTGGTCTTGGCGGCTTCGGCCAGCGGGGCGGTCGAATCGGTGTGGCTTGCGATCACGTCAACGCCTTGATCGATCAGCGCCTTGGCAGCGTCGGCTTCTTTCGCGGGGTCGAACCAGGTGAAGGCCCAGACGACCGAGAGTTCGACATCGGGGTTCACCTTGCGGGCGTGCAGGAAGTAGCTGTTGATGCCCATCACAACCTCGGGGATCGGGAAAGACCCGATATAGCCGATCTTGTCGGTCTTGGTCATCTTGCCCGCGATATGGCCCTGGATCGCACGGCCTTCGTAGAAGCGCGCGTTATAGGTCGAGACGTTCGGATGTTCGCGCTTGTAGCCGGTCGCATGCTCGAACTTGATGTCGGGGAACTTGGCGGCGACCGAGTTGGTTGCATCCATGTAACCGAACGAGGTGGTGAAGATGATGTTGCAGCCCGACAGTGCCATCTGGGTCAGCACACGCTCGGCATCGGCGCCCTCGGGCACGTTTTCCTGATAGGCGATTTCCACCTTGTCGCCATACTCGGCCTGAAGCGCGAGCGCGCCCTGATGGTGCTGATAGGTCCAGCCCAGATCGCCGATCGGCCCGACATAGACAAAGCAGGCCTTGACCTTGTCCATGCCCTGCGCGGAGGCAGCGCCACCAAAGGCAAGCCCAAGGCCAAGTGCCGCCGTCGCCAGCAAAGTTCTGCGTTTCATTGTAGTCTCCCCGTTGGGGGCCGTTGATCGACCCCGGTTTAAGTGTTGCCTCAGCGCGAGGCGTGAAAGTTCTGCCCCAGACTGGCCGGTGCGTTCAAAGCGGCCTTGCCCTTGCCAGAGGACATGATGACCAACACAAGGATGGTTATCAGATACGGCGACATGGACAAGTATTCGACCGGGATTCGCGCGCCGGCCGCCTGTAGATTAAGCTGTAGCACAGAGATGCCGCCAAAAAGATAGGCGCCAATCAAGACGCGCCACGGTTTCCAGGAGGCAAAGACCACAATGGCCAAGGCGATCCAGCCCGCGCCAGCGGTGATGCCATCGGTCCATTGCGGCACGCGCACAAGGCTGATGTAGGCGCCGCCAAGGCCCGCCATGGCGCCCCCGAACAGGATCGCCAGCACCCGGATGCGCCGCACCTTGTAGCCAAGCGCATGGGCCGCGTCATGGCTTTCGCCCACGGCCCGCAGGATCAGTCCGGTCCGCGTGGCCTTCAGCACCCACCAAGTTGCCGCAACCGCGACCACCGACATGTAAACCACCCAGTCATGGCTGAACAAAACGCGCCCCAGAAACGGAATGTCGGCCAGCGGCCCGAACGGCACCACGCCGGTGGCGGGGGGGCGGATGCCGACAAAACTCTGGCCCAGCAGGGATGACAGCCCCAGTCCGAACAAGGTCAGCGCCAGCCCCGAGGCGACCTGATTGGCCAGAAACACCTGTGTCAGCAGCGCAAACAAAAGCGACAGCGCGGCCCCGCCCAAGGCGCCGCCGACAAAGCCGACAAAGGCGCTGCCCGATTGCACCGAGAGGATGAAGCCGCAGACCGCGCCCATGATCATCATCCCCTCGACGCCAAGGTTCAGAACGCCCGCCCGTTCCACCACCAACTCGCCGATGGCGGCCAGGATGATCGGAACCGAAGCCACCATCAGCGCCGAGATCAGCAGCGCCGGATCAATGCCCATCATCGTGCAGCCTCCCCTGTTGCACCCAGCCGGATGCGGTAATTGCTCAGCAGATCAACCGCCAACAGAAAGAACAAAAGCATCCCCTGAAACGCCTGAATGGCGGCGGCAGGCAGCCCGAGCATGAATTGCGCAAGCTCGCCGCCGATGTAGGTCAGCGCCATCAGCAGCCCGGCAAGCAGAATGCCGATCGGGTTCAGACGACCAAGGAAGGCCACGATGATCGCGGTAAAGCCATAGCCTACGTTGAAATCGATGCTGATCTGGCCCGCCGGTCCCGACACTTCGAACAGCCCGGCCAGCCCGGCCAGCGCCCCCGAAATCCCCATGCACAGCAGCACAAGCCCGGTCGGATTGACGCCGGCAAAGCGGGCGGCCTTGGGGGCCTGTCCGGCAAGTTTTATGTGAAAGCCAAGGATGTGGCGTTGCAACAGCACATAGGCCGCGATCACCGCGACAAAGGCCGCGATTACCCCCCAATGCATTCCTGTGCCGGCGATCAGTTCGGGGTTCGACGCGGCCGGATATTGGCTGAGGTTGCGGCTGCCCGGAAAGCCGCCGCCCTCGGGGTTGCGCAACAGCCCCAGCGACATCGAGGCGAGCAAGTTCTGCGCGATGTAAACCATCAGCAGACTGACCAGGATTTCGTTCGTGTTGAACCGGGTCTTGAGGATGGCCGGCACCATCGCCCAGATCCACCCGCCAAAAGCCCCGGCGATCACCATAAGCGGAAAGATGAACCAATGCTCGGCCGGGTAAAAGGCAAGTCCGACACCCGCGCCAAACAGGGCACCCATGATATACTGGCCCTCGGCACCGATATTCCAGATGCCGGCGCGGAACCCAAGGCTTAGCCCGACCGCGATCAGGATCAGCGGCCCGGCCTTGACCAGAAGCTGTGGCCGCGAATAGGCGGCAAACTGCGGGTTGAACAGCGGGTCCCAGAAAATCGTGCGGATCGCTTCGACCGGGTTCTTGCCAAGGGCGGCAAACATCAACCCGCCCGCGATCATCGTCAGCACGACCGCCAGCACAGGCGTGGCACCTTGCCAGAACCGGCTGGGGGAGGGGCGTTTTTCAAGGCGGATCATGTCGCAGCCCCTTTGCCTTGGTCGCGGGTGAAGTTGGTGCACAGTGTCGGGCCGCGCGGCCCGCATGCGTCAATGGCCATGATGGGCAACCTCCATTCCATGGGCGCCGCCCATCATCAGCCCGATTTCATCCACCGTCAGCCCGGTCACAGGGCGGGGCGGGGTCAGCCGACCTTCGTTCAGCGCAGCAAAACTATCTGCGATTTCAAGCAATTCGTCCAAATCCTGACTGATGACGACCACCGCCGCGCCACCCGCCGCGCGGTCCAGAATGGCCTGACGGATGCTGGCCGCGGCCGCCGCATCCACCCCCCATGTCGGCTGGTTGATCACGATCACCGAAGGCGTCTGGCTCAACTCTCGTCCCACCACGAATTTTTGCAAATTCCCGCCCGACAGCGCCCGGGCCGCGACTTGGGTGCCGGGCGTGCGCACGTCGAAATCCTTGATGATCCCTTCGGCAAAGGTTTCGGTCTTGGCCCAGTCGATGAACCCCCGCCGCGTCAGCGCCTGCCGCAGCGCCCCGGAGAGCAGCGCATTTTCCACAAGGCTCATGTCCGGGGCCGCCGCATGGCCCAGACGTTCCTCGGGCGCAGAGACAAGGCCAAGCGCCCGGCGTTGCGTCGGCCCGGCCTGTCCCACGGGCGCGCCATCGATGCGCACCGCCTCTGGCGCGGCCAACAGCTCGCCCGACAGCGCCAGCAGCAATTCGTCCTGCCCGTTGCCCGCCACCCCCGCGATGCCCAGCACCTCGCCCTTGGCGACCTTGAAGCTGATGGACTTGAGCGTGGTGCCAAAGGGGATGGGCGAGGCAACCGAAAGGCCCGCCACTTCAAGCGCAACCGCACCCTTGGCCCCGCCGGCCCGCGCCGGAGGGGTCAGCGTCGCGCCCACCATCAATTCGGCCATCTCGCGGGCGGACCTGTCGCGCGGGGTGCAGGTCGCGACCACCTTGCCGCGGCGCAGGATCGTCGCCTCGTCGCAAAGCGCGCGGATTTCCTCCAGCTTGTGGCTGATGTAAAGGATCGCCGTGCCCTCGGACGACAGCTTGCGCAGCGTCTTGAACAGGATGTCCACCTCTTGCGGCGTCAGCACCGAGGTCGGCTCATCCATGATCAGCAGCTTGGGGTCTTGCAGCAGGCAGCGCACGATTTCCACCCGCTGCCGTTCGCCCGCCGACAGATCGCCCACCATCCGGGCCGGATCAAGCGGCAGGCCGTATTCTTCGCTGACCGCCTTGATCCGGCTGGCCAATTCCTTCATTGGCGGCGGGTTTTCCATGCCAAGCGCCACGTTTTCGGCCACATTAAGCGCTTCGAACAGGCTGAAATGCTGAAACACCATCGCAACACCGCTGGCCCGCGCCGCCCGCGGCTCGGCCGGGGTATAGGCTGCACCGTTCAGCGTCATGCGCCCGCTGTCGGGCTTGACCAGCCCGTAGATCATTTTCACCAGCGTCGATTTGCCGGCCCCGTTCTCGCCCAACAGGGCATGGACCTCTCCTTGCGAGATCGAAAAGGACACATCGCTGTTGGCCACCACGCCGGGATAGGCTTTGGTCACGCCCTCGACGCGCAACAATTCTGGCCGGGTCATCGGGCTGTCTCCTGTTGTAAGGCTCGGGTGGCAGGGCGCAACACGGCCTGTGCAACGCCAATCGCGATGGCCTGCGGATGCTTGCCCAAGGCCGGATCGCCGATCGGGCAATCGATGCGGGCAATCGCCCCCGGCGCATGGCCCAGTGCGGCAAGCCGCGCACGGAACCGCGCCCATTTCGTCGCCGACCCGATCAGCCCCGCCCTGGCAAAGCCATGGCCCAGCAGGCGATGGCACAGATCAAGGTCGAGTGCATGGGAATAGGTCAGCACCAGATGCTCGGCCTCTTGCGGGGCATGGGCCACAAGACGCGGCGGATCGGCGCAGGGCAGGGCGATCACCCCGGCGGGGATGTCGGCGGGAAAGCGGTCCTTGGCGACATCGATCCAGGTGATCTGCATCCCCGGCAACGGCGCCAGCACCGATACCAGCGCCCGCCCCACATGGCCCGCGCCCCAGATCCACAGCGCGCGTGCGCGGGTTGCCACCGGCTCGACCATCCAGCCTTGCACCAGTTGCACCTCTGGCCGCTGCCCTTGCGCTCTGGCCCGGTCCAGCAGGCGCTTGACGGCAAGCGGCATCTGGCGGCCATCGACTGCGCGGGCGACGACGCCTGCTTCGGGGCGGGGCAGGGTGGCTGCGCTGAACACCTCTGTCACCAGGGTCACGGCGCCGCCGCAGCATTGCCCCAGCGCGGGGCCAAGCGGCACGCGCTGCACCCGCGCGGCCCCGGCGCCCGACAGCATGTCTCGTGCAAGGCGCGCCGCTTCCCATTCCAGCGCGCCGCCCCCGATCGTGCCGGATTGGCCCGCATCCCAGATCAGCATCGCCGCCCCCGTCTCGCGCGGGGATGATCCGTCGTGGGCGGCGATCACCACCCGCGCGACCTTGCCATGGGTCGCAACCGCCTCGGCCAGCGAGTCAAGATCAAACATCGCCGCGCGCCCGCGCCACGGCCGCCAAGACCCGTTCGGGCGTGGCAGGCGCATCCAGCGCCGGATAGGCTGGCCCGCAGGCCGCCACCGCCTCTGACAGCGCATGCAGCACCGAAATCCCCAGCATGAAGGGCGGCTCGCCCACCGCCTTGGACTTGCCCACCGTGTCCTCGCGGTTGGGCCGTCCCCACAGCGCCACGTTGAACACGGGCGGGCGGTCCGAAAACGCCGGGATCTTGTAGGTTGACGGCGCATGCGTGGTCAGCCGACCCTTGGCATCCCAGACCAATTCCTCGGTCGTCAGCCAGCCCGCGCCCTGCACATAGGCGCCCTCGACCTGACCGATGTCCAGCGCGGGGTTCAGCGAGGCCCCGGTGTCGTGCAGAAGGTCGGCGCGCAGGATGCGATTTTCGCCCGTCAGCGTGTCGATCACCACTTCGGTCACGGCCGCACCATAGGCGAAGTAAAGGAACGGTCGCCCTTTGCCCGCCTTGCGGTCCCATTGCAGCTTTGGCGTTGCGTAAAACCCGGTGGAGGACAGGCTGACCCGCGCCTGATAGGCCCACATCGCCACGCGGGCAAAGTCATAGGATTCGCCCGCCACCCGCACCATGCCGCCCTCGAAGCGCACGGTGTCGGGCTTTACCTGATGTTTTCCGGCGATGAAGTCGGCCATCCGGTCGCGGATCGTCACGCAGGCCGCTTGCGTCGCCATGCCGTTCAGATCCGACCCCGAACTTGCCGCCGTGGCGCTGGTATTGGGCACCTTGCCGGTGTCGGTCGCGGTGATCTTGATCTGCGCGGCGTCCACCCCGAACACGCCAGCCGCCACCTGCGCCACCTTCTGAAACAGGCCTTGCCCCATTTCGGTGCCGCCATGGTTCAGATGGATCGACCCGTCCTGATAGACATGCACCAAGGCCCCCGCCTGATTGAGGTGGGTCAGCGTGAAGGAAATCCCGAACTTGACTGGCGTCAGCGCGATCCCGCGCTTCAGGATCGGGCTGGTCGCGTTCCATGCGGCAATCGCGGCCCGCCGCGCGGCATAATCGGACGAGGCGGCCAGTGCGGCCACGATCTCATGTCCGGCGAAATCCTCGACCGGCATGAAATAGGGCGTGGATTGCGCCACTGCTGGCGTCTGCATGCCCGCATAGAAATTCGCGCGCCGCACCTCCAGCGGATCGCGGCCAAGGGTATGGGCGATGTGATCCATCACCCGTTCGATCCCCACCATGCCCTGCGGCCCGCCAAAGCCGCGAAAGGCGGTCGCGCTTTGCGTATGGGTCTTGAGCCGGTGGCTCTCGATCCGGATATGCGGCAGGTGATAGCAGTTGTCGGCGTGCAGCATCGCCCTGTCCGCCACCGGCAAGGACAGGTCTTGCGCCCAGCCGCAGCGGAACAGATGGGTGAATTCCAGCCCGGTGATCCGGCCCTGATCGTCAAAGCCTGCGCGATAGAGGATGCGCAGATCATGCCGTTTGCCGGTGATCATCATGTCATCGTCGCGGTCATAGCGCATCTTGGCGGGCCGCCCGGTGCGGGCCGCCACCACGGCGCAGGCGATGGCCAGCGCATTGCCCTGGCTTTCCTTGCCGCCAAAGCCGCCCCCCATGCGCCGCACCTCGACGCGCACCGCGCTCATCGGCAGGTGCAGGGCATGGGCGACCTTGTGCTGGATCTCGGTCGGATGCTGGGTCGAGGAATGGATCAAGAGATCGCCGCCTTCCAGCGGCAGGCAGGCCGCGACCTGACCTTCCAGATAGAAATGCTCTTGCCCACCCACCTCGAACCGACCGTCCACCACATGGGGGCTGGCATCGATGGCGCGCGCGGCGTCGCCCTTGGCCCAGATCACCGGGCCATCCTCGAACCGGCTGTTCGCGGCCAGCGCGTCATCCACCGTCAGGATCGCGGCGGCGGCATCATAGCTGACGCGGGCCAGCCGGGCGGCGCGGCGCGCGGCAAGATGGCTGTCGGCTGCCACCAGAAACAGCGGCATGCCCAGATAGAACACCTCGCCGGTGGACAGCATCGGCTCGTCATGGGCCGAGGGGCTGCAATCGGGCATCTCGGCGAAATCGTCGGGGCCATAGACCGCGACCACACCGGGGGCGGCGCGCACCGCCGACAGATCAAGCGCCGTCACCCGACCGCGTGCGATGGTCGAAAGGCCAAAGGCCAGATGCAGGGCATTGCCCGGCAGCGGAATGTCATCGACATAGCGCGCCTGCCCGGTCACATGCAGCGGGGCCGCGTCATGCGGCAGGGATTTTCCCATGCTCATGCCCGCACCTCCAGCACCGAAACCGCATCGCCGTTGAGGTCATGCACATAGCGGCGCAGCATGTTCTGCGCCGTGGTCAACCGATAGGCGGCGCTGGCGCGCATGTCGGACATGGGCGTGAAATCCTGCGCCATCAGGGCTGCCGCCTCTGCGGCGACTTCGGGCGTCAGCGGCTTGCCGATCAGCGCCGCCTCGACCGCGCGGGCGCGTTTCGGGGTGCCCGCCATCCCGCCAAAGGCGATGCGGGCGCCGCTGACCACCCCATCGGTCAGCGCTACGTTGAAACAGCCGCACACCGCCGAGATGTCCTGATCAAAGCGCTTCGACAGCTTGTAGCAGCGAAGGGCAGGGGCCGTCGCCGGGATCGTCACCGCCTCGACGAATTCGCCGGGCTGGCGGTCCTGCTTGCGATACTCCAGAAAGAAATCCTCCAGCGGCATCTCGCGGCGCGCATCCCCCCGGCGCAGATGCAAGGTCGCCCCCAGTGCGATGAGTGCGGGCGGCCCGTCGCCGATCGGGCTGCCATTGGCGATATTGCCGCCGATGGTGGCCGCGTTGCGCACCTGCTCGCTGGAATAGCGGCGCAACAGCTCGCCCAGAGAGGGGAAGCGCGGGGCAAGGGCCGCGCGCAGATCGGCGATGGTCACGCCCGCGCCGATGCGCAAGCTGTCGCCCCGATCCTCGATCTGCTGAAGATCACGGACACCGTTCAGAAAGGCCACGGGCGCAAGGTCGCGCAAGTGCTTTGTGACCCAAAGACCCACATCGGTGGCCCCGGCGATCAGCGTGGCATCGGGGTGGTCCAGATACCAGGCGGCCAAGTCGTCGCTGCTGTGCGGGCGAAAAGCGGCTGCGGCAGGGCGCTGTTCTGCGGGCCCGTCCTGCGCCGCGACCAAGGCGGCATCGCCCTTCATCCAGTCCGGCACCGGGGCGGCTTCGGCCGCCTTGGCCGCGCGCAGGATCGGCGCATAGCCCGTGCACCGGCACAGATTGCCGGCAAGCTGGTCGTCGTGGTCGGTCGCACCGTTCAGATGGGCGGTGGCCATGCTGACCACAAAGCCGGGGGTGCAGAACCCGCATTGCGAGCCGTGATGCGCCACCATCGCCTCTTGCACCGGATGGGGCTGCCCGTTTGGCCCCGCGATGCCTTCGACGGTGCGCACGGCCTTGCCATCGAGTTGCGGCAGAAACAGGATGCAGGCGTTCAGCGCCCGGCTGCCCCGCGCATCTGTCACCATCACCGTGCAGGCCCCACAATCGCCTTCGTTGCAGCCTTCTTTGGTGCCGGTCAGCCCGCGGCTTTCGCGCAGCCAGTCGAGAAGGGTCCGTGTGGCCGGTTCTCCGGTCAGACGGATGGGCGTTCCGTTCAAGTGAAACGCAATCTCAGACATAGGTTTCGTCCGCCGCCTTCTCCCCGTTCGAGGTGTTTTGCATGCCCGCCCGATGCGGCGTAAAGCGGGGCATGCTCCCCCAAGTCTTGCTGTTCTTATGTCCCTGTAAGATCATCAAGCAAGGCCGGATGCCACAAAGCAAGACAATTCTCTTTTGCCCTTTTTGAAGCTGCATCGGCTTTTGCCAAAGAATGAGGCACCCTTCCCACCGTCCGGATGCTTCGCTAGGCTAAGCCCATGTCAAAGCCTGCGCGATTCATTCATCTTCGGGTCCATACGGAACACTCCTTGCTGGAGGGGGCGGTCCCGGTCAAGTCGCTTGTGAAACTGGCGGCAGCCGCGGAAATGCCGGCCATCGCCATCACCGACACCAATAACATGTTTGCCGCGCTGGAATTTTCGGTGACGGCACTTGGCGCGGGGGTGCAGCCGATTGTCGGCTGTCAGATCAGCCTTGCCCATGATCCGGCCCAAGCCGGAGAGCGGCCCCGCCCGCCCGCCCCGATTGTTCTGCTGGCGCAGAGCGAGGCGGGGTATATGAACCTGATGAAGCTCAACTCGTGCCTCTATCTGCGCGGCGATGGCCAGCTTCCCCATGTCACGCTGGACGAACTTGCCCGCCACGCCGACGGTTTGATCGCTCTGACCGGGGGGCCGGACGGACCGCTGGGCCGAATGTTGCAGGTTGGGCAGGTGGCCAAGGCGCGTGCGCTGCTGGCGCAGCTGCACAGCGCCTTTGGTGACCGGCTTTATGTCGAACTCCAACGCCACCCCGGCGAGGGCGGGCGCCTGCCGCAGGCCGAGGCGACGTCTGAACGCGGATGTATCGAACTGGCCTATGACATGGGTTTGCCGATCGTGGCCACCAACGATGTCTATTTCCCCAAGGCTGACATGTATGAGGCGCATGATGCGCTGATCTGCATCGCGGAAGGCGCTTATGTCGATCAGCAACAGCCGCGCCGCCGCCTGACGCCGCAGCACTATTTCAAATCCGAGGCAGAGATGTGCGCGCTGTTCGCCGACCTGCCAGAGGCACTCGAGAACACGGTCGAAATCGCCCGCCGCTGTGCCTTTGCCGCCTACAAGCGCAAGCCGATCCTGCCGAAATTCGCCGATGACGAGGTGCAGGAACTGCGCCGTCAGGCCAACGAAGGCTTGCAAGCCCGTCTTGCCATCATCCCCCATGCGGTCTCGCCCGAGGAGTATCAGGCCCGGCTGGATTTCGAGTTGAACGTGATCGAAAAGATGGGGTTTCCGGGCTATTTCCTGATCGTGTCCGACTTCATCAAATGGGCCAAGGATCACAATATCCCCGTCGGTCCGGGCCGGGGGTCGGGGGCTGGCTCGCTTGTCGCCTATGCGCTGACCATCACCGACCTTGACCCCTTGCGCTATGCGCTGCTGTTCGAACGGTTCCTGAACCCCGAACGGGTGTCGATGCCCGACTTCGACATCGACTTCTGCATGGATCGCCGCGAGGAGGTGATCCGCTATGTGCAAGACCGCTATGGCCGCGAAAAGGTGGGGCAGATCATCACCTTCGGCGCGCTCTTGTCCAAGGCGGCGGTGCGTGACGTCGGCCGGGTTCTGCAACTGTCCTATGGGCAGGTGGACCGGCTGTCCAAGATGATCCCGGTCGAAGGCGTGAAGCCCGTCAGCATCACCAAGGCGCTGGCGGATGAACCACGTCTGCGCGAGGCCGCCAAGGAGGAGGTGGTGGGCCGCCTTCTGACCTATGCACAACAGATCGAGGGGCTCTATCGCAACGCGTCCACCCATGCCGCCGGGGTGGTGATCGGCGACCGCCCGCTGGACGAATTGGTGCCGCTCTATCAAGACCCGCGCTCTGACATGCCCGCCACCCAGTTCAACATGAAATGGGTCGAGGCGGCGGGGTTGGTGAAATTCGACTTTCTGGGTCTGAAAACGCTGACCGTGATTCAGAACGCGATGGATCTTCTGGCGCTGCGGGGCATCAGCTTTGACATCAACCTGATCCCGCTGGACGACAAGCCAACCTACGAGCTTTACGCCAGCGCAAAGACGGTCGCGGTGTTTCAGGTGGAATCCAGCGGCATGATGGATGCGCTGCGCCGCATGAAGCCGACCTGCATCGAGGATATCGTGGCGCTGGTCGCGCTGTATCGTCCCGGCCCGATGGAAAATATCCCGGTCTATTGCGAGGTGAAGAACGGCCTGCGCGAGATTGAATCGCTGCACCCTACCATCGATCCGATCCTCAAGGAAACCCAAGGCATCATCGTCTATCAGGAACAGGTGATGCAGATCGCCCAGGTGATGGCGGGCTATTCGCTGGGCGGCGCCGACCTGTTGCGCCGCGCGATGGGGAAAAAGATCGCCGAGGAAATGGCCAAGGAACGGCCAAAATTCATCGAAGGCGCGAAAAAGACCCACAATATCGACGCGAAAAAGGCGGGCGAGGTCTTTGACCTGCTTGAGAAGTTCGCCAACTACGGCTTCAACAAATCCCACGCCGCGGCCTATGCGGTGGTGTCTTACCAGACCGCCTATCTCAAGGCGAATTACCCGGTCGAATTCATGGCTGCGGTGATGAACTGCGATATCCACCTGACCGACAAGCTGGCCATCTACAAGCGCGAGGTGGACAAGCTGGGCATCACCACCGTGGCGCCTTGCGTGAACCAGAGCCTTGCCACCTTTACCGTGCGCGATGGCAAGGTGATCTATGCGCTGGGCGCGCTCAAGAACGTGGGCGTCGAGGCGATGAGGATGATCGTCGAGGCGCGGCAGGTGGATGGTCGCGAAAAGCCCTTTGCCACGCTGTTCGACATGGCGCGGCGCGTCGATCTGAAACGGGTGGGCAAGCGCCCGCTGGAAATGCTGGCCCGCGCCGGGGCCTTTGACGCGCTGGATGCGAACCGCGCCCGCGTGTTCGAGGCGCTGGATGCGCTGGTCGCCTATTCCGCCGCGATCCACGAGGCGAAAGCCAGCAATCAGGTGTCGTTGTTCGGCGAGGCGGGGGCCGATATTCCCGAACCGCGCCTGCCGTTCCGCGACGACTGGCAGCCGGTGGAACGGCTGGGCCATGAACATCAGGCGGTGGGCTTTTACCTGTCGGGCCACCCGCTGGACGATTACATGGGGCCGCTGAAGCGCAAGGAAGTGAAGACGCTGGCCGAGGTGACGGCCCTGGCGCAACGCGGGCCGCTGATTGCCAAGCTCGCGGGCTCGGTCGCGTCCAAGCAGGAACGCAAAAGCGCCAAGGGCAACCGTTTTGCCTTTGTGCAACTGTCGGACCCGACCGGGCTTTACGAGGTGACGGTGTTTTCCGACGTGCTGGAGGCGGCGCGCGATTTTCTGGAACCGGGCCGCAATGTCGTGCTGACGGTGAAGGCCGATCCCGACGGGGACGGGGTCAAGCTGCTTGCCAATGCGGTGCAGCCGATCGATGCGGTGGCCGAACAGGCCGGGGCCGCCGATCTGCGCATCCACCTCAACCGTGCAGAGGCGGTGTCGTCGCTTGCGGCGCTGCTGTCGCGGGTCGAGGGCCGGTCGCGCGCGCAGATCACGCTGTGCGTGCCCGATGACCAGGGCCGCGAAATCGACCTGACCCTGCCGCAGCCCTATCCGGTCACGCCGCAGATCAAGGGCGCGATCAAGGCGATGCAGGGCGTGGTGATGGTCGAGGAGGTCTAGCCGCCCGGCGAGCGCGAGGCGGTGGGCCGGGCGTTACAGCCCGGCCCCTTCATCCATGCCCAGCATCAGGTTCAGGTTCTGCACCGCCGCCCCCGAGGCGCCTTTGCCAAGGTTGTCCAGCGTGGCCAAAAGCACCACCCGATCCCCTTCGGCGCTGGCGTGAACCGACAGTTCCATGCGGTTGGTGCCGTTCAGCCGTTCAGGATTGACGCGGGCGGTCAGGCTGCCTTCGTCCAGCACCGAGACAAAGCGCGACCCTTCATAACGGGCCGCAAGACAGTCGCGGATCTGCGCCGCCGTCTGCCCCTTGGGCAGATGCAGCGGAATGGACACGATCATACCTTGGGCAAAGTTTCCAACCGACGGCACAAAGATCGGCCGCCTGGTCAGCCCCGAATGCTGAGTGATTTCAGGCAGATGCTTGTGCTTGTGGTCCAGACCATAGAGGAAGAACGCCCCCGCCGTGCCTTCGTCGAATTCCGCGATCAGCGCCTTGCCGCCGCCGGAATAGCCAGACACCGCGTTGATCGACAGCGCCGCATCCGGCGCAATCACACCTGCCGCGACCAGCGGTGCCAGCAAGGCAATCGACCCGGTCGGATAGCAGCCGGGGTTTGACACCCGCGCCGCCCCTGCGATCCGCGCCCGGTTCTGGGCGCTGAGTTCGGCAAAACCATAAGCCCAGTCGGGGTTCACACGGTAGGCGGTGCTGGCGTCGATGATCCGCGTGGGCAGGCCCTCGCACAGCGCAACCGCCTCGACCGCCGCCGCATCGGGCAGGCACAGGATCGCCACATCGGCCGCAGCAAAGGCTTCGCGCCGCGCCGCCGGGTCTTTGCGGCGGTCCGGATCGATCTGGATCAGCCGGATGTCGCTGCGCCCCAGCAAACGGTCACGGATCTGGAGCCCCGTTGTCCCTGCCTCGCCGTCGATGAACACTGTTGCCGTCATGCTGGCCTCCTGTCGCTTGCCTGCCTGCTATCCCATCTTCTTCGGCGGGAAAACAGACTTTGGCGGCAGCGCCTTTGCAATTGCGCTGCACCCTGCCGATTGGTAACACGGATTTACCAAATCAAGGGGGTGGCCATGCCGGTGATTACCTGTATCGAGGATCTGAAGCGGATCCACAAACGCCGCACCCCGAAGATGTTCTACGATTACGCCGAGTCGGGCAGTTATACCGAACAGACCTTCCGCGAAAACACCTCGGATTTTGCCCAGCTTCGGCTGCGCCAGAAAGTGGCGGTCGATATGTCGGGCCGGTCTGTCGCGGGCACGATGGCGGGTTTCCCGGTGACGATGCCGGTCGCGCTGGCCCCCGTCGGGCTGACGGGCATGCAGGCCGCCGATGGCGAGATCAAGGCCGCCCGCGCGGCGGCAAAGTTCGGCGTGCCTTTCACCCTGTCCACCATGTCGATCTGTTCCATCGAGGACGTGGCGGCGAACAGCCCCGCGCCGTTCTGGTTTCAGCTCTATGTGATGCAGGATGAGGATTTCGTTGACCGAATCATCCAGCGGGCCAAGGACGCCAAATGTTCGGCGCTGGTGCTGACGCTGGATTTGCAGATCCTGGGCCAGCGGCACAAGGATCTGAAGAACGGCCTGTCGGCCCCGCCCAAGCTGACCCTGCCGGTGCTGCTTGACCTTGCCACCAAATGGGGTTGGGGGCTGGAAATGCTGGGCACCAAGCGGCGCGGCTTTGGCAATATCGTCGGCCATGTCAAAGGGGTGGGCGATACATCGAGCCTGATGAGCTGGATTTCCGACCAGTTCGACCCGCAACTGGACTGGACCAAGATCGCCCGCATCCGCGACCAATGGGGCGGAAAGTTCATCCTGAAAGGCATCCTGGACGAGGACGACGCCCGCAAGGCCGCCGATTTTGGCGCGGATGCCATCATCGTGTCGAACCATGGCGGGCGGCAACTGGATGGGGCGCTGTCATCGATCCGCATGTTGCCCCGCATCGTCGATGCGGTGGGCGACCGGGTCGAGGTCTGGATGGACAGCGGCATCCGCTCGGGTCAGGATGTGCTGAAGGCGCTGGCCATGGGGGCCAAGGGCACCATGATCGGGCGCAGCTATATCTACGGGCTTGGCGCGATGGGCGAGGCGGGGGTCACAAAGGCGCTAGAGGTCATCCGCAAAGAGCTCGACACCACCATGGCCCTGTGTGGCGAACGGGATGTGGGCGATTTGGGGCGTCACAATCTTCTGATCCCAAAGGGATTTTCAGACAGCTGGCAGTAAGCGGCGCCCCGCGCGTGCCATCAAGGGCGCAAGGATCAGCACCGCCAGCAACAGGCAGGCGGCAAACACAAAGGCCATACGCAGGCCAAAGCTGCCCGCGATGAAGCCAAGCATGGGCGGGCCGAAGAAGTAACCGAAATAGCCAAGCAGCGTGGCCCGCGCGACGGCCCGCGCCCGCGCCTGCGGCTCTGCCAGCCGACCGACCAGCGAAAAGGCGGTGGGCGCGATCACCGATGCGCCCAGCCCCATCACGATGAACCCGGCATAGGCCATCACCGGCGATTGCGCCCCGGCGGCGATCAGCGCCCCGCAGGCCGCGATCACCGCGCCACCGACCAGCAGACGAAAGGGGCTGACCCGCGCCACAAGGCCCTGACCCGCCAGTCGCGCAAACCCCATGGTCAGCGCAAGCACCGCCGGCCCCATCGCCCCCTCGCTCGGGCTGCCGCCAAGTGTCTTTTCGATATGCAGGGCCGACCAGGCCTCGGCTGCGTTCTCGGTCATGAAGGCAATCAGCACCACCGCGCCGCCCAAGATCGGGATCAGGCCAAGCCGCGCGGCGCCCTTGTCCTTTGGCTTGCGCAGCCCGTCGATCTGGCCGTCGCGCTCCCATGTCAGCAGCGCCAGAGACGCCGCCACAAGCGCCATCGTTCCCAGCACCAGCGACGGCCCAAGTCCGGCCCCCCGCATGGCGCCGGTGGCCAGCGCGCCGCCGGCGTAGCCGAAACTGTAGGCGGCGTGGCAAAGGTTCATCAGATGCAGGCTGCGCGTGTTCTCGATCTGCGCTACACGGGCGTTCATCAGAACATCTGTCAGGCCGGTTGCCGCGCCGCAGATCATCATGGCAAGCGGGAACAGGATCAGGCTCGCCGTCTGTCCCGGCAGGGCAAAACCAAGCCCCATGGTCAGCACCGCACAGGGCAAGGCAAGCCGCCCCATCGCCGCGCCGAACATCGGGGCCAGAAGCATTGCCGTCACCGCCGCAATCGGGGTGAACAGCAAAAGGACACCCAGCTGCGCCTCGTCTATGGCCAGCATCGTCTTGAGGTCGGGCAGCGCGGCGGCAAAGGTGCCCCAGACCACGCCCATGGCCGCAAAAGCCGCAAGCGGTGCACGCGCGACGGTCAGGATGTTGGGCATTGGCGGCTCCGATCTTGTGCCACGACGTCTAGCAGCGCCGCCCCTTCTGCACCAGCCTGCCCGCAGCGTGCGCGTGCAGGGGCGGGTCAGGGGTCTGGCGCGGCTAGGCGGTCAGCCGCATTTGGAATAGCCGCAGCTGGCGCAGGTCATGCAGCCTTCGATCATGCGCATCTCATAACTGCCGCAGCTGGAACAGCTTTTGCCGCGAGGGGTGCCAAGTGCCACCACCTCGGCGTGCGGGTCGGTCTTCAGGCCCATGCCCTCACCGGCGATGAAGCCGATCTCGATCAGGTGACGCTCGATCACCCCGCCGATGGCCGCGAGGATGGAGGGGATGTATTTGCCGTCCATCCAGGCGCCGCCGCGCGGGTCGAACACGGCCTTAAGCTCCTCGACAACGAACGAGATATCCCCGCCGCGCCGGAACACCGCCGAGATCATCCGCGTCAGCGCGACGGTCCAGGCGAAATGCTCCATGTTCTTGGAGTTGATGAACACCTCGAACGGGCGGCGGTGGCCGGCGATGACGATGTCGTTGACGGTGATATACAGCGCGTGTTCCGACCCCGGCCATTTCAGCTTGTAGGTGGCGCCTTCCAGCGCCGCAGGCCGGTCGAGCGGATCGGCAAGGTAGATGACCTCGCCTTCGGTGCGGGCGGCGGTGGCTGGCGCCTCGGCCGGGGTCTTGTCGGAGGTTTCCGACACGGACAGCACCGACCCGGTCACCGCATTGGGGCGATAGGTGGTGCAACCTTTGCAGCCCTGATCCCAGGCGGCCATATAGACCTGCGCAAAATCGTCAAAGCTGATGTCCTCGGGGCAGTTGATGGTCTTGGAAATCGACGAATCGACCCATTTCTGCGCCGCCGCCTGCATCCGCACATGATCCAGCGGCGGCAGGGTCTGGGCGTTGACGAAATAATCGGGCAGCTCGGCGTCGCCAAATTTCTCTCGCCACAGGCGGACGGCGTAATCGACGACCTCCTCCTCGGTGCGCGACCCGTCCTTTTGCAGAACCTTGCGGGTATAGGCATAGGCGAACACCGGCTCGATCCCGGAACTGACATTGCCGGCATAAAGGCTGATGGTGCCGGTCGGCGCGATCGAGGTCAGCAGCGCGTTGCGGATGCCGTGCTGGCGGATCGCGTCCTTCACGTCGGCATCCATCCCCGCCATCGCGCCCGACGACAGATAGGCATCGGCGTCGAACAGCGGGAAGGCGCCCTTTTCGCGCGCAAGGTCCACCGAGGCAAGATAGGAGGCCCGCGCGATGGCATGCATCCAGCGTTCGGTAAGCGCCGCGGCCTCGGCGCTGCCATAGCGCGCGCCCACCATCAAAAGCGCATCGGCAAGCCCGGTGACGCCCAGGCCGATGCGGCGCTTGTTGCGGGCCTCGGCCGCTTGCTGGGGCAGGGGAAAGCGGCTGGCATCCACCACATTGTCCATCATCCGCACCGCGGTGCGCACGAGGTCATCGAGCGCCGCCATGTCCAGCGCCGCCGCCGGTTCAAACGCGTCGCGCACCAGAGCGGCAAGGTTGATGCTGCCCAGAAGGCAGGCACCATAGGGCGGCAGGGGCTGTTCGCCGCAGGGGTTGGTGGCGGCGATGGTCTCGCAATACGCAAGGTTGTTCATCGCATTGATACGGTCGATGAAGATCACGCCCGGCTCGGCGAAATCAAAGGTGTTGCGCATGATCTTGTTCCACAGATCGCGCGCCTGAAGCGTCTTATAGACCCGGCCATCGAACACCAGGTCCCACGGGCCATCGGCCTTGACCGCCGCCATGAACGGGTCGGTGACCAGCACGCTGAGGTTGAACATGCGCAGGCGGGCCGGGTCTTTCTTGGCCTCGATGAACTGTTCGATATCGGGGTGGTCGCAGCGCATGGTGGCCATCATCGCGCCCCGGCGGCTGCCCGCGGACATGATGGTGCGGCACATCGCATCCCATACATCCATGAAGGACAGCGGGCCAGAGGCATCGGCGGCGACCCCCTTCACCTCGGCCCCGCGCGGGCGGATCGTGCTGAAATCATAGCCGATCCCGCCGCCTTGCTGCATGGTCAGCGCGGCCTCTTTCAGCCCGTCGAAAATGCCGGGCATCGTGTCGGGAATCGTGCCCATCACAAAGCAGTTGAACAGCGTGACCGACCGGCCGGTGCCCGCGCCCGCGGTGATGCGGCCTGCGGGCAGGTATTTGAAATCTTCAAGGGCTGCGTAGAATTTCGCCTCCCAATGGGCCGGGTCCTTTTCCACTTCGGCCAAGGCGCGGGCGATCCGGCGCCAGGTGTCCTCCACCGTGCCGTCGATGGCTGTGCCGTCCTGCGCCTTCAGCCGGTATTTCATGTCCCAGATCTGTTCGGCAATGGGCGCAGCGAATCGGGACATGGGGGCAGCCTTCTTTTTGTGGGGATTACAGCGGAACGCACAAAATACGCCCCCAGGCCACCGCGGTCAACGTCTTGCCGTGACCGCAAAGCGCCCTATGGTGTGCCGCCTGACCAAAGGAATCGCCCTGTGACCGACCCTGTCCATCTGCTCAAACTCTGCGTTGGCGCCGACAGCATCGAGGATTTGCTGGACTGGCAGCGCAGCCAGCGCGCGCGTTGGCCCGAGGGCTGTGCCGTGCATGTCACCCGGATGTGGCCAAAGCGCGCAGACGAGGTTCTGGCGGGCGGTTCGCTTTATTGGGTGATCAAGGGGGTCATTCTTGCGCGCCAACAGGTGGTGGGGCTGGAACAGGTGACGGGTGCGGATGGCATTTCGCGCTGTGCCATCCTGCTCGACACCGAAGTGACGCGCACGCAATCCGTGCCGCGGCGCCCGTTTCAGGGCTGGCGCTATCTGGAGGCCAAGGATGCCCCGCCCGATCTGTTGCCGGGTCGAGAGCATGAGGAAACCCTGCCCCCCGGTCTGGCCGAGGCGATGGCCGAGTTCGGTCTGCGCTGACGCCCGCTGTCGGGCGGGCGTGCGGTCAGGCGGCGTGCGCCCCGGCGGCCAGCGCGGCGACGTTGGCCAGGATTTCGGCCACCGGCTTTCCGGCACCGATATCCTTGACGATGGCCGATCCCACGACGCAGCCATCCGCCACGCCGGCGATGGCCTTTGCGGCTTCGGGTGTGGTGATGCCAAAGCCCACGATGACCGGCAATCTGGTCGATTGCTTGATGCGCGCCACTTCCGGGCCCACGTCGGCGGCTTGTGCCGCGGCGGCCCCCGTGATGCCGGTGACAGAGACGTAATAAACAAAGCCGGAGGTGTTTTTCAGCACCGCAGGCAGGCGCTTTGCGTCGGTGGTGGGGGTCGCCAGCCGGATGAAGTTCAGTCCGGCCGCCTGCGCGGGCAGGCACAATTCGCTGTCTTCCTCGGGTGGCAGATCGACCACGATCAGGCCGTCGATCCCCGCCGCGACGGCATCGGCCAGAAAGCGGTCCACCCCGCGCGCATAGATCGGGTTGTAATAGCCCATCAGGACGATGGGCGTGGTGGCGTCGTTCTGGCGAAAGGCGCGCACCATATCCAGCACTTGATCCATCTTCATGTGATGGTCCAGCGCGCGCTGCCCGGCAAGCTGGATCGTCGGCCCATCGGCCATCGGATCGGTGAAGGGCATGCCCAGTTCGATGATGTCAACGCCCGCGCCGGGCAGGCCGCGCATCACCTCAAGCGAGGTGGCGACATCAGGATCGCCCGCCATGATATAGGCGACAAAGCCCTTTTTGCCTTCGGCTGTCAGGCGCGCAAAGGTCTTGTCAATTCTGGTCATGGTCATCCCCGAGATACTTGGGCTTGGGTTTGCACGGGCGGGCGCGGAAAATCAATGGGGCACAGCGCTGCGCCGCAGGGCGACGGCACCAAGCGGGCGGCGCGACAGCTTGATCCTTTGCGGCCCCCCCTGTAGAAGCGGCCCGTCGCCAAAGGAGGGTGCTATGGGTTTCAAGATGGGTATCGTGGGTTTGCCGAACGTGGGCAAATCGACCCTGTTCAACGCCTTGACCCGCACAGCGGCGGCGCAGGCTGCGAACTTTCCGTTCTGCACCATCGAGCCGAATGTGGGTGAGGTCGCTGTTCCTGATCCGCGTCTGGACAAGCTGGCCGCGATTGCCGGCAGCAAGCAGATCATCCCCACCCGCATGACCTTTGTCGATATTGCCGGCCTTGTGCGCGGGGCGTCCAAGGGCGAGGGTCTGGGCAACCAGTTTCTGGCCAATATCCGCGAATGTGACGCCATCGCCCATGTGCTGCGGTGCTTTGAAGACGGCGACATCACCCATGTCGAGGGCCGGATCGACCCGGTCGCCGATGCCGAGACGATCGAAACCGAGTTGATGCTGGCCGACCTTGAAAGCATCGAGCGGCGGCGCGCCAATCTTGCCCGCAAGATGAAGGGCGGCGACAAGGAAGCCGCCGATCAGGATCGTCTGTTGGCGATGGCGCAAAAGGTGCTGGAGGAGGGCAGGCCAGCCCGCACGATCAAGGTCGCCGAGGATGACCAACGCGCGTGGCGTTTGCTGCAACTGCTCACGTCCAAGCCCGTGCTTTACGTCTGCAACGTCGAGGAAGCCTCGGCCGCGTCGGGCAACAGCCAATCGCAGCGCGTGGCCGAGATGGCACGCGCGCAAGGCGCGGGCACGGTGGTGATTTCTGCCCGGATCGAGGAGGAGATCAGCCAGTTGCCCCAGGACGAGGCGGCCATGTTTCTCGAGGAAATGGGCCTGCACGAGGCCGGGCTCGACCGGCTGATCCGCGCGGGCTATCAGCTGCTTGATCTTCAGACCTATTTCACCGTGGGGCCAAAGGAGGCCCGCGCCTGGACGATCCTGAAGGGCACGCTGGCGCCGCAGGCGGCCGGTGTCATTCACGGCGATTTCGAAAAGGGCTTCATCCGCGCCGAAACCATTGCCTATGACGATTACATCGCCGGCAAGGGCGAGGTGGGCGCGAAAGAAGCGGGCAAGTTCCGGGTTGAAGGCAAGACCTATGAGGTCAAGGATGGCGATGTCCTGCACTTCCTGTTTTCTGGCTGATCCCGGTCAGGCGGCAAACAGCAGCGCGTGATGCGCCCCCGCCCCGGCGCGGGCGCCATCGGCTGCGGCAAACAGCGCGCCATACATCGGGCGGCACAGATCCCCCGCCGCAAAGAGGCCGGGAACGCTGGTTTGCTGCATCATGTCGACGCTGACAAAGGGGCCGGTCGGGCCATCCTCCATCGCGCAGCCAAGCTGTGCGGCCAGATCGCAGGACGGTTCTGACCGAGAGACGAGGTAAAGCACCGCGCGCGCCACCTCGCGCCCATCCGCCAGCAGAAGGGTGCGGTGGGGGCCATCGTTGCGGATCGCCACAACGGGCGGATCATAGACCGGAATACCCCATGCGTTTGCCTTGGCGCGCGTGTCTGCGTCCGGGGCGTATCCGTTGCAGAACAGGGCCAGATCGCCCGTCCAGTCGCGCAGCATCGTCAGGTGATGTGGCGGGGCGGCGCCGGTCATCAGGATGCCGGTGGGTTGGTCTGCCGCCTCATAGCCGTGGCAATAGGGGCATTGCATGGCCCATTGGCCCCAGCCTTCGGCAAGGCCCGGAATATCGGGCAGGTTGTCACGCATGCCATGCGCAAGGATCACCTGTCTTGCGGTCCAGCTTTCGCGGGCGGTCAGGATAAAGCGGCCCTGCGTTCCGGTGACAGAGGTGACGCGCTGCGGCACGATCTGGGCGGTGGGATAGGCCAGCAGATCGGCCTGTCCGCGGCGCTGCATTTCTGCCGGGGCCAGCCCGTCCATGCCCAGAAAGCCATGGCCCGCATCGGCAAAGCGGTTGCGGGTCTGGCCTTCGTCGAACACCACCACCCGCCGCCGACCCCGCGCCAGCATCAGCCCGGCGGCCAGCCCGGCAAAGCTGCCGCCCACGATTGCCACGTCACAGTCGTTTTCCATCTGCTTTTCCTTGCGTCTGACGAATCACGTAACTATAATAGTTACATGAAACGGAACAACAAGCTTTCCCTTGCGCTGCACACGCTGGGCCATATGGCGGCAGCGCCCGAACAGGTGTTCACGTCCGAAGTGATTGCCGGGCACAATGCGACCAATCCGGTCGTCGTGCGGCGGGTGCTGGGGCTTTTGCGGGTGCGGGGGCTGGTGGTGTCGGGCAAGGGCCATGCGGGGGGATGGCGGCTGGCGCGGGCGGCGGATCAGATCACGGTGGCCGAGGTTTATGACGCCATCGGCGCGCCGTTCCTGACGGCAGAGCCCTTGGCCGCGGAAAAGGACTGCGCCATCGTGGCGGCGATGCAGTCCACCCTGCACGCCGCAATGGCCGAGGCCGAGGCGGTGCTGCGCCGCCATCTTGCCACGCGCACCATTGCCGATCTTGCAAAGGCCATGGCGAAGGGGGCCAAAGAAAGCCGCGATTTCCGCTTTCCCCCGCGCTGATTCCCCGCTATAGCCCCCCGGTCGCACCGCGCACCCTTGGAGGGCGGTGGACTTATCATATGGAGAACTGCAATGGCTGGTGAGATCCCTGATCTGATCGCCGAGGCACGGATGGGGACAGGCAAGGGGGCCGCCCGTCAAGCTCGTCGTGAGCAACTCGTGCCCGGTATTGTTTACGGTGGTGGCGCAGATCCGCTTCCGATCAACATCAAATACAACTACCTGCTGACCAAGCTGAAGAAGGGCCGTTTCCTTTCGACGCTGTTCAACCTGAAGGTTGAAGGTCAGGAAGATGTTCGCGTCATCTGCCGCGGTGTGCAGCGCGATGTGGTCAAGGATCTTCCGACCCACGTCGATCTGATGCGCCTGCGTCGCACCTCGCGCATCAATCTGTTCATTCACGTCAACTTCGAAAACCACGACAAGGCCCCCGGCCTGAAGCGTGGCGGCACGCTGACTGTGGTGCGCCCCGAAGTGGAACTGGAAGTGACGGCAGGGGATATCCCCGATCACATCACGGTTGACCTGACCGGCAAGAACATCGGCGATGTGATCCACATCGACGACGTGAAACTGCCCGAAGGCGTGGTGCCGACGATCAAGCGCAACTTCGTGATCGCCAATATCGCGTCGCCCTCGGGCCTGCGTTCGGACGACAACGCCGAAGAAGCGTAAATCCCTGACCTTCGGGCCAGACACAGGGGCGCGGCGGGGCAACCCTCCGCGCCTTTTGCATGTCTGCGCCGTTTACGGGTCACGGGCCGGCAGGGGCCCGGTGCAGCACAACGCTGGCCAGCAACCCGCGCCCTCCCGCGCCCGGGGCAAGGTGAAGCTCTGCATCGAACAGCGCCGCGATTTCGGCGCTGATCGCAAGGCCAAAGCCATATCCCGCTTCCTGATCCCGAACAGCGGTCTGGGCCTGGATCGATGCGCCGCGACGACGCCGGAGCGCGAGGGTGATCTGGGCTGGGCTCAGACCCGGCCCGTTGTCCTCGACCGCCAGTTCGATGCCCTGGGGGTGATCCTTTACCCGCACCGTCACCACCGCGCCGTGACCGGCATAGGCGATGGCATTGCCGACAAGGTTCTTGAGCAGTTCGGCCAGCAATACCGGCTCGGCATGACCAAAGGCCCAGACCGGGCCTTCGAAGCCAAGATCCACGTCACGCTCCAGCGCAAAGGGCACCATCTCGGCTGTCAGATCCTTGGCAGTGGCAACGATGTTGACAGGCCCGAGAGCGGCCGCCCCGCTGGCTGCATCCACACGCGCCAGCACCAGAAGCTGCGCCAGAACCCGTTCGGCCCGTTCCAGCGCGATTTGCGCCTTGGCCATGGCGGCCTGCCGGGCCGGTGGCGTTGTGCTGCGGTCGATCAGCGCAAGCTGGGTGCGCACCACGGCCAATGGGGTGCGCAGCTGATGGCTGGCATTGCCGGTGAAATTGCGCAGCGCATTCACAGCCGTGTCCAATCGCGCCATGAACGAGTTGATGGCAAGCACCAGCGCGGCCACCTCTTGCGGCACATCGGCGGTCACGGGGCGCAGGTCATCGGGCGAGCGTTCGGCGATGACGGCACCAAGCCGATCAAGCGGGCGCAGCGCCAGCGTGACGCCCAGCCAGACAATGGCCGCGACGCCAGAGATCAGAACCGCCAGCCGCAGGGCCGATCGCAGCAGGATCGCCCGCGCCAGTGCCGCGCGTGCCAGTGTGGATTCCGCGACCGTGACGGTGAAGGCGATGGAACTGGCGCCGGTTGACACCTCGCGCCGCAAGGTGGCGCTGCGGATGCCGACGCCGCGGAAGGTGCTGTCGGAAAACACCGGGGCCTGCCCCTCGGGCTGGGTATAGTCCAGATCGGCATAGCCGGTCAGAAAACCGCCCGGTTGCCCATCGACGCGGTAAAACACCTTGTCCTGCGCGGCCGAAGTCAGCATTTCAAGCGAGGAATAGGGGATATCCACCTCGAGCGTGCCGGTTTCATCCACGGTCACGCTTTCGGCAATCGCAAGGGCGGAGCCGACCAGAACCCGGTCCGACACGCCTTGGGCGGTGCGCAACGCCTCGCGCCAAGTGTCGGCCAGGGCCAGAAGGCCCAGCACGGCCGTCGCAAGGAAAAGCCACAACAGCAGGCGGCGGCGCAGCGAATAGGCCGCCATCCCCTAGCGTGCCTTTTCCAGAAGATAGCCGATGCCACGCACCGTGCGCAGGCCAAGGCCATGCGGCGCAAGCCGCCGTCGCAGCCGCGAGACATATTGCTCGATCGCATTGTCGGACAGGATGTCGTCCAAGGTGGTCAGCGATTGCATGATCGCCTCTTTGGCCACCACCTTTCCTGCGCGGGTCAACAACAGCTCCAGCAGGGCGCGTTCACGCGGGGGCAGATCAAGCGTCTGATCGGAAATGGAAAACTGACGGGTCGTCAGGTCAAGCGACAGATTGCCCAGAGAGATTGTCGAAGATCGCAACCCCGCTTGACGCCGCAAGAGAGAGCGCACCCGGGCCTCGAACTCGCGCACGTCGAACGGTTTGGTCAGATAGTCATCGGCGCCAAGGTCAAGGCCGCGCACCCGGTCTTCGGCAGCCCCCTTTGCCGTCAGCACCATGACCGCGGCGGTGTTGTTGCGCGCCCGCATGTGGTGCAGCACCGCAAGCCCGTCCTGCCGTGGCAGGTTGAGATCGAGGATCACCAGATCGAACGCTTCGTCGGTGGCCAGCGCCATCGCGGCCTCGCCGTCATGCACGCAATCCACGACATAGCCAGATGACGTGAGCAGCGCCGTCAGCGCCTCGGCCAGCGGCAGATCATCTTCGACCACAAGCAGGCGCATTCCCTGTCCCCCCCGGGGCCGAGGATAGAGGCAAAGCCCGAGGTTGTGAACTGGCGTTGCATCGGGCAAGGTTTGGTCATGTCACGCGCATCTGGACTTGCCCTGATCCGCCTGGTGCTGGCCCTCTTGCTTCCGGCCACGGCGGCCTGTGCCGAATCCGTCACCTTTCCGGCCAAGGGCGGAGAGGGGGATCGCAGCCTTGTGATCTATTCCACCTTCGATTACCGGCTGGCACGGCCGCTGATCGAAGCCTTTCAGGCCAGCCATCCGGACGTCGCGGTGCGCTATGAAGATTTTCTCGCCGCGCAGATCGCAGACCGTGTGGTCGCAGAAACCGATGCGGGCGCGCCGACGGCGGATTTCGTGTTTTCCTCGGGCATGGATTTGCAGATCAAGCTGGCCAACGACGGCTATGCGCAGCGCGTGCGCGTGCCCGAGGCGCGCGACTGGCCCGACTGGGCCAATTGGCAGGACACAGCCTTTGCGCTGACCTATGAGCCTGGGGTCCTGGTCTATCACAAGCCGAGCTTTCCGGACGGCCCCCCGCTTTCCCGGCTCGAATTGATGGAGTGGCTGCGCGAGGCGCCCCGCGATCTGCGCGGCCGGATCGGCACCTATGACATCCGGCAATCGGCGGTGGGCTATCTGTTCCTTGCCCGGGATGCCGAGCATTTCCCCGATATCTGGTCCTTGCTGCGCAGCATGGCGCGGGCCGGGATGCAGACGTTTTCCACGAGCCAGCAGATCATCGACAGGGTGGCCGATGGGCGGCTGGTGATCGGCTACAACATCCTTGGCTCTTACGCCGCCGATCAGGCGCGGCGGCTGCCCGATCTTGGCTTTGTGCTGCTGCGTGACTTCACGGTGGTGGTGTCGCGCGTGGGTCTGGTGCCGCGCGCCTCTGCCTCCCCCGATCTTGGGGCCGCCTTCCTTGGCTTTCTGATGAGTCGCGAGGGGCAGACACTCTTGTCCGAGAAACTCCGCCTGCCCGCGGTCAGTCTGGAAGTGTCCGGCGCGAACACCGCGCTTGCCATGCAGGCCGCGCTGGGCAACCACCTGCGCCCCGTGTCGGTCAGTCCGGGGGTCATGGTCTATCTGGATCAGGCCAAGCGGCGCCGATTCTATCGTCTGTGGCATGAGGCCTTGGAAGGCCGCTGACAGTGTCAGCCAGATGACAGGTTTATGTGCTGAATTTCGCGGCAGGGCAGGCACGAGGAGGTGCAGCCCAAGACAATCGGCGCGGGCAACCGTGCCCAGGGAGGAGACACCAGATGAAACACACGCTTTTGAGCGCTGTCTTTGCGGCGGCCTTTGCACTTCCGGCGCTTGCCGGGGATTATGTCATCATGGCCCCTGCCGCACCGGGCGGCGGATGGGACAGCACGGCGCGGTCGATGCAGGAAGTGTTGCAGGCCGAGGGGATTTCGGGCTCGGTCCAGGTGCAAAACGTGCCCGGCGCGGGCGGCACCGTTGGCCTTGCGCAATTCGCGGCGGGCACCGCGGGCGATCCGACGCAACTGATCGTGGGTGGCTATGTGATGGTCGGGGCGATCCTGACCAATGACTCGCCGGTTTCGCTTGCGGATGTGACCCCGATCGCGCGCTTGACCGGCGAGGCGGTGGGTATTGCCGTATCGGCGTCCTCGCCGATCCAGACGATCGGCGAGCTGGTCGAGATGATGAAGGCAGATCCGGGTTCGGTGTCTTGGGCCGGCGGCTCGGCCGGTGGGGTGGACCACATCACCGTTGGCCTGCTGGCCAAGGCGGCGGGCGTCGATCCGACCAAGATCAACTATGTCGCCTTTGCCGGCGGCGGCGAGGCGCTTGCGGCCATTCTGGGCAATCAGGTGACGGTTGGCATCTCGGGCGTGGGCGAGTTCCTGCCGCAGGTTCAGGCCGGCACCATGCGGATGCTGGCGGTTTCCACTGCCGAGAAATGGCAGGGCACCGATGCGCCGACGCTGATGGAAGCGGGCTATGATGTGAACGTGCAGAACTGGCGCATGGTTGCCGCCGCTCCGGGCCTGTCGGCCGAGCAGAAGGCGGCCGTCGCGGCCGATATCGATGCGATGGTCAATTCGGCAGGCTGGAAGGCCATGCTGGACACCAAGGGCTGGGCCAACACCTATCTGGCAGGCGCCGAGTTCGAGGCCCAGCTTGCCAAGGAGATCGAAGCCACGACGGCGGTGTTGAAAGACATCGGTCTGGTGAAATGATCAAGCGGCTGACCGCAACCGGACGTCGCCCCGATGGGGCGGCGTTCATCGTGGCCGCGGGGTTGGCGGCCGGTGGCGCGGTTCTGATCTGGCAGGCCGGAACCATCCCCGACAAGGGCGGCTACGCGGGCATCGGATCTGCCGAGACCCTGATTTTCGTTGGCTGGGGCCTTGTCCTGCTGGCGCTGGCCCATGTGGTCAAGGGGCTGCGCGGCGGCGATGGCGGGGTGCCGCGTCAGGCGCCTGTGCCGATCGCCTTTGTGGTCGGCGGCCTGCTGTTGCAGCTTCTGCTCCTGCATCCGGCGGGGTTTTCCATTGCAGGCGGGGTGTTGTTCAGCATGACCGCCGCCGCCTTTGGCAAGCGCAACTTTGCCCTGACCCTTCCGATCGGGATCGTGTTCGCCCTGGTGGTTTACGCCGTGTTCGACCAGGTGCTGAAACTGAACCTTCCGGCCGGCTTTCTGGAAAATCTGATCTTCGGAGGGTGAGATGACCACCATCGACTTCTTGCTTCAGGGGCTGGCGGTGGCGACAGACCCGATGATCCTGCTCTATGCGCTGATCGGCGTCACGCTTGGCACCGCGGTCGGTGTCTTGCCCGGCATCGGGCCCGCGCTGACGGTGGCCCTATTGCTTCCCGTGACCTATGGGCTTGATCCTGCGGGGTCGCTCATCATGTTCGCGGGCATCTATTACGGCGGGATGTATGGCGGTTCGACCACATCGATCCTGCTCAACACGCCGGGCGAAAGCGCGTCGATCGTGACGGCGCTGGAGGGCAACAAGATGGCCCGTGCCGGGCGCGGCGGTCCGGCGCTTGCAACTGCGGCCATCGGATCCTTTGTGGCGGGGGTGCTGGCCACCATGGCGCTTGCCTTTCTGGCGCCCCATATCGTCAAGCTGGCGCTGATCTTCGGGCCGCGCGAATATTTCGCCCTGATGGTGCTGGCCTTTGTCACCGTCTCGGCTGCCTTTGGTGACAGCGCGCTCAAGGGGATGACGTCGCTTTTCATCGGTCTGGCCCTGGCCCTGATTGGGATCGACGGCCTGACCGGGCAGGCGCGCCTGTCCTTTGGCGTGCCGCAGCTTCTGGACGGGATCGAGGTGACGACGCTGGCCGTGGCGATGTTTGCCGTTGGCGAGGCGCTGTTCGTGGCCGCCCAGATCGGCGGCGCCGAGGACAAGGTCCATGCCATCAAGGGCGGCGTCGCCATGAGCCGGTCTGATTGGAAGCGGTCGTGGCGGTCCTGGCTGCGCGGCACGGCAATCGGTTTTCCGATTGGCGCGATGCCTGCCGGCGGGGCGGATATTGCCAGTTTCCTGTCCTATGGCACCGAAAAGCGGTTTTCTGGCCATGCCGACGAATTCGGCAAGGGCGCGATCGAAGGGGTCGCCGGGCCAGAGGCGGCCAACAACGCCGCCGCCGCCGGAACGCTGGTGCCTTTGCTGACGCTTGGCCTGCCCACGACGGCGACGGCCGCGATCATGCTGGCCGGGTTCCAGCAGTTCGGCTTGCAACCGGGGCCGCTCTTGTTCGTCACGGCACCCGATCTGGTCTGGGGTCTGATCGCCAGCCTGCTCATTGCCAATGTGATGCTTCTGGTGCTGAACCTGCCGCTGATCGGATTGTGGATCAAGCTGCTGACCATTCCGCGCCCGTGGCTTTATGCCGGGATCCTTCTGTTTGCGACCTTGGGCACCATCGGGATCAACCCGTCGCCGGTCGAACTTGCCATGCTGACGATCTTCGGGGTGCTTGGCTATCTGATGCGCCTTTATGGCTATCCGATTGCGCCGGTGGTTGTAGGTCTGATCCTTGGCCCGATGGCAGAACAGCAGTTGCGCCGGGCGCTGTCGATCTCGCAAGGGGACTGGACCACGCTTTGGTCCACTCCGGTGGCAGCCGGCATCCTGATCGTGGCGGCGCTTGCCCTGATCGTGCCGATCATCCTGCGGCTGCGGGGCAAGGGCCATGTCCTGGCCCAGATCGGCGGCGACGAAGACTGATGCCGACGTCCGTGATGCGCATCGCACCGGGGGCAGCACCTTGCCCCCGGCTGGTCTTTCACCGATGTCAGTCGCCCTGTCCGCCGATCCGCGCCAGAACCACATCCCCACCTTCGTGACCGGATCGTTCGATCGGCCTGTATTGCGGCTCTTGGGCGGCCTGTCCCACCACCATCGGCAGCAGGTAGCGGTCGAAAAGTTCGCGCGCGGTGAAGGCCTCCTCCTCCATCTCGGCCAACCCGGTCAGCAGCGCGCGGGCAAAGACCGAATGACCATCGCCGCCGCTGTCCAGCACGGGCTCATTGCCCCCCGAGGCGATGACGATACGCGACCGCTTGTCCGCCAGCCGCTGAAGGGCGCGCAGCCGGTCGGCATCATCGACGGGTTCGGCCCCGCCCGCGCCGCGCAGCAAGGCGCCGGAATAGCAGCTGTCAGAGATCACAAGCACATTGCCCGCCTCGATCCGCAGGATGGCATCTGAAATCGCCGCGGCTGGCAGCCAGGAAAACGGCAACGCGGCCTGGGCATCGACGGGCAGCCAGAACGCCCCTTGCGTGGCCTGTTCATAGATCCCATGCCCGGCATAAAAGATCAGCACGGTGTCCCGCGCCCCGGCGATGCGGCTGATCTGATAAAGCGCCGTTTCAATCTCCAGCCGGGTGGCGTTCTTCAGGAACAGGTCCAGCGGCGCGCCTTCGGGCGTGGTCGCGGTGGTCGCAAAGCCATAGCGCGTGGTCAGGATCTGGGCCAGCGCCGTGGCATCGCCGATGGGCGTGGCAAGCCGGGCAAGGCCTGATCCTTCTGCGTAGTCCTGATTGGCAATCAGCAGGGCATAGCGCGCGCCGCTGCCCAGAAGCGCGGCCATGTCGCCTTCGAAAAACAGCTCGAAGGAATGGGTGATCGGCTGGTTGTCGCGGGTCAGCGCCAGCACATCGATGCGGTTGACCCCTGCGGTCAGGTCCAGATCATGGACAAAGCTGCCATCGGGGCTTGACTGTGCCAGCGCGCCGTTCACGGTCACGATCATCGTGTCGGAAGGCGCCTCGACCTGCCCGCGCAGGGTCAGCCGGGCACGATCAAGCGGCGCTGCGGCACGGGTGGGGGCCGGGTCAAGGATACGGATGATGCCTCGTTCCGCCGGGGGCGGCGGCCGGTTTTCGACGATCAGCGCCCGGTCGGGTTCGGTGGTCGAGAACACATAGGTCCACAGCCGGTCGCGCTCGATCGTCGGGTCGATCCCGGTGATCAGTCGCGCCAAAGCGGCCGGAGAGGTGACATCGGCCTGCAACAGGGCGGCGGCAAAGGCAAAACTGAACACGCCATAGAAGCGCCGGTCGGGCGCGCGGCGCGGAAGCTGCATTTCCACCGTCATCTCGCCCGAGGCCGTGCCGTAAAAGACCGAGAGCCCCCCCGACTGCGACGAAAGCAGCACCGGCCCCGCCTCTGCCCCCTGGCCCGGGGTCAGGCGCGCGCGCCACAAGCCGCGTGGGTCCACCTGTGCCTGACGATCCTCAAGCCGCATGTCCTCGGCGGTCGAGGTGTCCAGAACCACGGTCACATCTGCGCCGCGGTTGCGCAGACGCGTGACAAGATCGGACAGGGCGGCGGCATTCAGCACCTCGGCGGTGCCGGGGCGCGGGGCGTTGAGCATCAGATAGGGGCCCATCCGGGCGGCGCGGTGTGTGGCCCCGGTGCCAAGGTCCATCCCTCCGGCATCGGCAAGGGTCGGGTTGTCCGACATGAAGGCAAACGGGGGCAGATCGCCCTCTGTCGGCGCGAACATCTCTGGCCCGAAAACCCAGCCGGAGGCGTGCAGGATGATCTGGTCGCCGCAGCCCGTTTCGGCCAGAAGTGTCGCGGCCGCCGCTTCGACCCCGGCATGGGTCGCAGCCGCGCCGGACAGAACCCGCAGATTGGCGGCCTCGGCCCCCCGTGCGACAAGGGCATTGCGGATCAATTCCGCATCGTTGAGCGGGCCGGACAGATGATTGTCCGGGTCTGCCGTCCATTCCTGCGCGGCAATCAACAGGCCCCGCGTCGCCGCCCGGCGTTCCGGGTCACAGGCCGGCAGGGCAGGCTCTGGCAAGGTCAGCAAAGTGTCCAGCCCAGTCACCTGCATTCGCAGCGCATTCAAGACCGGATCCTCGGTTTGCGCTGGATCTTCGGCCTGGGCCGCAGCCGGCCCGGCAAGCCCGAGCGTGATGCCGAACACCAGCGATGCAAGCAGACTGCGCCACGGGATCATGCTTGTCCTCCTTTGCCGCAGCCTGCCACGGCGCTTGCGCTTTTGTCACATGAAAACACCTGTCACGCGGGCAAATCACAGGGGCAAATCACGCGGGCAAATCACCGGGGCAGAACCGGGTAAAACGCCTGTGCCACGGACGCATCGACCGCGCCATGCCTTGGGCCGGTCAGGGGCCAGCGGCAGCGGCTGCGACAAGATGGGCGGCATGGCGGGGATCGGCCGCCGGATCGCGCCCCGCGCTTGCGGCAAGGCGACCGACATAATCGGCGCAGCACAGGTGATGCAGGCGGGCAACCCCCGGCAACGCCATCGCTTCTGCATGGACCGTGTCAAAGGCATCGGCATGGCGCAGGGCGCTGCGGTCCTCGACCTCGTTCCGGTTGTAGCGGGCGTAATAGCCATCGGTATAGCGGTCTTTTCCGGCAACCGATGACAGCGTTCCGCGTTTCAGGCTGAAACTCTCGTCCGAGCGGATCATGTAATGGTTCATCTGTGCCGTGGCAAAGCTGACCCGTTCGGCCGGCATGCGGCGCATGTAGTCGCCGTCGGGCCGCCATTCCGGCAGATCATGGCCATCGGCGTTGACCCAAGCCAGACCCTTTTGCCCCCATCTTGCGGCATGGCGCGGCAAGAGGCGCTTTGGTCCGTGCTCGCCCAGTTTGCGGAACCAGCCCGGCCGGGCGTGGAGCGTCTTGACCCAGGTCGAGGCGAAATCCGTGGCTGCGGCCGCCTTGGTAAACTGGCGATGGACAAGGCCGTCTTGCCAGATCGTCTGACCCGAGGTGCCAAACACCCGCCAGTTGATCGCCATGCCAAGGAAATCGGGCTGGGCCGGGATCAGATCGGTGATCTGCCCGCCGCCGCGGTGGATGACCAGAAACTCGTCCACATCGCAGACCAGCACCCAATCGGCCTGTGCGACCTGTGGCAAGGCCTTTGCCGCCTCGAGTTTGCGCGCGCAGATATTGGTGCCATCGGGCACGTCGTGGCGCAGGTGGGTCAACCAGCCCGCAGCCTGCAAGGCGTCAAGCAGGTCGGGGGAGCGGTCGGTGCAATCATTGGTGACGACAACGATGTCGGTAAAGCCAAGGCGGCGATACCATGCCACCCATTCCACCAGGAACGGGCCCTCGTTGCGAACGGAACAGACGACGGCAAAGCGCATGCGGGCTCCCCTTCCGCTGCGATGCTTGACGACTGGGGCGCGCTTCGTCAAGGAAGGGGCAACAGGAGAGCGCGATGAAACTGCTTGTAGGTCTTGGCAATCCGGGCGCAAAATATGCGGGCAACCGGCATAACATCGGCTTCATGGCGGTGGACCGGATCGCGGCAGATCATGGCTTTGGCCCATGGCGCGCGGCGTTCAAGGGCGAGGTGGCCGAGGGGCGGCTTGGGGCGGAAAAGGTGCTGCTGCTCAAACCCGGCACCTTCATGAACCTGTCGGGCCAGTCGGTGCAGGCGGTGATGACCTTTTACAAACTGGCGCTATCCGATGTGACGGTGCTGCATGACGAGCTTGACCTTGCGCCCGGCAAGTGCCGGATCAAGCAGGGCGGCGGCCATGCGGGGCACAATGGCCTGCGCTCGATCAGCGGGATGCTGGGCGAAGGCTATGCCCGCGTGCGGCTTGGCATCGGGCATCCGGGGCACAAGGATGCGGTGGCCCATTACGTTTTGCACGATTTTGCCAAGGCCGATCAGGACTGGCTGGATGATCTGTTGCGCGGGGTTTCCGAAGGCGCCGTGCATCTGGCCGCCGGGGACGGTCAGAAATTCATGAACGCGGTCGCCTTGCGCACGGCCCCGCCCCGGTCCTCCGATCGTGCGGCAGCGGCCGCCGCGCCACAGGAAAAGCCTGACGCCAAGCCCGCGCCAAAGCCAGCCGTGGCCGACGAAGACACCCGCAGCCCGATGCAGAAATTGCTCGACCGGTTTCGCTAGGTCGCGTCGGGTGTGGACCTTTGTCACCGGCGTGCCTAGCTTACCCGGCAAAGGAGATTTCGCATGACTGTTTTCGCGCAAGACTGGACCACGCCCTTTGGTCTGCCGCCCTTTGACCAGATCCGGGACGAAGATTTCGGCCCCGCCTTTGACAGCGCCCTGGCCGAGGCGCGCGCCAACATCGCCGCCATCGCCGATAGCGCGGAACCGCCGACCTTTGCCAATGTGATCGAGGCGCTGGAGTTGGCCGAAGGCGCGCTCGACCGGGTGGCGGGGGTGTTCTACAACCTGTCGGGCGCTGACTCCAATGACGCGCGCGAGGCGCTGATGCGCGATCTTGCGCCAAAGATGAGCGCGTTTTCTTCGGAAGTGTCGAACAACAAGGCGCTGTTCGCCAAGATCGAGGCCCTGTGGCAGCAGCGCGAGACGCTTGGCCTTAGCGATGAACAGCTGCGGGTGCTGACGCTGTATCGGCAGATGTTTGTCCGCTCGGGCGCGCTGTTGGAGGGGGCCGAGGCAGAGCGTCTGACGGCGGTGAAGTCGCGGCTTGCCGTGCTGGGCACCCAGTTCAGCCAAAACCTTCTGGCCGATGAGCGCGCGTGGTCCATGCCCTTGGCCGAGAGCGATCTGGAAGGGCTGCCCGATTTTGTGGTGGCCAGCGCGCGCGCAGCGGGCGAGGAGCGCGGGGCGGGCGGCCCGGTGGTCACGCTCAACCGCAGCCTGATCGTGCCTTTCCTGCAATTCTCTCCCCGCCGTTCCTTGCGCCAGCGCGCCTACGAGGCATGGGTCGCGCGGGGGGCCAATGGCGATGCCCATGACAACCGGGCGATTGCCGCTGAAATCCTGGCCTTGCGGCATGAGCGCGCGCAGCTTTTGGGCTATCCGAGCTTTGCCGATTACAAACTCGAACCCGAGATGGCCAAAACCCCGGCGGCGGTGCGCGATCTGCTGATGCGGGTCTGGACCCCGGCGCGCGCCAAGGCCGAAGCCGATGGCGGCGTGCTGGAGGCGATGCTGCATGCCGACGGGATCACGGGCCCGCTGGAGCCGTGGGATTGGCGCTATTACAGCGAAAAGCGCCGCCGCGCCGAGCATGATCTGGATGAGGCGGCGCTGAAGCCCTATCTGTCGCTGGACGCGATGCTGGCCGCGCAATTCGACTGCGCCAACCGCTTGTTCGGGCTTGAGTTTCGCGAAATCGACGGGCCGTTCTATCACCCCGATGTGCGCGGGTGGGAGGTGACGCGCGGCGGCAGCCATATCGCGGTGTTCCTCGGCGATTATTTTGCGCGCGGATCGAAACGGTCAGGCGCGTGGTGTTCGGCCATGCGCAGCCAGCGCAAACTGGGCGGCGATGTGCGGCCGATTGTCGTCAACGTGTGCAACTTTGCCAAAGGCGATCCGGCGCTTTTGTCCTATGACGACGCGCGGACGCTGTTTCACGAATTCGGCCATGCGCTGCATCAGATGCTGTCGGATGTGACCTATGGGTTCATCAGTGGCACCAGTGTTGCGCGCGATTTCGTGGAACTGCCCAGCCAGCTCTATGAACATTGGCTGGAGGTGCCTGCGGTGCTGGAGCAGCACGCCCGGCATTGGCAGACGCGCGAGGCAATGCCCGCCGATCTGTTGCGTCGGTTGCTGGCGGCCGGAACCTATGATCAGGGATTTGCCACCGTTGAATTCGTGGCAAGCGCGCTGGTCGATCTGGAATTCCATCAGGGAACACCGCCCGCCGATCCGATGCAGAAACAGGCGGAAATCCTTGAGGCGCTGGGCATGCCCAGAGCGATCAGGATGCGCCACGCCACACCGCATTTCGCGCATGTCTTTTCGGGCGACGGCTATTCGTCGGGCTATTACAGCTACATGTGGTCTGAAGTGATGGATGCCGATGCCTTTGCCGCCTTTGAGGAGGCAGGCGATCCCTTTGATCCCGCAACCTCGGCCCGGCTTGAAAAGTTCATCCTCTCGGCCGGGGGATCGCGGGATGCCGAGCAGTTGTATCTTCAGTTCCGGGGCCGCATGCCCGGGGTCGAGGCTTTGCTGAGGGGGCGCGGCCTGCTGGACGCGGCCTGACAGCGCCCGGCGCCTGATCGGCGGGCTTCGCCCCCTTCGTTGGGGGCGCGGCCGCCTTGGGCCTGTGGCCGATCGCCCGGGATCGCCATGAAAGATGCAAGGCCCATGTGGGAAACGGGTGCTGGGTGCGACAGGCCCCGCGCGGCACTTGCGTGATTTCCAAATTGCCAAGGGCAGCGGCCGTCGCGCAAGAAGGACGGCGCAAGCGACAACGGGGGGGTGTCATGCCATTGACCATGAACCGAGAGGTTTTCATCACCTGCGCCGTCACCGGGTCCGGTGGCACGCAGGACCGCAGCCCGCATGTGCCGCGCAGCCCCAAACAGATCGCCGACAGCGCGATCGATGCGGCCAAGGCCGGTGCGGCGGTTGTGCATTGCCATGTGCGCGATCCGGAAACCGGCGCGCCTGCACGGGCCCTTGCCCTGTACCGCGAAGTGACCGAGCGTATCCGTGACGCGGGCGAGGATGTGGTGCTGAACCTGACCGCGGGCATGGGAGGCGACATCCATTTCGAGGGCAGCGAAGCCATGGTCGCGGGCCCGCGGTCGGATATGGCGGGGGCCACGGAACGGGTCGCGCATGTGGTGGCCTGCCGGCCAGAGATCTGCACGCTGGACTGTGGCACGATGAATTTCAACGAGGCCGATTATGTGATGGTCAACACGCCCAGCCTGTTGCGCGACATGGCGCGACGGATGACAGCGGCCGGGGTGCGGATCGAGATCGAGGCCTTTGACACCGGGCATCTCTGGCTGGCCCGCGAACTGGTGCGCGAGGCCGTGATCCCCGAGCCGGTGCTGGTGCAGCTGTGCATGGGGGTGCCATGGGGGGCGCCCGATGATCTGCATACTTTCATGGCCATGGTCAGCAACCTGCCGGCCGGGTGGCATTGGTCGGCGTTTTCCCTCGGGCGTCATCAGATGCCCTATGTCGCCGCTGCCGTTCTTGCAGGCGGCAATGTGCGCGTCGGGCTGGAGGACAACCTTTGGCTGGACAAGGGCGTTCTGGCAACCAATGCTCAGCTTGTGGAGCGCGCGGCCACGATCGTCGAAAACATGGGCGCGCGCGTCATCACCCCAGCCGAGGTGCGCAAACGGCTCAAGCTGGAAAAGAGGGCTCCGCTATGAAACGAATTCTGCTGCTGTCGGTTTTGGCCTTGGCCGCGTGTGATCCGCACACGCCTTCGCCGCGCTATGCGACCGCGCCGATGTATCTGCTCGACATCGCGCCCGAGGCCTTGGTGGGGACCTGGTATGAGGTTGCCAGCTTTCCCGCGCCGTTTCAGGACGGCTGCACGCATACCACCGCGACCTATGCCCCCATCGAGGGCGGGTTGAGCGTGGACAATCGCTGCCGCCGGGGGGCGCAGGCGGTGCAGATCACGGGCACGGCGACCAAGGTCGGACCGGGCCAATTCAAGGTCAAGCTGGCAGGCGTGCCCTTTGCCGGGGATTACTGGGTGATCGGCCAAAGCCGCGACGGACGCACGCTTCTGGTGGGCACGCCAACGCGGCTGGCGGGGTGGATGTTGCACCGCGATGCCCATGTGACGCCTGACGAACGGCGCTGGGCCGCCGATGTCTTTGACCGCAACGGCTATGATGTGGCGGCCTTGCAGCGCACGCCGCAAAAGCCGTTCTGACCGGATGCGCGGCCCGTCGCGACGTGGCAGTCGGGCGCGGGCGGGCTGCCCGACGCGACACCGGGCTGTGACCGGGGCGGGATGCGAAGGTAGGCGCGCGGGGGCGGCATGACGGGCAAGGCAAGCATCATCGGCGCGGGCGTGATTGGCGGCGGCTGGGCCGCGCGTTTCCTGCTCAACGGCTGGGACGTGGCGGTCTTTGACCCAGATCCCGATGCCCCGCGCAAGATGGGCGAGGTGCTGGCCATGGCCCGGGCCGCCCTGCCGGCACTGTCGGACGGGCCGATGCCCACCGAGGGCCAACTTCGCTTTGCCGCAACGGTCGCGGAGGCGGTTGAAGGCGCCGATTACATTCAGGAGTCGGTGAGCGAACGGCTTGAGCTGAAGCATGAGGTCTTGTCCCGGGTTCAGCGCGTCGCGCCCGCAACCCCGCTGGGCAGTTCGACCTCGGGCTTCACGCCTTCGGATTTGCAGCAGAAGGCGGTGAACCCGGCCACGATCTTTGTCGCGCATCCGTTCAACCCGGTTTACCTGTTGCCTCTGGTCGAGCTGGTGCCGAGCCCCGCCTGCGACCCGGCTCTGATCGAAGGCGTGAAGGGAACGCTGCGCGAGATCGGCATGTTTCCCCTGCACATCCGCAAAGAGATCGATGCCCATATTGCCGACCGTCTTCTGGAGGCGGTCTGGCGCGAGGCGCTTTGGCTGGTCAAGGATGGCATCGCCACCACCGAGGAGATCGACGAGGCGATCCGCATGGGTTTTGGTCTGCGCTGGGGCCAGATGGGCCTTTTCGAGACCTATCGCATCGCGGGCGGTGCGGCGGGCATGACGCAATTTCTGGATCAGTTCGGCCCCTGCCTCACCGCGCCCTGGAGCCGGCTTACCGATGTGCCCGCCTTCGACGATGCCTTGGTCGATCTGATCGTCGGGCAGTCGGATGCGCAATCGGGCGCCTATTCCATGCGCGCGCTGGAGCGGATCCGCGACCAGAACCTGATCGGATTTCTGCGCGTTCTCAAGGAACGCAACTGGGGCGCAGGCAAGGTTCTGCTGGACCATGACGCCCGTCGCAGGGCCGCAGCCCCGGCGCCCGTCGCGGCAGACGGACCGTTGAACTGGCGCGAATGACGGTGCTGCCGGGCTGGATCGACTATAACGGCCACATGACGGAAAGCCGCTATCTTTTTGCGGCGTTCGGGCTTTAGCTATTACACCGCTGAAACCCATATCCTGCACCTGGCGGAGGCCCGTCTGGGCGACAGCTTGACGGGCACGGTGCAGGTGCTTGCGGCTGATGAAAAGCGGCTGCACCTCTTTATCCGGATCATGAAGGACGGGCAGCCGGTGGCCACGCTGGAACAGATGCTGCTGCACGTTGACATGACACGCGGCAAGGCCTGCGCGGCCCCCGAGGCGATCCTCGCGCGGCTGCGCCCTGTCGCGACAGCCCATGCGGACCTGCCCCGCCCCGAGGCGGTGGGCCGCCATGTCGGGCAGGCGCGGCGGTGATCCATGCAAGGCAAAGCGCGACAGCCGCAGGGGATCGCCCGCCGGATTGCGGAGCAGGCAGAAGGCGCGAATTCTGCCGCAAAAGACGAAAGCGCCGTGCCGGGACGTCTGAAACAAGATCGGAGCCAACGATGCCTCATGACTATACCAGCCGGATCATCTGGACCGGCAACACCGGAGAGGGCACGGCGCATTATCGCGCCTATGCCCGGACATGGGATATCGCCGTGCCGGGAAAGCCCGTGGTCCATTGCTCCAACGATCCGGTCCTTGGCGGCGATCCGGGCAAGATGAACCCCGAAGACCTGCTGCTTTCGGCGCTCTCTGCCTGCCATATGCTGTGGTATCTGCATTATGCCTCTGACGCGGGCCTTGTGGTGACAGCCTACGAGGATGCGCCCGTGGGCCGGGGCGAGCTGGGGCGCGGTGGCGCCGGGCGCTTTGTCAGCGCCGAGTTGCGGCCGCTGGTGACGGTCGCGCCGGGCACCGATCTGGGGGCGGCAGAGGCGATTCATCACCGGATCCACGAGGTCTGTTTCATTGCCCGTTCGGTGAATTTTCCCGTGACATATGCACCACGCTTTCAGATCGCGGCCTAGGCGCGACGCCGCATGTCGCAATCGTGCGTGTCGGCCCCTGCCTGCCGGATAGGGTGGCGGGACATCTGACACCGGGGCGGCATGGAAGACAGCGATTACATCATCGTCGGGGCAGGGTCGGCGGGTTGCGTTCTGGCCGAGCGGCTGAGCGCGTCGGGCCGTCACCGCGTGACCCTGATCGAGGCAGGCGGCAGCGACCGGCGGTTTTATGTCCAGCTGCCGCTGGGCTATGGCAAGCTGTTCTATGACCCGGCGGTGAACTGGATGTATCGCACCGAGCCCGACCCGGGGCTGGCGGGCGCGCGCGATCACTGGCCACGTGGCAAGCTGCTTGGCGGGTCCTCCTCGATCAATGCGATGGTCTGGATTCGGGGCCATCGGGCCGATTATGACGAATGGGGTCAGGCTGCGCCGGGCTGGGGTTGGGACGCGTGCCTGAACGCCTATCGCGCCATCGAGGATAACGAAGCGGGCGCCGATGCGTGGCGCGGCCAAGGCGGGCCGCTGTTCATCTCGGCGAACCGGCAGGGGCTGCATCCGCTTGTGCAGAATTACATCGCAGCCTGCGCGCAGGCCGGGCTGCGCGAAAACCCCGATTTCAACGGAGCCGAGCAGGACGGGGCCGGTGTCTATCAGATGACGATCAAGGGTGCGCGGCGCAATTCGACTGCGCGCGCCTTCTTGCGGCCCGCGATGCGGCGTCGAAACTTGCATGTCCTGACCAAAGCACAGGTCACGCGCGTTCTGATCGAGGGCGGCCGGGCCGTGGGGGTCGAGTTGCGCCGCGCGGGCCAGGTCGAGATATTGCGCGCCCGGGGCGAAGTGATCCTGTCAGGCGGCGCGATCAATTCGCCGCAGCTTCTGCACCTGTCGGGCATCGGCCCGGGGGGGCTGCTGCAAGGGATGGGCCTTCCGGTTCTGGTGGACAATCCGAATGTCGGCAAGCATCTGAGCGATCATCAAGGGATCAACTACACCTGGGCGATGACGGTGCCGACCTATAACGACGTGCTGCGCCCTTGGTGGGGCAAGCTGCTGTCGGGCGCCCAATATCTGTTGGCCGGGCGGGGGCCGCTGGCGAAATCGATCAACCATGCCGGCGGGTTCTTTCGCACCGACCCGGGTCAGCCGCGCCCCAACATGCAGCTTTACATGCAGGCCTTTTCGACGCTGATCCCGCGGGATGGCGAGCGCCCGATCCTGTCGCCCGATCCGTGGTCGGGCCTGTCGATCGGGCTGTCGAATTGCCGGCCCACATCCCGCGGCGAGATCCGTATCGCAAGCCCCGATCCGCTGGCGCATCCGGTGATCGTGGCCAATGCCTTCTCGACGCAGAATGATGTGGACGAGATGCTGGCGGCAGTGAAATTCCTGCGCAAGATTGCCGCGCAGCCCGCCATGGCGCGGCTGATCCGCGAAGAATTGCGCCCCGGCCCCTCGATCACCGAGGATGCGGACCTGATTGCCGATTTTCGCGCGCGGTCTGGCACGGTCTATCACCCGTCCTGCACATGCCGGATGGGGAGCGACCCGGCGCTGTCGGTTTTGGACGCGCGGCTGCGTGTGCGGGGGGTCGACCGGCTTCGGGTGATCGATGCGTCCAGTTTCCCGAACCTGATCGCCGGCAACACCAACGCGCCCGCGATTCTGGTGGGGTGGAAGGGTGCCGCGCTGGTGCTGGAGGACGCGCGCTGAGGCGGGGGCCACCGCGGGGGCCACCGCGGGGGCCACCTCGGGGGGCATCGAGCCCCCGCTCGGCGGCGTTGCCACGACCTGCGGGGCCGCGTCGCCCCGTCTGAAACGCGAAGCCTGACGCTTTCCCGTCGGATGAAAGCCGGGCCCGATGTGGCCGCGCGGGCCGATCACGCCGTGCGACGGGGGCGGTGTGCGTCCTCGATCAAGGTTTGGGTCATGTGGTTGCGCAGGAAACGTTCGGAGGCGGCGCGCAGGGCGTGGTGGTTCCACGGAAAGCGCGCCCCATTGTGCAGGGCGTCATAGACCAGACGGCGGCGGGCCTGGCTTTCGCGGACCTCGGCGTCGAGGCGCGCCAGATCCCATCGCGCTTGGGCTGCCTTGCGAAAATAGTCGAGGATGGGGGCAGCGCGCGGATCGGAGGCGAGGTTGTCGCGCTCCTCCGGATCGGCGGTGAGGTCGAAAAGCTGATCGGGGTCTGCCGGACACCCGATGTATTTCCAAGCCCCCTCGCGCAACGCGATCATGGGGGCGATGGTGCCTTCGGCGACATATTCCATCGCGACCATGGGGCGCGCGCCGCCATGCGCGAGGCGCGTCAGATCAACCCCATCCGTGGTGGGCGCCGTTTCGGGCCTGGCCAGACCGGCAAGCGTGGCGATCGTGGGGGCGACGTCCAGGGTGGACACTGGCGTTGTCACAAGCCCGGGCGCAAGGTCGGGGGCTGCGATCATCAGCGGCACACGGGCCGCGGCTTCGAACAGGGTCATCCGGGACCACAGGCTCCGCTCGCCCAGCATGTCGCCGTGATCGGACAGGAAGATCACCGTCGCCTCCTGACGCGTCGCCTCGAGCACGCGGAAAATCTCGCCGATCTTGTCGTCGATATAGGAGATATTGGCGAAATAGGCCTGGCGGGCGCGGCGGATCTGCGCCTCACCCGGGGCGGGGCCGCGACTTGGGCACGCGTCCAGAATGCGCCTTGAATGGGGGTCCTGATCCGCATAGGCGATCGGCACGGGAGAGGCGAGTTCCGGCGCGTTTTCGTAAAGCGCCCAGTATTTGCGGCGGGCGACGTAAGGATCTTGCGGGTTGGCGAAGCTGACCGTCATGCACCAGGGCCGCGGATCAGCGCCACGCGACAGATCATAGAGCTTTTGCACCGCGTGAAAGGTGACCTCGTCATCATACTCAAGCTGATCGGTGATGTCTGCCACGCCCGCCTCTGTGACCGACGCAAGGGTGTGAGGCCGGTCGGCATCCTTGCGGATGTCGGGGGTCAGCCCGAAATCGGCCGGGCGGATATCGGCGGTCAGCCGATCCTCGAACCCGTGCAGCTGATCGGGGCCGACAAAATCCATCTTGCCGGACAGAACGGTGTAATAGCCCGCGCGGCGCAAGTGATGGGCGTAGGTCGGAATGTCTGAGGCGAACTCGGCCCCATTGTCATACACCCGGGTGCGCGAGGGCAGCAGCCCGGAGAGGATAGAGGCCCGCGCGGGCGCGCACAGCGGCGATGCGGTATAGCAGTTCTGGAACCGCAACGCGTGATGCGCAAGGCGTCGCAGATTGGGCACATGCAGAAAGTCGGCCGGGCCATCGGGAAACAGGGTTCCGGTCAGCTGGTCCACCATGAGGATGAGGAGGTTCGGCCGGTGTGTCATGAAAAGTCCTTTTCCGTCTGGAGGGCGGCGCAGCTTTGGGGATCGCATGAAACCGGTTAATGAATTCCCTAAAGTTCGGATCGAAGATGAATAAAAGATCCTCATGCGCATGTTGGGCGGGGGCATCGGTCTGGCCTGCGACGATTTGGTCGCGGCCTGGCCGAAAGAGATGGGCGCAGCGGTGAGCGGCCGATAAGGCTTTGGTAATTCCGATCTGGCACCTTGGCATCAGGGTTGCGCCGTGCAGATCGATCTGCCGCGTGGCTTGGTGCGGGGGCCCAGGATCAATCCTGGGCGTCCCCGGGGCAAGAATGCCATTTCCTCTTGGACCATCCTTGCTTCGGCGGGTCGAAACGATCCGTTCGGGCGCAACCGGAGATCAGAAGATGCAAATGTTCAAACCTGCCCCGGCAGAAAACTGCACCCTTGTCGGGTGGGGCGTATCGGCGCTGCTGGTGTCCGATCCTGCGGTTGAGGGCGGCACCGCAAGCCGCCTGTCTGGCCTTGGTGCGAAGGTGCAGGTGGAGCCGCAGCTCTACAACGCCATGGCCCAGGTGCTGGACGATCCGCGCGACGTGGATCTGTTCGTGGTGGATTGCGACATGGCGGGCGGGATCGACGCAGGCATGCGGGCCTTTGGCATTCTGTCGGAGGCAAGGTTGCCTTTGCCCGTGATGCTGATCACGGCCCAGTGCCGGCAGCAGAGCATTCCGTTCCGGCGTGAGTCGCCCTTCGTGCTGCGCGCCCCTGTGTCACGGGTGGCCCTGCGCATCAGCCTTGAAGCGGCGTTTCCGTCAGACCGGGGCCGCCATGTGCTTGCGGGCTGAAACGAAAAGGGGCGCATCGGCACGATACGCCCCTTGGTCCGTAGCGCTGCGTGGCGGCCGCGTCGCGGCCTGCCGATCGCTTACGCCAGCGACAGGTTGGTTGCAGATTCGCGACCGTCGCGGCCTGCTTCGATGTCGAAGGTCACAGCCTGACCGTCCTTCAGCCCACGCAGGCCGGCACGTTCCAGAGCGGTGATGTGGACGAAAACGTCTTTCTTGCCGCCTTCCGGGGCAATGAAGCCGTAGCCTTTGGTTTCATTGAACCATTTCACGGTGCCCTTGGCCATCGTGAAGTCTCCTGTAGCATTGCCGCCCGCGGGATTGCGGCGGCCCGGCGCAGTCAGCTGATAGTCGATTGCTGTGGCCGTTAGGCGGAGACAGTGGTCGAAAAAGATAACGTCGCGCACCAGATATGAGGTCAGGACCGAAGAAAAGCAAGAAAATTTGCGAAATCGAGCCTCAGGCGCGGTGTGCTTGTGGATCAATTTGTGCCGATTTCGCGCCAGAGCCCGCGCGCCCAAGCAGGGAAATGCCAAGCCCGAGGATCACGACCAGAAGCCCGCCGCCAGACCAGATGCCCAAAGCGGTCAACAGGCTGGTGTTCAGCAGCAGCATCGACAGAAGGGCAGAGGCGAAGCCAACCATGCCGCCCGCAAGAATGAAGATCGCCGCCATTTCATGCTCCCTTATGCGCTTGGCCCAGATTTGCCCCGAATTCAGGCGCAAATGTGGCTCTGGCAGGGAAATACCACGGTAGGGGTTTCCATTTCGTCAACAAAGCCCGGCGGTTGTTCCGCGACCCCGTGGCAGGCCCGCGACTGCCACCGCGCCTCAATGCGGCCAGCTCTTTGCCGATTCCTTGAGAAAGCTCAGAAAAGCCTGCACCTTGCGCGTGCGATGCAGATCGACATGCGTCACCAGCCAGAGCGGCGCGTCCCATTCCGGGCGGGGGGGAAGCACCTCGACCAGTTCAGGGATGCAGGCCGCCCGATGTGCCGAGACAAAGCCGATTCCGGCGCCATAGCGCACCGCTTCTTCGAGAGCGGCCGGCTCGCTGCCGCGAAACCCCAGCGCGCTGTCCGGCACGGTGTTGCGCAGCCAGCGATAAAACGGCGCGCGGGTCGCCTCGTTATCGGCGCAGACAAAGCGGTGGCCGGCAAAGTCTGACTCGTCCTTTGGTTGCCCATGCTTGGCCACATAGGACCGTGAGGCGTAAAGACCCGTCCGCATATGCGTCAGCGGCTGGGCCACGTTGTCGGGTTCTTCGGGCGTGGCACCGGCGCGGATGGCCACATGCGCTTCGCCATAGTCCAGCCGGAACACCCGCATATCCGTCAGGAAACGCACCTGCACCAGCGGGTATTTCTCTTGAAACTCCGCCAGCACCGGCACCAGCAGATCCGCGATCCCGGCAATCGAGGTGACGGTCAGTTCGCCCGCCACCACCTCGCCCTGGCCCTTGATGCGGCTGGAGAGTTGGGCGAACTGTTCCTCGGTCGTCTGGGCCACCGTGAGCAGATCGCGCCCCGCCTCGGTCGGGGTATAGCCACGGGCGTGGCGCTGAAACAGCTTGGTCCCCAGCGTTTTTTCCAGCGCGTCGATGTGCCGGATCACCGTCGCGTGATGGACGCCAAGCACCTCTGCCGCACCCGACACAGTACCAAGTCTTGCGACCTGAAACGCGGTCCTGATCTCGTCCCAATTGGGGTTTGCCATGCTTGAATTTCCTTGGCCTGATCACGAAACATCACAGAATATTGCTGTGCGCATTTGCACAGGTTGCAGTCAAAGTTCTGTAATGTAAAGGAAAAAACCTTCGCCTATCTACCCTTCATCAAACGAGGCACCGGATCGGCCCATGAAACTTTCTGATCCACCGTCTCGTTGATCAAGCATCCGCTGCTGAAAGGCAGCTTCACACGAAGGAAGATAAAATGCGTATTCTGACCCTTTCCGCCGCCGCTCTTGCGCTGACCGCTGGCCTTGCTGCCGCAAACCCCGGCGTTGACCAACTGGCCGCCGAAGCAGGTGTCGCACCGGGCGTTCTGACCCAGGCCCAACTGATCCGCCTGATCGACGCACAGCGTGACAATGACGATGCGACGGTTCGTTTCATCCTGTCGCAAGCCGGGCAGGCCGACGTGACCCGCAGCAACATGGGCGCGGGTTCGGTGTCCTCGGACGCACAGCTTGCCGCTGCTGCCGGTGTGGCTCCGGGCCAATACACCACCAACGAGCTCTACATGCTGATCGAAGCGCGTCGCGACAACGACCAGCAGCGCGCTGACTTCATCCTGTCGGGCGAAATCCGCAACGGCGCTTCGGTCGATGGCTCGGCCGCAGCCAAGGCGCAACTCGCTGGCCCGCTTGGCGTGAACCCCGATGACTACACGCTGAGCGAACTGGTCCAGCTGAACGCTGACCTGAACCGCGACAGCTGATAGGTTTGCTCCCTGTCGGTGGCCTTGCACAGAGCGTCTTTTGTGCGGCCGTCAAGGTCATGGCGCCCTGTCCCCGATACGGGACAGGGCGCTTTGTCATTCGCGCCGGTGCTTGCCGGTTGACTTTGATGCAAAGGGCGCCTATTGGCCAGGTGTTCCCCGGAAGGTCACGCTTCCGGTCCCTTGGCCTGTGCCGGGATCGCCATCTGCCAGCGCGTTGCGCCCGCAGGTGCCCTTGGCCATTGCCGCAACGCCTGTGCTGGAGACGACCATGTTTGAAAGCCTTTCAGACCGCCTTGGCAGCGTCTTTGACCGCCTGACCAAGCAGGGCGCCCTATCCGAGGCTGATGTCATCGCCGCGCTGCGCGAGGTGCGGGTGGCGCTGCTTGAGGCTGACGTGTCCTTGCCGGTGGCGCGCGATTTCATCAAGCGGGTGCAGGACAAGGCAACGGGCGCTGCGGTCACGAAGTCGATCACGCCGGGGCAGATGGTCGTCAAGATTGTCCATGACGAGCTGATTCGCGTGCTACAGGGCGACGGTCCGGCCGATGCGCTCAAGATCGACAATCCGCCAGCCGCGATCCTGATGGTCGGGTTGCAAGGGTCGGGCAAGACCACGACCACCGCCAAGCTGGCCAAGCGGCTGAAGGATCGCGGCGGCAAGCGGGTGCTGCTGGCCAGCCTTGACACCAACCGTCCCGCCGCGATGGAGCAGTTGGCGATCCTTGCCGGGCAGATCGGGGTGGACAGCCTGCCGATCGTCAAGGGCGAAACCGCCGTGCAGATCGCGCGCCGTGCCAAGACGCAAGCCAGCCTTGGCGGTTATGACGTGCTGTTCCTTGACACAGCGGGCCGCTTGCACATCGATGAAGTGCTGATGGACGAGGTGCAGGCGGTGCGCGACATCGCCCAGCCGCGCGAGACGCTGCTGGTCGTCGATGGCCTGACCGGTCAGGACGCCGTCAATGTCGCGGCCGAGTTCGACGGCAAGGTTGGCATCTCGGGCGTCGTGCTGACCCGGATGGACGGCGATGGCCGTGGCGGCGCCGCGCTGTCGATGCGGGCCGTGACCGGCAAGCCGATCCGCTTTGTCGGTATGGGCGAGAAGATGGATGCGCTCGAAACCTTCGAGGCGGATCGCGTCGCGGGCCGCATCCTTGGGATGGGCGACATCGTCGCCTTGGTGGAAAAGGCGCAAGAGACGTTCGAGGCCGAGCAGGCCGAGCGGATGGCGCGGCGCTTTGCCAAGGGTCTGTTCAACATGAACGACCTGAAGGGCCAGCTGGAGCAGATGCAGAAAATGGGCGGCATGCAGGGCCTGATGGGCATGCTGCCGGGCATGGGCAAGATGGCAAAGCAGGCCGAGGAGGCGGGTTTTGATGACAAGATGCTGCGCCGCCAGATCGCCCTGATCAACTCGATGACCAAGAAGGAACGCGCCAACCCCGACTTGCTGGCCGCCAGCCGCAAGAAGCGGATCGCGGCGGGCGCCGGGCTTGAGGTGCAGGAGTTGAACCGTCTGCTGAAGCAGCACAAGCAGATGGCCGAGATGATGAAGAAGATGGGCAAGGGTGGCGGCATGAAGCAGGCCATCAAGCAGATGATGGGCAAGGGCGGGATGCCCGACCCCAGCAAGATGTCGCCCGCCGAGCTGGAGGCCGCCGCCAAGGGCATGCGCGAGAGCATGGGGCAGGGCGGCGGTTTTGCCGGAATGCCGCGCGGTCTGAGCCAGCCGTCGGGCCTGTCGGGACTGATGAAGAAGAAATGATGCAGCCCACCTTGCAGACAGAGCGCCTTACCTTGCGCCCGATGGTGGCCGGGGATTTCCCGGCCTATGCCGCGGCCATGGCTTCGTCGCGCGCGGCAGGGATGGGCGGGCCGTTTGACGCGCGTGCCGCTTGGGGCATGTTTTGCCATGACATCGCCTGCTGGCATCTGTTCGGCCATGGCGCGTTGATGGTAGAGACGCGCCCCGCTGGGCAGACGGTCGGTCAGGTTGGATTGAACGGCGGGCCGCTGTTCCCAGAACCTGAATTGGGCTGGATGCTGTTCGAGGGGTATGAAGGCCAGGGCTTTGCAACCGAGGCCGCAGGCGCCCTGCGCGATTGGGCATTTGAAAACCTGCCGCTGGAAACGCTGGTGTCTTATACCGACCCGGACAACTTTTCCTCGATCCGGGTCGCGCAACGGCTTGGGGCGCAGCTTGATCCAGATGCGCCGCGCCAAGACCCCAGCGATCTGGTTTGGCGCCATGCCCGGAGGATGCAATGACAGACCCCGTGACCCGCGCCGCCGAGGTGCTGAAGGAACACCGCGAGTCGATCGATCGGCTGGATGCCATCTTGGTCTATACGCTGGCCGAGCGGTTCAAGCACACGCAGTCGGTGGGCCGGCTGAAGGCAGAGCATGACCTGCCGCCCAGCGACCCCGCGCGTGAGGCGCGTCAGATCGCACGTCTGGAACAACTGGCGCATGACGCCAACCTTGATCCCGAATTTGCCAAGAAATTCCTGACCTTCATCATTTCCGAAGTCATCAGGCATCACGAGAAACTACAGAAATAACCCCGAACCGGCAGGGCCGACCCTGCCCAGGACAACCCAAGGAGACTACCTATGTCGTTGAAGATCCGTCTGGCCCGTGGTGGCAGCAAGAAGCGTCCGCATTATTCGATCGTTGCCACCGACAGCCGCATGCCGCGCGATGGCCGCTTTCTGGAAAAGCTGGGCGTCTATGACCCGATGCTGGCCAAGGACGACGAAAAGCGCGTTGTGATGAACATCGATCGCATCAAGGAACTGATGGCAACCGGCGCCCAGCCGACCGACCGCGTGGCGCGTTTCCTTGAAGCCGCGGGCGTGCTGGCCAAAAAGGTCCGCAACAACCCGAAAGCTGCCGTTCCGGGCAAGCAGATGGCAGAACGCGCCGCCAAGAAGGCCGCCCGCGCCGCTGCTCCGGCCGAAGAATAATCGGCCCGCATGATCCCCGGCCTTGGCCTGCTGCGCCGGTCCATCACGCTGGCCCTGTGTGGCGCGGCGTTCTGGGCGGGCGTGAACTTTTCCCGCATGCAGCAGGCCGAGGCCTGTCTGGATGCGGGGGGGTCATTGGGGGCGCAGGGGATCTGCACGAAGTAACGGGGGACAGCCATGGCCGAAGGTCGCATCTGTGTTGGGTCTATCGCCGGCGCGTTTGGCGTGCAGGGCGAGGTGCGGATCAAATCGTTCTGCGCCGATCCAGAGGCGATTGCAGGTTATGGCCCCCTGTTCACCAAAGACGGCACGCGCAGCTTTGCCATCAAGCTGACCCGCCCGGTGGCGGGCGGGCTTGGCGCGCGCATCAGCGGTGTGACCACAAAGGAACAGGCCGACGCCCTGCGTGGAACCGATCTGTATGCGGACCGGGCGCGCCTTCCCTCCCTCCCGGATGACGAATTCTATCATTCCGACCTGATCGGGCTGGATGTCTATGACACCGGCGGTGTGCTTTTGGGCACGTTGCGTGCCGTTCACAACCATGGTGCCGGCGATTTGCTGGAGGTTTACGCGCCAAATCGCAAACAGCCCCTGCTTTTGCCCTTCACGCGTGAGGCTGTGCCGACGGTTGATCTGACCGCCCGCCGCATCATTGCCAACCTGCCCGAGGGGCTGGACTAAGGCACAAACATTCGTCACTCTGGCGCCAAAGTGGCGGGATAGAATGGAACGCAAGGCTCGGCTCTTGATGGCGGCGACGCTGCCTTTGTATCTTGGCCCGCTTCTGGCTGGATTGTCGGGGATGAGCTGGGCCGGATTGCCGGTGTTTGCCGCCCTGTTCGCCCTTTGGTTCGTCGTCATGCGCCCGCATGAATGGCCCCGGCAACTGTCGGGCTGGACAGGCCCTGTCTTGCTGCGCGCGGCCGCGCAGATTGCGATCAACATGGTCATCGTGGTGATCCTGTTTGGCATCGGGCGCGGCCTTGCCGGGGTGGCCGGTCTGTCGGTGCCGCTGCCGCCCTTCATTCCGGTTGCCTTGGCTTTCCTGTCCATCCCCCTGTCGCGGCTTGCCTGGGACCCGGTCAAGGGACAGCAGATGGAGGCGGTTCTCGATGATGCGCTGGCGCAGATCGAGGGGTTCAACCGTGGCACCCTGGACGCCAAAGCTTCGGATGCGGCAGATCCGATGCTGGCCGCCCTGCTCGACTTGCCCGACGATGCCGACCCGGTTCTGACGGCCGAGGCGCTTGATAGCGCGCTGCGGGCGCCGGGTGCGGCGCTGCGCCTGTCGCAGCTTGAGGATGAACTGGATTACGCGCGTGACAAGCATCTTGGCCTGCGCGAGGCGCTGATCCTTTGGGCCACCGATGCCGATCGCAGCGTCGAGGACAAGCTGCATGGCGTGCAACTGACCGCCTTTTATGCCGCTGGCAGCAATCCGCATCTGCTTCATCTGTTTGCGCGGCGGGCCGTTCCGTTGCTTCAGGCGCAGCCGGGTCTTTGGTATTCCTATCCCGACCCCTCGACGCTGGTTCCGTTGCTTCAGGCGCAGCCGGGTCTTTGGTATTCCTATCCCGACCCCTCGACGCTGGGCCTTGCGCTGCAAGACGACCAGCCGGCCGCCCTGCAAGACAGCCTGCGCGCCCTGAGCGATCTGATGGACAGGCTGACACCCCCCGACGAGCGTCTGTCGGGGATGCCCTGAACGGGGAATCCCTTTGCAGAGGGCGGGCAGGTTGCGGTAAGGCAGCAGCATGTCTGACGAACACATCAAAGATGGTCTGCCGCCCGCGGGCGCCGAGGGGGAGGGGCCAAAGCGCTCGCACGGGCGGCTGTCCGCGCGGCCTGTCTTGCGGCCCCGTGATTTGTTTGACGATGCGCGCGCCGTGCGCGGTGCCTGGCAGGCGCGGGTCATCACCCTGTTCCCGCAGGCTTTTCCGGGGGTGCTGGAGCAATCCCTGACCGGCAAGGCGATGGATCTGGGGCTGTGGCGGCTTGAAACCTATGACCTGCGTGGTTTTGGCATCGGCAAGCATCGCAATGTTGACGATACGCCCGCCGGGGGAGGTGCGGGCATGGTGCTGCGCGCCGATGTGGTGGACGCGGCGCTGAACGCGGCCAGTGCGGGGGCGAGCCTTGACCGTGCCCGCTGGCCGGTGATTTACCTTTCGCCGCGCGGCAGGCCCTTCGATCAGGCGATGGCCCGGCGCTTTGCCGCGTGCGAGGGCATCACGATGCTGTGTGGCCGGTTCGAGGGGGTGGATCAGCGGGTGCTTGATCATCATGCGGTCGAGGAAGTGTCGCTTGGCGATTTCGTCCTGACCGGGGGAGAGATCGCGGCGCAGGCCATTCTGGATGCGACCGTGCGCCTGCTTCCCGGGGTGCTGGGCAATGCCGAAAGCATCGAGGAAGAAAGCCATTCCAATGGCTTGCTGGAACATCCGCACTATACCCGTCCACCGGAATGGGAAGGGCGCGCGATACCGCCTGTCCTTCTGTCGGGCGATCACGCCAAGATTGCCAAATGGCGCCGGGCCGAGGCAGAGCGCCTGACGGCCGAGCGGCGCCCCGACCTTTGGGCGCGCAAGACCGGCGCTTAGGGCGCGCGGCCCGCGCGCAGGGCAACCGCGACGCCCGCCGCCAGCACCATGCCCATGCCCAGCAGGCTAAGCGGGGCAGGCACATGGCCAAAGGCCGCCCAGCCAAGCAGCCCCGCCCAGACCAGATGCACATAGTTCACGGGCGCGAGCAGGGCAGGCGGCCCCTCGCGGTAGGCCACGGTGAACAGAAGGTGCCCGCCGGTCGCGATTGCGCCCATGACCACGATCATGCTGGCATCAAACAGCGACGGCATCTCTGGCGGCATGGCCTGGCTGGCCAGCGCCACAAAGATCACAGCACCGACGAGTGCTACGTGAAACAGCATGGCCATGGTGGATTCGCTGCGCGCCAGAACCCGTGTCATCAGATGATAGGCCGTCGATAGCGCCGCATTCATCAGCGCGAAGATCACGCCGAACATGTCCAACCCACCGCCGGGGCGCATCACCAGCAACACCCCGCCAAAGGCGAGCACCGCCCCGAACCAGGCGGCGGGATGCACCTTTTCTTTCAGGACCGGCCCAGACAGCAGCATCACCAGAATGGGCGCAAGATAGATGATGGCGACCGTTTCACCCACCGGCATGCGTTGCAACGCAAGCCCCATCGTCAGCGAGGCCATGGCCAGCACAAAGCCACGAAAGACCACCCACCCCGTGCGCTCGGTGTGCCAGAGGCTGCGCCCGTGGCGGGGCAGCATCACAAGCGCAAGCAGCGCCACATTCACGATGTATCGGCCCGCCTGCACGAAAGACACCGGGTAACGCTCGACAAGGTATTTGTTGAGCACATCGGCCGTGGCAAACAGGAACACGGCGGCCATCACAAAAAGCACGCCCTTCAGCGCGCTTCCCCCTGCGGTTTTGTCCATCGCTGTGTGAAACTCCTTGAATGCCCCTCGTTTTCCACGCAAATGCGGGCGGGCACAAGCCTGTGCCTCTTGACCGGCAGCCCCCCTTGCCCCTATACGCCCCTGTCCGGAGCCGACACGGCTTGCCGGACCCGATTCCTGTTTTCCGTTGCCTTGGGTTCTTTCCCCGTGGCGCAGGGCGGGCGGGGCGGTTTGAACGCAAAGCTGGCCTGATCTCTGGCGGGCTCATCTGCGGATGGGGACCCGGTGAAGACCAAGAGCTCTGAGGCACGGCATCACCTCTGCGGACCCACCGCAGGTCATGAAAGGACCAGGGCCATGAACCTGATCGCCCAACTCGAAGCCGAGCAGATCGCTGCGCTTGGCAAGACCATCCCGGATTTCAAGGCCGGGGATACCATTCGCGTCGGTTACAAAGTGACCGAAGGCTCCCGTTCGCGCGTGCAGAACTACGAAGGCGTGTGCATTTCCCGCAAGGGCGGCGCAACGATTTCGGCCTCTTTCACCGTGCGCAAGATTTCGTTCGGCGAAGGTGTGGAGCGGGTTTTCCCGCTGTATTCCACCAACATCGATTCGATCGACGTTGTGCGCCGCGGCAAGGTGCGCCGCGCCAAGCTGTATTACCTGCGCAGCCGTCGCGGGAAGTCGGCCCGTATCTCTGAAGATACGACCTATAAAGTCAAAGCTGAATAAGGATCGGACCGATGAAAGAAGGCATTCACCCCGACTATCACTTCATCACCGTCAAGATGACCGACGGTTCGACCTACGAGACGCGTTCGACCTATGGCAAGGCTGGCGACAGCCTCGCGCTGGACATCGACCCGCTGGCGCATCCCGCCTGGACGGGCGGCAATGCAAAGCTGATGGACACCGGCGGCCGTGTGTCGAAGTTCAAGAACAAATACGCTGGTCTGGGCTTCTGATCCTGACCGCATCGAACTTGAAAGCCCCGCCTTGCGCGGGGCTTTTTCATTTGGTGCGTGGTGCAGATGCGCTCGGCGCCGGGACTGCGGTTCAACACGGGCGACCGAACCCTGCCAATCCGCTTTCCCTTGCGCGGGAAGCCGCCTAAAAGAGCGGCCAGACCAGATCGAAGGGGCAGGGCATGGCGCATATCATCGTCGTCGGCAATGAAAAGGGCGGCTCGGGCAAATCCACAACCTGCATGCATGTCGCGACGGCCTTGGTCCGGCAGGGCCATCGTGTCGGCGGGCTTGATCTTGATTTGCGGCAGAAATCCTTTGGGCGCTACGTCGAAAACCGTAGGGCCTATCTTGCCCGCGCCGGGCTTCAACTGGCCACCCCCGATTACCGCGATCTGCCCGAGGTCGATGAGGCGACCCTTGCACCCGGCGAGAACCCGTTTGACGCCCGCCTGTCTGCTGCGATTGCGGCACTTGACCCCGTGTCGGACTTCATCATCATCGATTGCCCCGGCAGCCACACCCGCCTGTCGCAGGTCGCGCATAGCCTTGCCGATACCCTGATCACGCCGCTGAACGACAGCTTTGTCGATTTCGACTTGCTGGCCCGGACCGACCCCGAGACGGGCAAGGTCAAGGGGCCGTCGATCTATTCGGAAATGGTGTGGAACGCCCGGCAGCTTCGGGCGCAGGCAGGTCTGAAACCGATCGACTGGATCGTGCTGCGCAACCGCCTTGGCGCCCAGCAGATGCACAACAAGAAAAAGGTGGGCGCCGCGCTGGAGGAGTTGTCAAAGCGGATCGGGTTTCGCGTCGCGCCCGGATTTTCCGAACGTGTGATCTTCCGCGAACTGTTCCCGCGCGGGATCACGCTGCTTGACCTAAAGGATACCGGCGTGGATCAGTTGAACATATCCAACGTCGCAGCCCGGCAGGAAGTGCGCGATTTGATGCGGGAATTGCGTCTTCCGAACGTCAAAGCGGAGTTCTGACGAAAACGGTGGCGCGCACATCACGCCGCGCCTCGCGCGTGCCGATACGGGTCAGGCGGTTTTCGAACGCCTCTGAATCATCAACCTTGGGGGCGAACAGCCCGAACCGCTGAAGCAGGGTCAATGCAAAGGCCATCTCAATCTCCCTTGGTCGGATGGGGTATGGTTCGTGCAGGGTCGCTCTGGCTTGCGTCAAAATCTGGGCAGAGGCTGGCCGGGCGCAAGGCAGGGTGGAAACGGATTGTCGCCGCTCTTGAGCCAAAGCATGCGGGATGGCACAACCAGACCCAGCGACAGGAGAAGCCATGACCAACCCGCTTTATGACATGCTGTTTGCGCCGCTTGGCCATGCCGACCGTCCGCTGCTGCATCTGGCCGACGGGCGGCAGATCGGGGCGGCGGATTTCGCGGCCCTCGTCAGTCGGTTGGGCAACGGCTTGCGGGCGGCCGGGGTCCTGCCGGGCGACCGGGTCGCGGTGCAAGTGGCCAAATCGCCCGAAGCTCTGGCGCTTTACGGCGCAACCGTCGGGGTCGGGGCGGTGTTTCTGCCGCTCAACACCGCCTATACGGCGGCGGAAGTGGACTATTTCGTCGGCAATGCCAAGCCGCGCCTGTTTGTCTGCGATCCGAAGGCCGCGGCTGCCTTGACACCGATTTGCGCGGCCCACGGCGCAGATATCCTGTGTCTTGCCGCTGATGGCAGCGGGTCCTTGGCCGACCTTGCCGAGGGGCAGGAGGCTGCGTTTGAGCCGACCGCGCGCCGCGGGCAGGATCTGGCCGCGATCCTTTATACCTCGGGCACGACGGGGCGGTCCAAGGGCGCGATGTTGAGCCATGACAACCTGATGTCGAACGCACAGGTGCTGGCCCGGCTGTGGCAGTTCACCGACCGCGACGTGCTGCTGCATGCCTTGCCGATCTATCACACGCATGGCCTGTTCGTGGCATCGAATGTCAGCCTGCTGACCGGCGGTCAGATGATCTTTCTGCCCGGTTTTGATGCCGATCAGGTTCTGTCGCTGCTGCCCAGGGCGACGGCCATGATGGGGGTGCCGACGTTTTACACCCGCCTGCTGGACGATCCGCGCCTGACCCGGGATCTGACCGGCCACATGCGGCTGTTCATCTCGGGGTCGGCCCCGCTTTTGTCAGAAACCCACCTCGCGTTCGAGGCGCGCACCGGCCAGCGCATTCTGGAACGCTATGGCATGACAGAAACCAACATGACCCTTTCCAACCCCTATGACGGCCCGCGCAAGGCGGGGACCGTGGGGTTGCCGCTGCCGGGGGTGGAGGTGCGGATCATGGCCCAAGGCGCCGAAGTGACCGATGGCGACATCGGGGTGATCGAGGTGCGCGGCCCCAATGTGTTTCAAGGCTATTGGCAGATGCCCGACAAGACGGCCGAGGATCTGCGCCCCGACGGTTGGTTCATCACCGGCGATCTGGCCTGCCGCGATGCGGATGGCTACGTCACAATCGTTGGCCGCGCCAAGGATCTGATCATCACCGGCGGCTTCAATGTCTATCCGAAAGAGGTCGAAGACCTGCTGGACATCCAGCCCGGCGTGCTGGAAAGCGCCGTGATCGGCCTGCCGCACCCCGATTTCGGCGAAGCGGTCTTTGCGGTGCTTGCCCGGCAAAAGGACGCGGAGCCTGATCTGGATGCCTTGCGCCTTGCGGTGACGCAGAGCCTCGCAAAGTTCAAGCACCCGAAGGGCTATGCGGTGCTGGACAGTTTGCCGCGCAATGCGATGGGCAAGGTGCAAAAGGCCGAATTGCGCAAGACCTTTGCCGATCGCTTTCGGGCCTGAATGCCGTGGTCGCTGGTCACGCCGATCCTGACGGGGGCGGCGCCTCGGGGTCGGCTTCGGCCAGCTCGCCTTCCAGAAATCGTTCAAACGCGTCAAGATCAACCGGCTCGAACTGCCCGAAGCCCTGCATCCAGACGCTTGCGGCGCGCAGCGCGTCTGGCTCCAGCTTGCACCAGATCACCCGCCCGCGCTTTTCGCGGCTGATCAATCCGGCGTCGGTCAGAACGGTGAGGTGCTTTGAAATGGCCGCGAGGCTCATCTGAAAGGGGGCCGCCACATCCGTCACCGCCATGTCGTCTTCCAGCAACATGCCAAGAATGGCCCGCCGGGTCGGATCGGCAAGCGCGGCAAAGACGGGGGAAAGCGTGTCGGTCATAGCGCAAACCATGGGCATGATGGCCGAAAAAGGTCAACCATTCGGTTGATGGTTTGGCCCCGGCGCAGGGCGCAAAGCAAGGTGCTGGCAAAATCAACTGATCAGTTGAATATGCCCTTTCGCGCCAAAGGGGCCGAGTTGGCCAATCTGTCGCAGCAGCTTTCTAATCAAGCGTTTGATTTGATGACGAAATTCCAAAGCCTCTGCCTGCTTGACTCGGATGCGCGCTGACAGTAGCACCACGGCAACCATCTTCATGGGGGCAAGGCAGGTGTCCGACCCGCACGATCCGTCCGAAGACGCCCGGCTAAAGGCGCTTGAGGCCCGGATTGCAAAGGCGAAAGCCGCGGCAGCGCCGGAGCCTCATATGAAGAAAGACTATTCCCAGGCGCAACTGGCCTGGCGGATGGTGATAGAGCTTGTGGCCGGTCTGTTGATCGGTTTCGGCATCGGATACGGGCTGGACCATCTTTTCGGGACCATGCCGCTGTTTCTGGTGCTGTTCATCGGGTTCGGTCTGGCTGCGGGGGTGAAAACCATGCTGCGGTCGGCGAACGAAGTGCAGGAACGACGGCTGGCCCTGGACGCAGCCGAAAAGAGGGAAGACTGACGTGGCAACGGAAGCAGATGGTGCAGGCACGGGCTTGGTATTCCACCCGATGGACCAGTTCATCGTAAAGCCCTTGTTCGGCGACGGCCCGGTCATGTGGTACACGCCAACCAATGCGACGCTCTGGATGATGATCGCGCTGCTGTGTGTCGTGGCGCTGTTCGTGCTTGGCACCCGTGGCCGCGCCATCATCCCGACCCGCGTCCAATCGGTGGCCGAGGTGTTCTACGGCTTCATCTACAAGATGGTCGAAGATGTGACGGGCCATGACGGGGTGAAGTATTTCCCGTGGATCATGACCCTGTTCCTGTTCGTGTTCTTCTCGAACATGCTGGCGCTGATCCCCAAGGCATTCGCGCCGACTTCGCAAATCGCCGTGACGGCTGTGTTGGGCTTTGGCGTGTTCATCGCCGTGACCGTGATCGGTTTCGTCAAGAACGGCGCTGCCTTCCTCGGCATGTTCTGGATGAAGGATGCGCCCCTGTTCCTGCGCCCGATCATCGCGGTCATCGAAGTGATTTCCTACTTCGTGCGCCCGGTCAGCCATTCCATCCGTCTTGCCGGGAACATCACGGCCGGTCACGCGGTGGTCAAGGTCTTTGCCGCCTTTGCCGGCATCGCCGTGATTGCCCCCGTCTCGATCCTTGCCATCACCGCGATCTATGCGCTCGAAGTGCTGGTGGCTGTGATCCAGGCTTACGTCTTTACCATCCTGACCTGTGTCTATCTCAAGGATGCCCTGCATCCGGCCCACTGATCGGGCGGCTCAGGTCCTCTATAACCCCCATTCCATCGTAAGGAGCATCAACATGGAACTCGCAGCAGCAGCAGCACTCGGCAAATTCATCGGCGCTGGTATTGCCGCTATCGGCGCAGGCATTGCCGCCGTCGGCGTGGGCAACGTGGCCGCCAACTACCTCGCAGGGGCTCTGCGCAACCCGTCGGCAGCCTCGTCGCAAACCGCGACCCTGTTCATCGGTCTGGCCTTCGCCGAAGCTCTGGGCATCTTCGCCTTCCTCGTCGCCCTTCTGCTGATGTTCGCGGCCTGAACTGACCCGCGACATCTTGCGTGGTAGGGGTGCAGCGCTTCGGCGCTGCCCCCTTGGGTTTAGAAGGGTCCGACGGAGGACATAATGGCTACTGAAACAACCGCAGCCGATGCCGCGCACAGCGCCGCCGAGGCGGGTGCCTGCGTCGGGGCGAATGGCAGCGCCATCGGCATGCCGCAACTTTGCGTCGACTGGATGCCGAACCAGGTGTTCTGGCTGGTCGTTACGCTGGTCGTGATCTATTTCGTGCTGTCGCGCATCGCCTTGCCGCGGATCGGATCGGTTCTGGCGGAACGTCAGGGCACGATCTCGAATGATCTGGCCGCCGCCGAGGAACTGAAATTGCGCGCGGTCGAAGCCGAGCGCGCCTATAACGAGGCTTTGGTGCAGGCCCGCGCCAATGCCAACAAGATCGTGGCCGATGCCAAAGCCGAAATCCAGAAAGAACTGGATGCGGCCCTGGCCAAGGCAGATGCGGATATCGCCGCCAAATCCGCCGAGTCCGAGGCGCGCATCGCCGAGATCCGCGCAGGTGCGATGGATGCCGTGACGATCGTGGCCAAGGACACGGCCAAGGAACTCGTGCTGGCGCTGGGCGGAAACGCCGACGCGCGGGCCGTCACTGCGGCGGTTTCCGCCCGGCTGAAAGGGTGATGCGATGACCAGATTGACCGCAGTTTTTCTGGCCCTGATGTCCAGCCCTGCGCTTGCCGCAAGCGGCCCGTTCTTCAGCTTGCGCAACACCGACTTTGTCGTGACGATTGCTTTCCTCGTCTTTATCGGGATCTTGATCTACTACAAGGTGCCGGGAAAGATCGTGTCGATGCTGGATGCCCGCGCGCTTCAGATCAAGGCCGATCTGGAAGAAGCCCGCGCGCTTCGCGAGGAAGCCAAGGCTCTGCTGTCCTCGTATGAGCGCAAGCAGAAAGAGGTCAAGGAACAGTCCGACCGGATCGTTGCCGCCGCCAAGGCAGAGGCAGAAGCCGCTGCCGCGCAAGCAAAGGCCGATATGAAGCTGTCGATCGCGCGCCGCCTTGCTGCGGCCGAGGAACAGATCCAGGCCGCCGAGAATTCGGCCGTCCGCGCGGTGCGCGAGCAGGCGATTTCCATCGCGGTCGCAGCCGCCGGTGAAGTTCTGGCCAAGCAGATGACCGAAGAAGGGGCGAAAAGCTCTATCGACGCGGCCATCAAGCAGGTCGATGCCAAGTTGCATTGACGGCGATCAGGCAAAAGCACCCAGAAAACCGGCCTTTGGGCCGGTTTTTTTATCTGCGCAATTCATGCTCGAAGCGTTGCCGCGCGATTGCCTCGTTGCGGTCTGCCTTGATCTGATCCGCCAGCGATTGTTCGACATAGGTCAGATGCGCCTCGACCGCCGCGCGGGCTGCCGAAGGATCGCGCGCTTGCAGCCCGTCGTTGATCGCGCGATGCTGATCCAACAGCATGTCGCGCGTGACGCGGTTCTTGAACATCATCTGCCGATTGTAAAAGACACCCTGTCGCAGCAGGTCATACATCGACCGCATCATGTGCAGCATCACCACATTATGGCTGGCTTCGATGATCGAGAGATGGAATTCGGCATCCAGCCCCGCCTCGTCGGTCGGGTCGCGTTTCAGATGCGCCGTCTCCATCTTGTGAAAGATCGCGGCGACCACCTTCAGATCGGTGTCTGATGCAAGCCGGGCGGCACGTTCGGCCGCAAGACCTTCTAGATCGCGGCGAAAGGCGATGTAGTCGAAAACCGCCTCGTCATGCGTTGCAAAAAGCTGCACCAGCGCCGCGGAAAACGCCGAGCCGAGCACCTCTGCCACATAGATGCCGGCACCTGCGCGACTGATCAGCAGGCCGCGGTCCTGCAATTCGGCAACCGCATCGCGCAACGAAGGCCGCGATACACCCAGCCTGTCCGACAACTCCCGCTCCGATGGCAGGCGTTCGCCCGGGCGCAGGATGCCGCGCAGGATCAGTTGCTCGATCTGGCGCACGACCGACTGCGAGAGCTTTTCTGTCTGGATCTTGGTAAAAGGCATGAAAACCGCCACCTGTCAGTATTGGTCAAAATCTATGACCACGACAGGGCGCACTCAAGGCCAATCTGCGCGCGCCCCGTCCGCGCCAACGAAAAGGGCCGCCCGGCAAGGGGCGGCCCGAACGGACTGTGGCGTCAGGTGTTTACTGCGTCGGCCGGATGATGATTTCCACGCGGCGGTTTTGCGCACGGCCCTGCGGTGTGGCGTTCGAGGCGATCGGCTGGTCAAAGCCGCGACCAATGTTGGTGATCCGCCCGAAGGGCACGCCGTTTTGGGTCAGCACAGACGACACCGCGGCAGCGCGGCGCTGCGACAGATCGTAGTTATAGGCCGCCGAGCCGGTGTTGTCGGTATGCCCGATCACCTCGATCCGGCTGTTGGGATAGCGGATCAGGCTTTGGGCGACAGTGGCAAGATCGGCGCGCAGGTCGGGGCGCAGGGCGGTGCTGTCCACCGCGAACAGCAGATCCTGCGGCAGGTTCACGGTCAGGAACTGGCCATTGTTGGTGACAGTGACATTGGGGTTGTTGATCGACCCGCGCAGTTCGGCAGCCTGACGGTCAAGCGTGGCGCCGATCACGCCGCCGGCCGCAGCCCCCAGCGCCCCGCCGACCACGGCTTTGGCCAGACGGTCATCGCCGCCCGAGCTTGCCCCAGCCAGAGCCCCCGCCAGACCGCCGATGATGGCGCCCGATTGCGCGCGTGCGTTCGGATTGTCGGGGTATGCGTTGGGGTCAACACATGCGGTCAAAGCCAGAAGCGATGCCGCGGAAAGAAGAAGGGGGGTCTTGAAGATCATCTCTGCCGCCTCATGAATGCTGTGCGCCGCGGGTCTGACCCGCATGCTGCCTGCGCCTTATATCAACGCATTTGCCCGCCAAACAGTTCCCATCGCGATTGGGCAAATTTTCGCGCATCACGTTGCGGTGTTTGGCACAAGGTTTTCGGGCGCCATCGCATCGGCACGCGCGGATTCGTGCGCGAGCATCGCACGCTTGACCGGCAAACCCCAATGATAGCCGCCAAGCGCACCGCTTTTGCGCAGCGCCCGATGGCAGGGGATCAGCAGGCTGATCGGATTGCGCCCCACCGCCGTTCCCACTGCACGCACCGCCTTTGGATGGCCGATCACCGTGGCGATGTCGCTGTAGGTTGTCACATGGCCTGACGGGATGCGCAGCAGCGCCTCCCAGACCTTGATCTGGAAGGGCGCGCCGATCAGGAACAGGGGCGTTTGCGCGTTCTGCCCGGGCCTTGCGCCAAAGGCATGCATGGCCCAAGGGGACAGTGCCGGCGCGTCCGCAACAAACCGCGCCTTGGGCCAACGCTGTGCCAGATCGTCAAAGGTCGCCTCTTTGCCCAGATCGGCGGCAAAGCCGATGCCACAGATCCCGCGGTCGGTGCCCATCACCAGCGCCGGGCCAAAGGGGCTGTCAAACCAACCGTGGCGAATGGTCAATCCGTCTCCGGCGCGGGCAAAATCACCGGGCGTCATCGACTCCCACGTCAGGAACAGATCATGCAGCCGCCCCGAGCCGGACAGGCCTGCGCCTTCGGCGGCGGCCAGGGTGGTGTGGCGGTTGGCCAGCAGGGTCTTGGCGTGATCCAGCGTCAGATATTGCTGATACCGCTTCGGGCTGACGCCGACCCAAGCCGAAAACACGCGCTGAAAATGGGCCGCGCTCATCCCCATGCGGGCGGCGAGCCCGTCCAGCGTCAGGCCCGGCCCGGCGGCATCGATCTCGCGGATGGCGCGGCCGATGACGTTGTAATGATAGTCTGGTGACAGGTCTGACATCGGACCACCTCCCTTGGGCCGAACTTATGCCTGTCCCTGCGGCTTTGCGACCCGTTTCCTGCGGTTTTGCATGCTTGCGAGGCGGCGCAGAGTGTGGTGCAAAGGCCCATGGTCAGACAGTTGAGTTATCCAGAGATGCAGGCGGTCTTTGCCCGGTTCGAGGCCGCAGAGCCAGAGCCGAAGGGCGAGCTGGAACATGTGAACGCCTACACGCTGCTGGTGGCGGTCGCACTTTCGGCCCAGGCGACCGATGTCAGCGTGAACAAGGCCACGCGAGAGCTGTTCAAGATCGCGGATACCCCGGCCAGAATGCTTGCCTTGGGAGAGGAGCGGCTGATCGAGCACATCAAGACGATCGGCCTGTTTCGCAACAAGGCGCGCAATGTGATGAAACTGAGCCAGATCTTGCAAGATCAGTATGGTGGCGAGGTGCCCTCCAGCCGCGCGGCCTTGCAATCCTTGCCCGGTGTCGGGCGCAAGACCGCCAATGTTGTCTTGCAGATGTGGTTCGGCCATCCCGCGCATGCGGTGGACACGCATGTGTTTCGGGTCGGCAACCGCACCGGCATCGCGCCGGGCCGTGACGAACTTGCCGTCGAGAGGGCGCTGGAAGACCACGTCCCCGTCGCCTTTCAACAGCATTCTCACCACTGGCTCATCCTGCATGGCCGGTATATCTGCGTCGCGCGCAAACCCAAATGCCCGATCTGCCCGATCCGGGACTGGTGCCTTTACGAGGAAAAGACCACATGAAAACCTATCAGGCTGTCGGCATCGGCAATGCCATCGTTGACGTGATTACCACCGCTGATGACAGCTTTCTGGAGCTGATGGGCATCGAAAAGGGCATCATGCAGCTGGTGGAGCGTGAGCGCGGCGAGCTGCTTTATGCCGCGATGAAGGAACGGACCCAGGCACCCGGCGGATCGGTGGGCAATACGATTGCGGGCTTGGGCAACCTTGGGCTCAAGACGGCGTTCATCGGCCGCGTTCATGACGACGCCCTGGGGCGGTTTTTCGAGTCGTCCCTGGTGGAAAGCGGCACGGCCTTTCCCAATCGCCCGGTCCCCGGCGGCGAACTGCCGACCTCGCGCAGCATGATCTTTGTCTCGCCGGACGGGGAACGCTCGATGAACACCTATCTTGGGATTTCGTCGGAAATCGGCCCCGATGATGTGGCCGACGATGTGGCGGGCAGCACCGAGATCCTGTTCATCGAGGGGTATCTTTACGACAAGGACAAGGGCAAGCAGGCGCTGGAGCGTGCAGCCCGCCTGTGCCGCGCGTCCGGGGGACGTGCGGGGGTAAGCCTGTCCGACCCATTCTGCGTGGACCGGCATCGCGGCGATTTTCGGCGGCTGGTCAAGGAGCTGGATTTCGTGATCGGCAATGAACACGAATGGGCGTCGCTGTATCAGACCGATCTGTCATCGGCGCTTGAACAGGCATCGCGTGAAATCGGGCTGATTGCCTGCACCCGCTCAGGTCAGGATGTTGTCATCGTCAGCGGGGATCAGGACGTGGCCGTTCCGGTGCGCCATGTTGTGCCTGTGGATGCGACCGGCGCGGGCGACCAATTCGCCGCCGGCTTCATTTACGGGATCGCGACCGGCGCCGATCTGGCCACCGCCGGGCGCATGGGCTGCGTCGCGGCGGCAGAGGTGATCAGCCATTTTGGCGCAAGGCCAGAGGTGGATCTGCAAGATCTGTTCCGGCGCGAAGGTCTGGTCTGACACCCGCCGCCGCAAGCCACATCGCATCGACCCGGTCCACCTCGGCCGGGTCGAACCGATCGGCCTCTTTCCAGTATTTGCCCGATGGCACGACATAGCCAAGCTCTGCCTCGCGGTGGAGTGCCGCCTCGGTCAGCCGTGGCGCAAAGGTCAACGGACGTTGGCGCGCCAGATCGCCCGGCCGCGCGCGCGGATAGATCAGCCGGCTTTGCGGCGCATCCGACAGGTTGACCACCGCACAGCCCGCGCGCGCGGCCAAGACCATGAATCGTGCCGATTTCGCCTCCAGCGAGCGCAAGGTGATATCGGCGCGCAGCGGGTCTGCCGTGCCGGTGCCGTAGAAATGGGTCGGCCCGGTGGCCGGATAGACCATGTCGCAACCGATCATCCCGATCACCTTGGGCCGCAGCACCCGAAGGGCCCAATAGGCGGCGGTAAAGGCCATCGTGCCCCCGGCATAGACAAAGCCGCCAAAGCTGTTCTGCACCGGCACGTAATCCGCCGATGTGGCGATCTGCTGACCGGGCAACACCGTCTGTGGCCGCCGCTCTGCCGGGAAGTCATCGGGGTGGATCAGATAGTCCCAATCCGGCCGCACCTGCCAGGCATTGTTGATCGCCACAAAGCGTGACGCGCCCTTGTCCCAGCCTTTGGCAGCAACAACACCGGGGCCGGAGCCCATGATCACGACAGTCTGCATTTGCAACCCCAGTTTTCTGCTGTGCAGCAACTTAGGGCGGCAGGATCACAAGGCCATAAGAATCTCAGTCGCCCAGCTTGGCGTGAACCTCGTCGAGGTCGATCTCGCCGATGGGCAGCTTGTTGGCCGGATTGTCGAAATCATATTTGAACAGCTGGAAGTCGCGCTTGTAGATTTCCCAGATCAGATGGCGCGACAGATCGTCAAAGTAATCTTCGACCGGATGCGCACGTTTGGGGCCGTGCCCTTCGCTTTCGTTGAAACGCGGGATCTTCTTCAGATCAACGGCATGTCGCTGCTTTGTGTTGTCGAGCACAACCTGCATGCCGTCGTTGAACATTTCGGTAAAGAAGATGTGGTCATATCGGCCACCGTTGACGATGAAGGTCGAGATATGGCCCGACATGGCCGACCAGTGGATGTCCGGCTCCATCGGTTTTTTCCAGCGGATGGTGTCGCGCGCAAACAGAAGAAAGCGGCGAAAGCTCTTGATCTGGTCGAAATCGAAGTTGTTTTCCGGGCTGCCGACCTCGATCCCGTATTTCTGGGCCAGTTGCGGCACCAGATTGCCGCGATAGCGCTTGCCATTGCGCTGGATGCCGCAAATCTTGTCGAAGAACGAGGACAGGATGCGCTGATAGGGGTTGCGCACACAGGTAAAGGCATAGGACTTGTGCGCCTTCACATTCCGCTCGATCAGCGGCTGGCTTTCCTCTTGCGCCCATTTGTGCAGGCCCTTTTTCGAATCGTGGATGTCTCCATCGAAAAACGTGCCATGGTCGGAATAGAACATGATCTGGCCGATGGTCGAACAGGCGCATTTGGGCACCACCCGATACACAACGCTTTCGCTCTCCGTCATCCAGGTGCCGGGAAAACCCATGTCAAACTGCTCCATTCCTGCCGGGCTTGCGCGCCCGGTGCTGACTTGAAGCAAAAGTCGCAAATAAATGCTGTCGTTTCAACGTGTGATAAAGCTATTTAGGGAAACAGTGACTCGGCTGCCTCGGGGATCATCGCCATTATGGCAAGAATAGCCTATATCCTGTTGACCCACAAAGACCCAGAGGGGGTGATCGCTCAGGCAGAGCGGTTGACGGCAGGTGGGGATTTCGTCTCGATCCATTTCGATGCAAATGCCAAACCCGCGGATTTTGCCCAGATTCAGGCGGCGTTGGCCGGCAATACCTCGGTTGTCTTTGCCAAGCGGCGCGTCAAATGCGGCTGGGGGGAGTGGAGCCTGGTAGAGGCCTCGCTTCTTGCGGTGCAGGCGGCGGTGGACGCCTTTTCGCGTGCGACGCATTTCTACATGCTTTCGGGCGATTGCATGCCGATCAAGTCGGCGGAATATGCGCATGATTTTCTGGACCGCGATGACGTGGATTTCATCGAAAGCGTCGATTTCTTCAATTCGGACTGGATCAAGACGGGCCTGCGCGAAGAACGGCTGATCTATCGCCACTTCTTCAACGAACGCACCCATAAGGACTGGTTCTATCGTTCGATGGAATGGCAGCAGAAGCTGGGCCTGACGCGCAAGGTGCCGGCCGATATCCAGATGCAGATCGGTTCTCAATGGTGGTGCCTGAGGCGCCGAACCGTCGAACAGGTGCTGGAATTCATCAAGCGCCGCCGCGACGTCATGCGCTTTTTCCGCACGACATGGATCCCGGATGAGACGTTTTTTCAAACGCTGGTCCGTCATCTGGTGCCAGAACACGAAATCCGTTGCCGGACGCTGACCTTCCTGATGTTCACCGATTACGGGATGCCGGTGACGTTCTACAACGACCATTACGATCTGCTGCTCAGTCAGGATTATCTGTTTGCCCGCAAGATCAGCCCGCAGGCCAAGGATCTGAAATCCCGGCTGGGGCGGCTTTACACGACAAAGGGCGTGCGGTTCCAGATTTCGAACGAAGGGCGCAGCCTGTTCAAGTTCCTGACCGGGCGGGGGCGGATTGGCCGCCGTTTTGCCCCGCGGTTCTGGGAACGCGAAAGCACCGTCGGGCGCGAGCGTCAGCTGATGATGGTCACATGCAAGAAATGGCACGTCGCAAAGCGGTTGGTGGACCGGGTGCGCCAAGTCACCAACATGCCCGCGATCGAGTATCTGTTCAACGAGGACAGCACCCAATTGCCCGATCTGGGCGGCATTCAGAACACGCTGGAAAAGCGGACCCGGCATCGCCGCGCGCTGGTGCGGATGCTGTTCGACTACTGGCAGACCGACAAGCTGGTGTTGTGCATCGATCCGGCGAATGTCGATCTGATGCAGGATTTCTACAATGACAAGGCGTTGGTGCGTCTGTTGGAAATCGAATGCGATTTCACCGATGATTACCTGATCGGCCACGCCCGGCGGGTCGGCCTTGCGGGGGACCGCACGCCGCAGGAAACCATCGACCGCCTGTTGCCGACGATCCGGTATGATGTGAAATTCGAATCCGACCGCATTCGCGACGCGGGCTTCAAGGGGTTCCACCGCATCCGTCAGGCGGCCAGCGTGGATGAAAACACCCTTCCCCTCGCCGAATTTCTTGATATCCCGGTCGAAAAGGCGCGCGAGATTGCCGCCACCGAATACCTTTTTGTGGATTGATCCGATGACAAAGCCCTACGATCCGACCAACATCTTTGCCCGCATCCTGCGCGGTGAAATCCCGAACAAGACCGTGCTGGAAACGCCGCATACGCTTGCCTTTCACGACATCAACCCACAGGCGCCGGTGCATGTGCTGGTGATCCCGAAGGGCGCCTATGTCGATTTCGCCGACTTTGCCGCCAAGGCTTCGGCCGAGGAGCTGATCGATTTTCACCGCAGCTGCGCCCAGATCTGCCAGATGCTGGGCCTGACCGGCCCCGAAGGTTATCGCGCCATCACCAATGCGGGAACCCATGGCATGCAGGAGGTGCCGCATTACCACCTGCATATCCTTGGGGGCCGCGTCCTTGGCCGTCTGGTCGAGCGGACCTGATCCAGCAGCGCGCCTGCGGCGCATCGCTTTTGCCTCGTCGCGCGCGTTCCGCGCGTCTCCTCAGGTGCACGTTCCGCGCAAGAGGCGGGTCAAAGGCTGCAAACCGGCACTTTGACCTTGGATTTGCAAAGATGTGACATACGCCGGGCCAAGGCGCGGCCCGGCGTTTGACCTGCCGCGCGTCAATGCGCGGCTGCCCAGTTGGCCCCTTGTCCGGCTTCGACCGTCAGGCGCACCGACAGGGGCACCACGGGCAGATGGGCCTGTTCCATCACCGCGCGGGCCCGTTCGGTCAGCGTGGCGGCCTGATCCTGCGCCACTTCGAACAGCAGTTCGTCATGCACCTGAAGCAGCATCTTCGCATCAAGATCGGCAATGGCCTGAGGCATGCGGATCATGGCGCGGCGGATGATGTCGGCCGCGGTGCCCTGGATCGGGGCGTTGATCGCGGCACGTTTGGCAAAACCTGCGGTCGGGCCTTTGGCATTGATGTCCGGCGTGTGGATCTTGCGGCCGAACAGGGTTTGCACATAACCGGCGGCTTGGGCGAATTTGACCGTTTCGGTCATGTATTCCTTGATGCCGGGGAAACGTTCGAAGTAGCGGTGGATAAAGCCCTGCGCCTCGGCGCGGGGGATGCGCAGGTTGCGGGCAAGGCCAAAGCCTGAAATGCCGTAGATCACACCGAAGTTGATCGCCTTGGCACGCCGTCTGATCTCGCCCGTCATCTGGTCCAGCGGCACGTTGAACATTTCCGATGCGGTCATCGCATGGATGTCGATGCCATCCTTGAAGGCCTGTTGCAGGGCGGGGATGCCCGCGACATGGGCCAGAATGCGCAATTCGATCTGACTGTAGTCAAGCGAGACAAGAACCCGGCCTTTCGGGGCGACAAAGGCTTCGCGGATGCGGCGGCCTTCTTCGGTGCGGATCGGGATGTTTTGCAGGTTGGGATCGGTCGAGGACAGCCGCCCGGTGACGGCGCCGACCAGCGAATAGGACGTATGCACCCGCCCGGTTTCGGGGTTGATATGATCTTGCAGCGCGTCGGTATAGGTGGATTTCAGCTTGGACAGCTGCCGCCAGTCAAGCACGCGGGCCGCCAGTTCGGCGCCCTTTGGGTGGGTGTCTTCCAGCGTTGTCAGGTCTTCCAGAATGTCTGCCCCGGTGGCATAGGCCCCGGTCTTGCCTTTTTCCCCGCCGGGCAGGCCCATCTTGTCAAACAGCACCTCACCCAGTTGCTTGGGGCTGCCAACGTTGAAACTCTGGCCGGCAAGGGTCTGGATTTCGTCCTCCAGCCCGGCCATCTTCTGGGCAAAGGCGTTGGACATGCGGCTGAGCGTGTCGCGGTCCACCAGCACACCCGCCATTTCCATACGCGCCAGCACAGGCACCAGCGGGCGTTCCAGCGTTTCATAAACCGTGGTGACCTTGGCCCGGTGCAGCGACTGGCGGAAGATCTGCCACAGGCGCAGCGTCACATCGGCGTCTTCGGCGGCGTATTTCACCGCGTCGTCTATCGCCACCCGGTCAAAGGTGATCGCCGATTTGCCCGACCCGAGCAGCGGCTTGATCGGGATGGGCACATGGCCAAGATAGGTTTCCGAAAGCGTGTCCATCCCATGCCCGTGCAGGCCCGCATGCATCGCCGAGGACATGAGCATCGTGTCTTCGATCGGGGCCACGGTCACGCCATGGCGGGCAAAGATCTTCCAGTCATATTTCATGTTCTGCCCGATCTTGAGGATGCCCGGATCCTCCAGCACCGGCTTCAACGCGGCCAGCACATCCTCCAGCGGCAATTGCCCCGGCACCAGATCGCTGCTGCCAAACAGATCGCCGCCCCCTTGCCTGTGACCGACCGGGATATAGCAGGCGCGGCCCGGATCGACGGCCAGAGAAATACCGACCAGCTCTGCGCGCATTTCATCAAGGCTGGTGGTTTCGGTGTCCACGGCCACATGGCCCACCTCGCGAATTCGCGATGTCCAACGCGCCAGCGCCTCAAGGCTGCTGACCCGTTCATAGGCGGCATGGTCAAAGGGCGGCTGTTCGGGCGCAGCGGGGGCCTCTGCCTGCGGCGCCTCGGCCACGGGGGGCGCATCCACCTTCAGCCGTTCGGCCACACGGCGGGTCAGGGTGCGGAACTCCATCTCTTGCAGAAAGCCCAGCAGCTTTTCGGGGTCCGGGTCCTGCACCTCCAGATCCGCAAGGCCAAAGTCCAGCGGCACCTCTGCATCCAGCGACACCAGCCGTTTCGAGATGCGGATCAGCTCGGCATTGTCGATCAACGCCTCGCGGCGTTTGGGTTGCTTGATTTCGCCAGCACGCGCCAGCAGCGTTTCAAGATCGCCGTATTCGTTGATCAGCAGGGCCGCGGTTTTCAGCCCGATCCCGGGCGCGCCCGGCACGTTATCGACCGAATCGCCCGCCAGCGCCTGCACATCGACCACCCGCTCTGGCCCGACGCCGAATTTCTCGATCACCTCGTCGCGGTCGATCACCTTGTCTTTCATCGGATCGCGCATCCGCACGCCATTGCCGACCAGTTGCATCAGATCCTTGTCGGAGGAAATGATGGTGCATTGCCCCCCCGCCGCCACGGCTTGTCGGGCAAGGGTGGCGATGATGTCATCGGCCTCGAACCCGTCGATCTCGATGCAGGCCACGTTGAAGGCGCGTGTGGCATCGCGCGTCAGCGGGAATTGCGGGCGCAGATCTTCGGGCGGCTCCGGGCGGTTGGCCTTGTATTTGTCATAGATATCGTTGCGAAAGGTCTTTGACGAGAAATCGAAGATCACCGCGATATGGGTCGGCACCTCGCGCCCGGATTTGGTCAGCTCGTTCCACAGAATGTTGCAAAAGCCTGCCACCGCGCCGACAGGCAGGCCATCGGATTTGCGCGTCAGGGGCGGCAGCGCGTGATAGGCGCGAAAGATATAGGCCGATCCGTCGATCAGATGCAGATGGTGCCCCTTGCCGAACGCCTCAGCCATGATCCAGACTCCCCGTCATGTGGTTGAGCGTCTGTCTTGCCATGTTCCTGCGCCTGCTTCCACCCTTGCGTGGGATCAACGGGTCGATCTTTGGCCAGCCACCGCGCGCGCCAAGGCTGGCGCGGACCCGAGGGCGTCAGGGGAAATTTTCCGTGACAGGGGGCACTTGGACAGCGACACTTGCGCCGCCCGCGATGGCGCGCGCGCGTGGCAGGCGGATCAGTGGTCGTCGTGGGCGTGGTCGCGGTCGATCACATAGCGTTTGTCGCAATAGCCGCATTCCACCCAGCCGGTGTCCTGCGGGATGGTCAACCACACACGCGGATGGCCCAAAGCGCCTTCACCACCGTCGCAGCAGACTTTCCAGGTGGTCACGATCTGGGTTTCGGGGGCTTGGGCGGTCATGGGTCTGTCCTTGGTCTTTGCTGCGTCCGCATCATACGGAAAACCGCTCGGCGGGCAAGGGTGGCCGCATCAGGCCCCGATCAGCCGATTGCGGGATTTCAGTGCCTGCAACCACATCAGGCCGTGCACGGTGGCACGCGCCGGACGATACTCTCCCGATATCCAGATATCGCGCCCGTCTGCGTCCAGTTCCGCGCAGAGTCCCGGCAGATCAAAGCCGCCGCCCCCCGGCTCGTTCCGGCCGGGAAAGCCTGCGATCTGCACATGCGAAATCCGGTTGCGATGCGCGGCCCAGACGGCGGTCGCATTGCCGTGAATGCGCGCCGCGTGCCACAGATCGAATTGCAGGCCGATCTGCGGGCTGTTCAGATCGTCAAGGATGCGCGCCGCCTGGTCGAAATCGTTCAGGAAATACCCCGGCATGTCATCGGGGTTGATCGGCTCCACGGTCAGGGGCAAGTCCGGCGCTTGCGCCGTGGCCCAGGCCAGGTTCTCGCGGTAGGTCTGTTCGGCCTGCGGCCCCTTGGCGACGCCCGCCATCACATGCACCCGACCGGCGCCGAGGCGCAGGGCAAGCTCGGCCGCGCGCAGAAACCCGTCGCGAAACCGCGCCTCCTCGCCCGGCACGGCGGCAAAGCCGCGGTCGCCCGCCGTCCAGTTCCCGGGCGGCGTGTTGATCAGCGCGACAGGCATGCCCGCCAGCGCCTTTTCCCAATCTGCCGCCGGATGGTCATAGGGAAACAGGATTTCCGCCCCGTCGAACCCGGCTTGCGACGCAAGCTCTGGCCGATGCAGGCTTGGCACCTCGGTGAACAGCATCGTCAGATTGGCGGCAAAGCGAGGCATCAGGTCAGGTCAGCCGATCGGATCATGGGAAAGAACAAGCCTTGCGACCAAACGCCGAACCAGCCCGTGCCGTCAACCGTTTCATGCACCCCCAGATCGACCAGACGATAGAATGTCTTGCGATCGATCAGCGCCTCCATCCCGCCGCGAATGTGGATATAGGGCGACGGCTCGCCCGAGGTGGCGCCTTGTTCAACGCGCAAGGCATGGTCCGGGCCGGCCACGACCTCATCCTCGGTCTTGGTGCGAAAGATCAGCCGCTGGTCCCTGCCGTGTCCTTCGACGGATAGATCGATCGCCAGAAACGGCGCATCTTCGACCGTGATCCCCACCTTTTCAACCGGCGTGACAAGGTAGAACCGACCGTCCTCCAGCTTGAGGATCGACGAGAACATCTTGACCATGCCGGGCCGACCGATGGGCGTGCCTTCGTGAAACCAGGTCCCGTCGCGTGCGATCCGCATGTCCATGTCGCCGCAGAACGGCGGGTTCCACAGATGCACCGGCGGCAGCCCCTTTGGCGGAAGCGCGCCAAGAGCGGCGGTCAGCCCCTGTGCGGTTGGCGTCTTTGGCGGGGTATCAGACATGGGGCGCGGCGTGTTGCAAATGGCGGGCCTTGTGCAGGAGCATCGGGTGGAACTTAGGGCCGCCAATGGCGAATTGCCACCCGCTTTGGCAGTCCGGCGAAATGCTTTCCCACCCGAGCGGTCAGGGCAGGGTCGGCTCAGACCGCGACCGTGACCTTGCCGATCGGGTTGGAACAGCAGGCAAGAATAAAGCCGTCGGCAATCTCGTCATCACTGATGCCGCCGTTATGGACCATATGCACGTCGCCTGCGGTCTTGCGGATCTTGCAGGTGCCGCACAGGCCAAAGGTGCAGCCCGACGCAATGTTCAGCCCGGCCTGCCGCGCCACCGAAAGCACGGTGTCGGTTTGCGCGCAAGTCTGCGTGACCCCCGACACGGCAAAAGTGATTTCAGCGCCCGTCCCGGCATCGGGCACCACATCGGTGATCTGCGGCGCATCTGCTTCGGTCCTGACTGGGGCGCCGAAACTTTCCTGATGATAGCGCGCCATGTCATAGCCTAGCGCCGTCAGCATGTCGCGCACCGATTGCATGAAGGGCTCGGGACCGCAGCAAAACACCTCGCGTTCCAGATAATCGGGGGCCATAAGCCCCAGCATGATCTGGCTCAGCCGCCCCTGATAGCCAAGCCAGGTGCGGAACGGATCGGGTTCCTCGACCGTGAAGCGCAGCTTCAGCCCCGGCACCCGGTTGGCAAACTGCTCCAGCCGCTCACGAAAGATGATGTCCGACGGGCGGCGCGCGGCATGGACAAAGGTGATGTCGGGCATTTCGCCCGAATCCCAGGCCCAGGTGGTCATCGACATCATCGGGGTGATCCCCGACCCGGCCGAGATGAACAGGTATTTCGCCGCCGGATGACGATGGAACGTGAAAATCCCGGCGGGCCCGTGGGCCTTTATCCGCATCCCCGGCTTCAGATGATCCAGCATCCACCGCGTGCCGATGGACTGTGGCTGTGCCTTGACGGTGACGGAAATCGACAGGGGCCGCGACGGGCTTGAACTGATCGTATAGGTGCGCTGCACGTTCCCGCCCGGCACGGGCAGGTCCAGCGTCACGAACTGGCCCGGCAGATAGTCGAACCACGCGCCCGACGGCGCCCGGAAGGTAAACGTGGCGGTATCGGCGGTGTCGGGCACCACCATCGCGCATTCGATCATCTCGCTGTCGCGCCAGGGCTGCGCGGTCCAGTTCATCTGCTGGGCCATCGCCTACTCCGCCGCCATCGCCGCAGCTGCGCCGAGCCGTGCCGACAGGGTGGCGCAATACCAGTCCACGAACTGGATCACGCCTTCCTCTTGCAGCGGCGAATAGGGGCCGGGTTCATAGGCGGGCGACAGGATGCCCTTCTGATTTTCCTCGACCACGACCCTGTCCTCGTCATTGGTGGCCATCCAGACCTCTGTCAGGGTTTTCAGATCGTAGTCCACCCCTTCGACCGCATCCTTGTGCACCAGCCAGTTGGTCGTCACCTCGGTCTGGGTCGGGCTGATCGGCAGGATCCGGAAGGTCAGCGCATGATCGCCCAGAAAGTGGTTCCAGGTATTGGGGTAATGATACATCAAAAGACTGCCCGCATCGTTGAACGGCATCTGCCCCATGCGCCGTTGAACGGCTGCCTTTGTCGTCATTGTGTAGCTTTCGGCATTGTTCAGCAGCGGTATTCGCGCCAGCCGCCACTGATAGGCGGCCTGATGCACAAAGCGCGACGGCAGGCCCGCCGCCTCGCACCGCTCCCAATGGGCAAGGATTTCGGGGCTGGCCGAATGGGGGCCATCCATCGCGCCGATCTTGGGATTGTCCGAAAAGGTGCGGCACAACGACGGGTGCGATCCGCCGCAATGGTAACATTCGCGATTGTTTTCAAAGACCAGCTTCCAGTTGCCCTGTTCGATGATGGTCGAGGAAAACGCGATCTTTGCCGCATCAAGGCCCGAGGGCGCCAGATAGGGCGCGGCGGTGCGGGCCAGATCGGCAATCGGCGGCGGCACATCGGCAAGGCAGATATAGACAACCCCGCCCAGATCGACGCAATGCACCTTTTTCAGGCCATAGGCCGCGGGATCGAACGACTCACCCATGTCGCGCGCCCAGATCAGCTTGCCGTCCAGATCATAGGTCCATTGGTGATAGGGGCACACAAGGCGCGTGGTCGCGCCATTCGGCTTTGAACAGAGCCGCTGTCCACGGTGCCGGCAGACGTTGTGAAAGGCGCGGATGCGGCCATCGGTGCCGCGCACCATGACCACCGGATAGGCGCCCACCTGCATCGTGGCATAGGCCCCGGCCTTGGGCAATTCGCAGGACGGAACGGCAAACAGCCATTCCTTGTACCAGATCTGCTCCAGATCGGTCTGGAATACCCCCGGATCGCAATAAAGATCGCGCGACAGGGCGTGGTTTGCCCGCCGGTTGGCAAGTTCCTTGCGGATGTCGTCTTGGCTCAGCATCTCAACCTCGCTGTGCCCCTGCCTCCCCGCAAGGGCTGTGGAATGGACAGGGCCGGCGGCGGATCGCGGTGGGATGATACCGCCCGCCTTTCCGCCGCAGGCTGCGGCGTCACGTGTCATGCAAGGCTGGTTTCCGGGCTGCGGATCCTGACCCGAAGGCCAGACTGCGACGCCTTCCCAAAGGACGATCCTTCAGTGGCATCCGTCGCAGCGCAGATCCGTCACCGTTGCGGGGGCAGCGCCGGTCTTGCACCAGCTTCCCAATTCTCCGCTGCGGTCAGCGGCACCTTGCGCAGATCAGGATAGGCGCTTCGCTGCGCCGCCTTATCGCGCCGCCGACTTGGCATCGCCTCTTTCCGACTTGGGCGCCCCGGCGGCGGCGCGATCAGGGGCCATCCCTGCCCGCGGCAAGATCCGCGCGCAGCCGCGCCACATCAAGCGGCAGACCGCTGAAGATGCGCCAGGCATCGACCCCCTGACCGATGAACAGCTCATAGCCCGAAATCACCTGAAGCCCCTCGGCCGCGGCGTCTTGCAGGAAGGGCGTGTCCACGGGGGTATAGACCGCATCGAAGGCCCAGTCCGCCGCGGCCATCCGTGCCCGGGGCAGGGGGGTTCCGCCATAGCCGACCATGCCGACCGGAGTGCAATTGATCAGCCCGCGCGCCCCCGCCGCCAGCCGGTCTGCATCGCGTCCGGTCTGACAGATCAGATGCGGCTGCGCCCGGCACAGTGCCTGTGCCAAGGTTTCGGCCTTGGCAAGGTCGTGGTCGGCGATCCGTATATCGCGCAAGCCCAGCGCGATCAGGCCAAAGGCCACCGCCTTGCCCACGCCACCCGCGCCGATCATCAGCACCGGGCCGGGGTTGGCCGTGCCGCGGGCCGCACGATAGGCGGCGATGAACCCGCTGTGATCGGTGTTGAACCCAAGCGGCCGGGTATCCGCGAACACCACCGTGTTGACCGCACCGATCGCGGCCACCAGCGGATCGTCGATGGCCACCCGTGCCGCCGCCCGTTCCTT
>JALOSF010000039.1 GCA_025458525.1 Cypionkella sp. | reverse complement strand
CACGCTGGTGTATCACCACCACATGGGCACCATCATCGAAAGCCCCGAGGACATCGACGCGCTGATGGCGCAAACCGGGCCGCACACGCATCTGCTGTTTGACGCGGGCCATTGCACCTTTGGCGGCGGCGATCCGGTCGCGGTTCTGACCAGACATGCCGCCCGCGTGCGCCATTTCCACGCAAAGAACATCCGCCCCGCCGTGACCGCACGGGTGCGCGCCGAAGGCATCAGCTTTCTGAACGCGGTGCTGGCGGGCGCCTTCACCGTGCCGGGCGATCAGGAAGGCGGCGTCGATTTCGCGCCTTTGCTGACCATCCTTGCCCAGCACAATTACGATGGCTGGATCGTGATCGAGGCCGAGCAAGACCCCAACTTGCGCAATCCGCTGATGTATCAGACGCTGGGTCTGGCCACATTGAAACGGCTGTCGAAAGCGGCGGGCCTGATCTGACGGCACCGCCTGCCCCATTCCCCAACCAAAGGCGGCCCTGCTGCCTTTGGCCTCCGGTCCTTGAAAAGGTGCAACCCCATGAGCAAACTTCTGGTCAAACCGCAGGCGACCCATGGCCTTGTGCATGACATCACCCCGGAAAGCGCAGGCTGGGGCTATGTCGGCTTCAAACTCTATCGGCTGGAGGTGGGGGAAACCGCCTCGGGCAATCTGGGCCGCAGCGAAGGCATCTTTGTCTTTGTCGAAGGCAAGGGCCAGTTTTCCGGCGGGGGCAAGGATTGGGGCGTGCGGGGCGACCGGCAAAACGTGTTCGAAAAGACCCCGCCCCATGCGGTCTATCTGCCGGACGGCGCGGATTGGGCGGTCACGGCGACCACGCCCCTGACGCTGGCGCTGTGCACGGCGCCGGGGTCGGGCAGTCACCCGCCCGCCGTGATCGGCCCCGAAGGCGTGCCGCAGGTAACGCGCGGCAAGGGCACCAACACGCGCCACATCAACGCCATCGCGATGGAAGAACGCGATGTCGCGGGCAGCCTTCTGGTGACAGAGGTGTTCACCCCGCCCGGCCATTGGTCCAGCTACCCGCCCCATCGCCATGATGAGGACCGCTTTCCCGCGATGACCTATCTGGAGGAAACCTATTACCACCGCCTGAACCCGGCACAGGGCTTTGGGGTGCAGCGGGTGTTCACCGAAGACGGCAGTCTGGACGAAACGATGGCAGTCGCGGATGGCGATGTCGTGCTGGTGCCCCGCGGCCACCACCCCTGCGGCGCGCCCTATGGCTATGAGATGTATTATCTGAACGTCATGGCCGGCCCGCTGCGCAAATGGCGGTTCCAGAACCACCCCGACCACGACTGGATCGCACAGCGCGACGCCTGACGCTGAGCGGCCGGCTTGCGACGGCACAAACGCCACGCAAGGCCCACCGAACCGGGGCCACCTTATGCGCCAAGCCACATGTGCGAAAATCATGGTGGGTGATGAGAGACTCGAACTCCCGACATCTTCGGTGTAAACGAAGCGCTCTACCAACTGAGCTAATCACCCGCTGGGCGTCGTGTAGCGAAGTCGTCACCGGCTTTCAAGACCGGATCAGGGCATATGTGCCGAGAGCCACAACCCGCAGAAGCCCCGCCGCAAAACATAATGGCGGCCCCTTCAGGGACCGCCAGTATGGAAACAGGAAACATGGTGGGCGATAACGGATTTGAACCGCTGACATCTTCGATGTGAACGAAGCGCTCTACCGCTGAGCTAATCGCCCGATGGCGGTGTCTTTAGACCGCTTCATCCGCCTCTGCAAGAGCCTCTTTTGGCTCTTTTTTCTTTGGAGTGCCGGTTCCGCGCACCTTGAGCGTCATCATGGCGCGACCTTCCTTGTCGGCCGATTTCGCCACACGCACCTTGCCCACGCCCGGCAGGTTCAACTCCTCGCCCTTGGCAAGGGCCGCGCCAAGCGCGTTGAGCGTCGCCTCCACGACTTCCTTCACGCCCTTTTTCTTGCCGCCCGTCGATTCCGCGACCCGGTTGACAAGCTCGCGCAGCTTGAGCGAGGCACCGCGATCTGCCACCGCGGGCCCCTGCGTCACCGCCGCATCGGGGCCGGTGTCAACCGGGCCTGCCGACACCTGAGGTTTGGGCGCGGGAATTCCCTTCGGACCTGATTTTGTTGCGGTCTTGCTGACCATGACGACACTCCCTGTGGCGGAACAATCCAATGATTTTCCCCAGATTAAACACGATGGCGTGACAAAGCCACTGGGAAAGCAGCCGCAAGGGGCGAAGTTTGTCGGCAAACGCGCCCTGGCGCCGCAGGCAGGCCAATGGCCGCTTGCCTGTGTCCCCCTGTTGGCCTACATACCGCGCGTTCTCAGGGCGGGGTGCAATTCCCCACCGGCGGTATAGCCCGCGAGCGCCTTGTGGCCCCTCTTGGGCCGCAGGGGTCAGCAGATCCGGTGAAACTCCGGGGCCGACGGTATAGTCCGGATGAAAGAGAATGGTCTGGATCCGCCCTGTCCGGGGCGGTCTTGGCCGTTTGATGCTCTGGGACCTGACGCAGCAACGCAAAGGTTCCAAAATGACACAACCAACTCCCTATACAGCCCCTGCCCGCGTCGCGCTGATCCGTGCGCGCTGGCATGCCGATATCGTTGACCGGGCCCATGACAGTTTCATCGCCGAAGCGGCACAGCTCTTGCCGCAGACGGTGGTGGACAGTTTCGATGTGCCCGGCGCGTTTGAAATGCCGCTTCTGGCCAAGCGACTTGCCGAAACCGGGCGCTATGACGCGGTGGTTGCCATCGCACTTGTGGTCGATGGCGGCATTTACCGGCACGACTTTGTCGCAAGTGCGGTGATCGACGGGTTGATGCAGGCGCAGATGACAACCGGCGTGCCGGTGTTTTCCGTGTCGCTGACCCCGCATCACTATCAGGAAACCCCGACGCATAGCGCGTTTTTCTCGGCCCATTTCGTCCGGAAGGGCGCCGAGGCGGCAGAGGCCGTGCGTCAGATGCTGACACTGGGCGCAGCACTTGCGCCTGCCGCGCGCAAGACGGCCTGAGGCCGGCCGGCGCGCGCAAGCCTGCCGGTCCTGCGGCCCTTTGGCTGCGGGGCCGGGTCTTGCGCGCGGATCCTGCCTGCGCTGTGCTGTCGCAGGGGCCGCACCACGCCGCATGCTATCTCTGTCCCATGTCCGAAGATACCCGCGTGCTTTACAACCAGACCTGCCCGATCTGCCGGGCCGAGATCACCGCCTATCAGCGCCGCGCGCTGAAGGACGGGTTGCCCATCCGTTTCGACACGCTGGATCAGGCCGCCGACTGGGGGCTGAGTGCCGATGACGCGGCGCGGCGGCTGCATGTGTGGCACGACGGGCAGATCCTGTCGGGCATGCCCGCCTTTCGCGCGCTTTGGGCACAGATGCCGCATCTTGCGTGGCTTGCGCGGCTGACCGGGCTGCCGGGGCTGCGGGGGCTGACCGAACGGGTTTACGATCACATCCTTGCGCCGCTGCTCTATCGTGCCCATCGTCGCAGACAGGGTTAGCGCAACAGGATCACCGCCCAGGCCACCCCACCCGCGATCGCGGTCAACGCGACGGCGGCCGATCCGCAATCCTTGGCCTTCTTGGCGCGCGGGTCCGGGGCGACAGAGATATAGTCAACCACCTCCTCGATCGCGGTGTTCATCACCTCGGCCGCCAGCACAAGCAGGCCAAGCGCAAGGATCAGCGCCCGCTCTGCCCCCGACAGATCGAGCGCAAAGGCAAGCGAGGCAGAGGCAACATTGACCAGCGCCCATTGCCGCAGGGTCTTTTCACTGGCCCAGGCGGCGGCAAAGCCCTGCCACGACCAGATCACGGTATTGGCAAGGCGCCGGGCTTCGGCGCGCAGCAGGTCAGACATGCGCGACCTGCCTGCGCCAGACGTCCAGAAACGCACGCACACAGGTGACAACATGGGCAAAACGGTCGCCGCCCAGATGCACCCCGCCATACCAGCGTGTGACAACCACGATACAGTCGTCCAGCCCCTCACGCTCCAGCATGCGCAGGATCACCGCGCCTGCGCCGCTTTCGCCGTCGTCATTCTTGACCGGACCATCCCCGGAAAGCCGCACCGCCCAGGTGTTGTGCGTTGCCTTGGCATATTTCTTTTCGCGCTTGAGATCGCGCAGAAATGCCTCGACGCCCGCGCGGCCCGATACAAGGCCACCGCTGACCGCATAGCGCGACCCCCGATCTGTCACCACAGCCTCCAGCCGGACCATAGCGCCCCCCTTTCCCGCCTGTGCGAAAGGTGGCGGGGCAGGACGCAAAGGTCAATGGGCCGCGGGTCAGTGCGGCAGCGTCAGATCCTCCAGCGCCGTCTTGTTGGGGCAGAACACCGGCGGGCACCGGCTGCCATGCGCGACGGCCAACCAGTTGGTGCAGGCGGTTTTCTGGCCACAGGCTTCGCAGCGGCTGACCAGCTGGCCCAGTTCCTTGCGCGACAGCCAGCCTTCGACCACCGCCGAGGGCAGGTTGACCCCCAAAAGCCGCGCCATTCCCCGTGTCAGCCCCCAGGCCAATGGGCTGTCCGCATATCCGATCATCGCCGCGCCTTTCGCTCCATCCATCGGACCAGACTGCGCCCGGTCGGCGCGTCCTGCCTTGATCCAGATCAAGACAGAGGCTGGGACAGCCGCCTCAACCCGTCATGCGCCTGGTCCAACCGGGCCAGATCGCCGGCAAACATGGCGCTGGCGCGCGCCTCGGCCATGGCGCGGTCCGAAAGGGCCAGCGCCGCGCCGGTGAACAGATCGGGCCGCATCCGCGCCAGGGCCAGCAGCAGCTTTTGCAGGCGCATCTGCACCGAAAAGACCCCGGCCCCATCGCGGGCAATGGCGGCAAAGGCATCCTCGACCAGATCCTGCATCGCAAGCCCGGGCACGGCAACGCCGGGATAGGCGGGCAGCGCCCCCGGATCGCGCCCGTCCCAGCTTTCGAGGATGCGATACTGCCGCCCAAGCACGTCAAGCGCGGTGCCCGGATCGTTGACCGCAGGCGACAGTGCGCGTTCGGCGATTTCCGACAACACCAGCAGGCCAAAGCGCGGGTCCTGGTCATAGGTGCGGGTCTTGGCGATGGTAAAGGCGCGCTGCACCGCGCCCAGCGTTTCTGCCGCATCGCGGCCTGCCGCAATCGCCGGTGCCACCGCCGCGACGGGGCTGCCGCGATAGACAAAGGCCCCCGGCAGCACCCTGACCTGCACCGCAACGCCCGACTGGCCCGAGGCTTGGGCGATCTGTTGCAGCGCGGGCAGATCGATGTGGCAAAGATACCCGGTCGTGTCAGACAGGACCAGGGTCCAGCCTGCGGGATCCTCGCCCGCCCGAACCCCGCCCAGATAGGGGTTTGCCACCCGGTCCTGCATTGCGGCCAAGGCCACAGCCTCGACCCGGTCGATGGTGTCGCCAAGACGCCCGAAGTTCGACAGATGCGTGATCCAGCGCACCAGCGCCACAACCACCGCCAGCGTGACCCACAGCGTCACAAAGAACAGAACCACCCGTGCGCCCGCGTCGAACGTGCCGCTGCGGATGCCGATCAAGCCCGACAGCGCGAACAGGAACGCGCCCAGAAAGGTGGCCAGCACCATTTGCGATGTGCTGTCCTCTTTCAGCAGGGCCACGGCGCGCGGCGTGCCAGACCCGGCCGCAACCCCATAGGCCGCCACCATGATCGACACCGAGAATGTGGTCACGGCCAGCATCGAGGACGCAAGGATGCTCAGGATGCTGCCAATCGCCTCGCCCGCCTCGATCCGGGCCAGCCAGTCGGGCAGGACGGGGCCAATCAACGGCGCGACGACCACCGCCGCGACACCAGCCACGGCAAAGACAGAGGTGCGCACCCAGAGTTTGCGCAACTGTCGCCGCGCCAGAAACATGAACCGCGTTGCCGCCATCGAAAAGTGCCCTTTTGTCCGTCCGGCCCCACAAGACCAGAGCCGGGGCCAGGGGGCAAGGCGGCGGGCCGGTTTATTGCAGGCCCTGCACCACGCGGCGGACGATGTCCTTGCGCTGTGCATTGGGCGGATGGCTGCCAAGGAACTGATCGCCGGGGTCGGGCAAGCGGTCAAAGAACGCGGCCCCTCGCAAGGGATCGAACCCGGCGCGCCAGGCGATTTCGGCGCCCAGTGCATCGGCCTCCAGCTCGAAGTCGCGGGCATAGGTGCGCGCGCCCATGGTGGCGCCCATTTCCTGCGCCGCACGCACCGCTTCGGGCGGGGCGCCCGAGGCTTGCGCCAGCACCCCGGCCAGCACTGCGCCCGTGACGGCGGTGCGCTGGACCTGCGGGATATGGCCTGCGATGTGATGCGCCGCCTCGTGCCCCACGACAAAGGCGATCTCGTCGGCGTTGCGCGCATCGGCGATCAACGCCAGCGTAAAGCCGATGATCGGGCGGCCAGAACGGTCCAGCGTCTGAAAGGCGTTGGGCGGCTGGTTCGGGCGGTCATCGACCACGATGTCAAAATCGCAATTGCTGCGGGGGCGGCGATCGCGGCACATGGCCTCGGCCACGGGTTCGACCTGCGCCACCACCTGCACGAAATTGCGCGCCGCCTGTTGCGGGGCAAGCCGCCCGTCGGGCAGCGGGGCAAAGACGGCCGGTTGGACGGGAACCGGGCGCGCGGCTCCCCCCGCCGGATAGGCCACCGGCTGACAGGCCGCAAGCAGCAGCGCCACCAGCCCAAGCTGAACCATACGCCCTGTCGTCATGTGCTGCCTCTTGCCCGGTCGATCTGTGATTTTCTCGCAAGATAGCAGGCGCCACGGCGGACAAAAGGCCCCCTCACGCCAAGTTGCGCGCGGGGTGCAACCGCCTGTCGCTGGCCCCTTGCACTGGCCCATTGCAACGGGGCCATCGGCAAGGCTAGCATGGGGTCATGTTTACCATCGAACACGAGTTTGACGCGACCGTCATCACCTTGATCGACGAGGGCAGCGGGACGCTGGAGGAGGATGTGACCATCCTGGCCTTCGAGGAATGTGTGGTGCTGGAACAAGAGGATCCGCTGACCGGCGATGTGGTGCGGGTCAGCCTGTCCATGGCACAGCTGGCCGATCTTGCCGCAGCTCTGGACCTGCCCGAAGGCAGCTACCGGCTGGATCGGGGCAAGACCCCCTAAAGCCGCGACAGGATCAGGCCGCCCGCCACCATCAGCACCGCCAGAACACGTGTCAGGCTGATCGGCTGGACCGGCACGCCAAAGGCGCCAACCGCATCAAGGACGAGCGCGCCTGCCATCTGGCCCAGGATCAGCGCGGCCATCGCACTGACCACACCAAGCGAGGGCACGCCCCAGATCACCGACCAGACGTAATAGGCCCCCAAAAGCCCGCCCGCCCATTGCCACAGCGGGACCGAGGTCAGCCGGCCAAAGGGATTGCCAGCCGTGGCATAGCTGAGCACCATCAGCAGCACAAAACCCACGCCAAAGGACACCGCCGCCGCAGGCAGCGCAGCACCCAGGCTGCGGCCCAGCGCGCCGTTCAGCGGGGCCTGCACCGCAATGGCGACGCCACCCAGAAGAATGGCCAAAAGCGCGGGGATCTGTGACATGGGAAACGGCCTTTCGCAGAACGGGGTCAGTCAAGCTGGAACGTCTTGTCGCGCGATGTGGCGCCCGCAACAAGGGTCAAGCGTGTCTTGGCCACGCACAGCGCCTGTGCAAGCGCCTCTGCCACCGCGGCATTCGCGCGCCCCTCCTCGGCCGGGGCGGTGACTGCGATGCGAAACACACCGTCCTGATAGCTGACCCCCGGCCTGCGGGCGCGTGGCGTGGCCCGCACCACCAGCCGCGCGCCGGGGATCGCAAGCTCTGCCCAACCGCCCTTTGCCATGCGCGCCCACCTTCTGTCCTTGCGCCAGCTTGGCCGAGGCGGCGGGCCGATGCAACAGGGGTGCTGGCAATCGGCGGCGGCACGGATTAGCCTGCGCGCCAGACCAGACGGAGACGCAGATGCCTGCCCAGAACCAAGCCGTGATCGACCATCTTGCCAGCCGCCAGTCGCCCTCGGCCAAGCTGTTCCGCGCGCCCGTGCCCAGCCGCGCCGAGGTGGAGGCGATCCTTGCGCTGGCGCTGCGGGTGCCCGACCATGGCAAGCTGGAGCCGTGGCGGTTGATCGTGCTGGACCGCGCGGCGATGGCGCGGCTGGCCGATCTGGCCGAAGCCCGCGCCCGCGCGCTCGGCGGCGAGGCCGAAAGGATTGAAAAGGGCCGGGGCCAGTTCGACCGCGGGCACTTGGCCGTCGTGGTGATTTCCGCACCAAAGGCTGCCGAAAAGGTGCCGCTGGCCGAACAGGTGCTGTCTGCGGGGGCGCTGTGCATGAACATCCTGCATGCGGCCAGCGCCCATGGCTGGGGGGCGTGCTGGTTGTCGGGGTGGCCGTCGCATGACCCGGTGTTCCGGGCCGAGGCCTTTGGCTGCACCGGCGATGAAACCGTGGCGGGCATCGTTCACATCGCGACCCCGGGCCCCAGCGCACCCGACCGCCCCCGCCCCGATGTGGCAAAACTGGTGACATGGGCCTGACATGATCCTTGGCGATTTCTTCAAGGCGCTGCTGCAACTGGGGGACGCCCGGTTTCGCCGGGTGATGCTGATCGGGGTGCTGTTGTCGCTGGCGCTGCTGGTGGCGGTCTATGCGGGCTTTCTGGTGCTGATCCAGACCTTTACGCCAGACGCGATCGAAATTCCCTTTGTCGGCCCGGTGCAGGGGCTTGATACGCTTTTGTCCTTCGGCTCGGCGCTCTTGATGATCGGGCTGTCGGTGTTTCTGATGATGCCGGTGGCCTCGGCCTTTACCGGGCTGTTTCTTGAAGACGTGGCCCAGGCGGTGGAGGACCGGCATTACCCTGCGCTGCCGCCGGTGGCGCGGCTGCCCTGGGGCGATGCGCTGATCGATGCCGCGAATTTCTTTGCGCTGTTGATCGCGGTCAATGCGGTGGCGTTGATCCTTTACGCGTTTGCCGGACCGTTCATTCCGGTGGTGTTCTGGCTGGTGAACGGGTTCCTGCTGGGGCGCGAGTATTTCACCGTGGTCGCGATGCGTCGGCTGGGGCGGGCCGGGGCCAAGGCGCTGCGGTCGCAGCATTTCGCAAAGATCTGGATCGCGGGCACGCTGATGGCGGCGCCTTTGTCGGTGCCGATCCTGAACCTGCTGATCCCTGTGCTGGGGGCGGCCACCTTTACCCATATGTTCCACAGGCTGACGCGCGATGCGTGACGGCAGGGCAGCGCCTTTGCCGTCAAGACGGTGATTGGCCGGGGTGTCGGGCCATCACCGGGTTCCGCCGCAGCCCGCACCCCGCATCAGGCGGGGAAGCGTTTCACGGGCGCCTTGGCCGGGCGGCGCAGCAGACCATGCGCCACCCCTGCCCCAATGAAAACGCGCGCCCGGATGGGGGCGCGCGCCGGTGACGGTGGGGGCCGAAAGGCTTAGGCCGCCCATTCCCAGGGATTGGTGAAGCCACCCAGCACTTCGGTGACTTTCGCATCCTCGACCGCGTCCGACTTGCGCAACTGCGCGACAAGCCCACGCTTTTTGTCTTCGACCACCAGAACGACGCGGGCGGGAACGCCTGCCTTTTGCAGCGCTTCGTCATAAACGCGCGTGATCGCCATCCGCCGCAAATCGGGTTTGAACACCTTGCCCACGGCGGTTTTGGGCACTTCGGACAGGATTTCGATGTGCTTTGGCAGGGCTGCCCGTTCGTGGATATGCTTGGCCGCATAATCCATCAGATCGGCCACCGTGACGCTGGAGCCTTTGACCAGCTCGACATAAGCGGCGGGGAGTTCGCCCGAATGCGCATCAGGCTGGCCAATGGCACCGACCACGGCCACCGCCTCATGGCCCATCAGCGCCTCCTCGATGATGGCGGGATCGATGTTATGCCCGCCGCGGATGATCAGATCCTTGGCGCGCCCCGTGATGAACAGATAGCCGTCCGAATCGATCCGGCCAAGGTCGCCGGTGCGCAAGAAACGGCCCTCGGCAAAAAGATCCTTGTTCTTGTCCACCTCGGTATAGGTCGACCCTTCATAGACGCCGGGGTTGGCCACGCAAATCTCGCCCACCTCATCCACCGCGCATTCGCGAAAGCCTTCGGGGGTCTGGGTCAGGATGCGGACATGGGTATAGGGAAAGGCCAAGCCGACCGAGCCGATCTTCTTGACCCCGTCGGGCGGGTTGATCGACACAAGACAGGTGCATTCGGTCAGGCCATAGCCTTCGACGATCTCGACCCCGGTTTCTTTCTTGAAGCGGTTGTAAAGCTCGACCGGCAATGGCGAGGAGCCGGAAAACGCATTGCGCAAGCTGGAGATGTCGGCATCGACCGGGCGCTGCATCAATGCCGAAAGCGCGGTGGGCACCGTGATCATGTAGGTCGCCTTGTAGCGCGCGATCAGCTTCCAGAAATTGTCGAACACGCCATCGCCGCGATAGCCCGCCGGCGTCGGGAACACGGCATGCGCGCCCGAGGCGATCATGCTCATCAGGATCGGATAGGCGGCAAAGACGTGAAACAGCGGCAGCGGGCACATCACCACGTCATCGGGCTTGAACAGAAGCTGTTGGCCAAGCCAGCCGTTATAGACCATGCCCGACACCTTGTGCTGGGCGACCTTTGGCATGCCGGTGGTGCCGCCGGTGTGGAAGTAGGCGGCGACGCGGTCGGTCGGTTCATCGGCAAAGGTCAGCCGGTCGCGCGGCTGGCGCGCGAGTTCGGCCATGAAATTCTTGACCGTGGCGCTGTGCTTGACCGGGTTCTTGGGCCGGATCAGCGGCACGATGTATTTCTTTGCGCCCGACAGATAGCGCACGAGGTCAACCTCCAGCACGGTTTTCACCGTCGGCGCGTGGCGCACCGCTTCGGCCACCTTTTGCGGCAGGTCGGTCTTGGGGAAGGCCTTCAGCGTGACGACAACCTTGGCCTTCGTCTCGCGCAGGATGGCGCTGATCTGTTCGGGTTCCAAAAGCGGGTTGATCGGGTTGACGATGCCCGCGACCGCGCCGCCGATCAGGGTGATGACGGTTTCCAGCGCGTTGGGCAGGACATAGGCGACCACATCCGTCTTGCCCACGCCAAGGCTGCGAAACAGGTTTGCCGCCTGCGTCGTCTGCGCGTGCAGTTCGGCCCAGCTCAGGGTTTCGCGCTTGGTGTCCGGGCCTGACAACAGCTGATAGCTGATGGCAGGGCGCGGCCCATGGGCGGCATTGGCGCGGGCCATGAACTCGTGCATCGTGCGCGCGACCGGGCGCTCGGCCCATGTCATTTCAGCCTCGGTCGCCGCAATATCGGCGCGGGTGACGAATTTCCCCATCGACTCCTCCCTATGGCCCCGTTGATGGGGGGCCTGTTATCCCTCGGGTCCAACTTGTGGGGAAAGATCAGATTTGCCAAGCGCTGCCCGCACCGGACAACGCAACGTCAGAACCGCCCTGGCGCTGCGCAAGGCCAGGGCGGGGTGCCTAGCCGGCGGTTCCGTCGGTGAATTGCAGCCGCGCGAGGCGGGCATAAAGGCCGCCATCGCGCACAAGATCGTCATGCTTGCCCTGTGCGACGATGCGGCCCTGATCAAAGACCACGATGCGGTCGGCGCGTTTGACGGTGGCAAGCCGGTGCGCGACGACAAGCGTGGTGCGGCCCTGGGCCAGCGTTTCCACCGCCGACTGCACGGCGCGTTCGGATTCGGCATCCAGCGCCGAAGTCGCCTCATCCAGCAACAGCACGGGCGCATCGCGCAGGATGGCACGGGCAATGGCGATGCGCTGCTTTTGTCCGCCCGACAGCATCACCCCCCGCTCGCCCAGATAGCTGTCATAGCCTTGGGGCAACTGGGTGATGAAGTCATGCGCGGCAGCGGCACGGGCGGCGGCCTCGACCTCGGCATCGGTGGCGTCGGGGCGGCCAAAGCGGATGTTTTCCCGCGCCGAGGCGGCAAAGATCACCGGGTCTTGCGGGACAAGCGACAGGTGCTTGCGGAAATCGCTGCGCGCCAGATCGCGCAGATCGGTGCCATCAAGGCTGACGCTGCCCTGCTGCGGATCGTAAAAGCGCAGCAGAAGCTGCAAGATCGTCGATTTCCCCGCCCCCGAGGGGCCGACCAGCGCCACCGTCTCGCCGGCGCGGACATGCAGCGAGATGCCATCCAGCGCCGAGGTTTCGGGACGCGCCGGATAGCGGAAGGTCACCGCATCAAAGCGGATCTCGCCCCGCACCGGGCGGGCCAGGGTCTTTGGCACAGCGGGGTCGTTGACCGGATCGGAGGCGTTCAAAAGCTCGATCAGACGTTCCGTGGCCCCTGCCGCGCGCTGCAACTCGCCCCAGATTTCCGAGAGTGCGCCGACCGACCCTGCCACCATGATCGCATAGATCACGAACTGGATCAGCTCGCCCGGCGTCATCACGCCTGCGCGCACATCGCGCGCGCCCATCCACAAGACCCCGACAATTCCGGTAAAGACAAGGAAGATCACAAAGATCGTCAGCACCGCGCGGGTGCGGATGCGGGACTTGGCCGAGGCAAAACTCTTTTCCGTCACCTCGGCAAAGGCGGCACGGGTTTGCGGCTCATGCGTGAAGGCCTGCACGGTCTGCACCGAGGACAGCGCCTCGGAGGCGGAGCCAGAGGAATTGGCGATCCAGTCCTGATTTTCGCGCCCCAACGTGCGCAACTTGCGCCCCAGCACGATGATCGGCACCACCACGATCGGCACGATCAGCAGCACCAGCCCCGCCAGCTTGGCCGAGGTCAGCAGCATGAGGACAAGCCCACCCAACAGGATCAGGCTGTTGCGCAGGGCGATGGAAATCGACGACCCGATCAGCGACAGGATCAGGGTGGTGTCGGTGGTGATGCGGCTGAGAACCTCGCCCGTCATGATGCGTTCAAAGAAGGCGGGCGACAGCATCAGCACCCGGTCGAACAGCGCGCGGCGGATATCGGCCACCACCCGTTCCCCCAGACGGGTGACAAGGTAGTAGCGCATCCCCGAGCCAAAGGCGAACAGACCGGCGATGATGATGGCAGCACCGAAATACTGGTCAAGGATCACCACATCGGCGTTGAAATTGTCCACCACCCGGCGCACCGCAAGCGGCAGCACAAGGCTGACCGCGGCGGTCAGCACCAGCGCAATCAGGGCCAGGGCCGCAAGCCCCCGATAGGGCGCGAGAAACGGGAGAAGGCCGCCAAGCGCGCTGACCTTTTTCGAGGTCGCGCGGTCTTCGGTCACAGTGGGTGTGCGTGCCATGTCGATCCTGTGCGTTGCGGGGCGTGTTTAGGCAACCTGGCGCAAAGGGGCAAGCGGCGCGATTGCCGCGCCCCCTTTTCGGCCCCGTCGCGCTGTGCGAGGCTTGCGCCGCAGCTTCCGCCAAGGGGAAAGCCGATGCGCCCTCAGACTGTTGTGTTCGATGCCTATGGCACCCTGTTCGATGTGACGGCCGCCGCGCGGCGGGTGGCGGCAGAACCGGGCTTTGCCGATCTGGCCCCGGTCTGGCCGGGTCTGGCCGAGGCGTGGCGCCGCAAGCAGCTTGAATACACATGGTTGCGGCGGATCATGGGGGCGCATGCCGATTTTGCCAGCGTGACGGCGGATGCGCTGGATTGGGCGCTGGAGGCGCAGGGCATCGCGCCGAATGCGGCGCTGCGGGCGCGGTTGCTTGCGATGTATCGGGCGCTTGACCCGTTCCCCGAAACGGCGGCGACGCTGGCGGCGCTGCGGGCCAGGGGGCTGCGGCTTGCGATCTTGTCGAACGGCACGCCGGACATGTTGGCCGATGCCGTGGACGCGGCGGGTCTGCAAGGGCTGTTTGACGCGGTGATCTCGGTCGAGGAGGTGGGCGCCTACAAGCCCGATCCAGCGGTTTATGCGCTGGTCCCCGCGCGGTTCGGACTGCGGCCCGGGCAAGTCCTGTTCGTGTCGTCGAACGGATGGGATATTGCGGGCGCGGCGCGCTTCGGCTTTACCTGCGCCTGGGTGAACCGCACGGGCGCGCCCCTTGACCGTCTGTCACACGGGCCCGCCCATATCTTGCGCGATCTGTCCGCCCTGCCCGACCTGATCTGAGGTTTCTGCATGAGCCAGTTTTTCACCACCTCCGATGGCGCGCGTCTGGCCTTTGACGACAGGGGCAGCGGGTTGCCGGTGCTGTGCCTTTCGGGGCTGACGCGCACGATGGGCGACTTTGGCTACATGCTGCCGCACCTGCCGCCCTGCCGGGTGATCCGCATGGATTACCGCGGCCGCGGGCAAAGCGCCTGGACCGGGGCCGCCAGCTATACCGTGCCGGTCGAAGGGCGCGATGCGCTGGAATTGCTGGACCATCTGGGGGTGGAGCGGGCGGCGGTGATCGGCACGTCGCGCGGCGGGCTGATCGGCATGATGCTGGCGGCGGTGGCGCGGCCGCGTCTGATCGGGCTCTTGCTCAATGACGTGGGGCCAGAGATTCACCGCCCCGGATTGGAGCGGATTTTCGACTATGTCGGGCGCAATCCGGTGGCCCGCACGCCGGAGGCGCTGGCTGCCGCCCTGCCCGGCGTGATGCCGGGGTTTGACGGCGTGCCTGCCAGCCGCTGGCTGGAGGAGGCGCGGCTGCATTACCGCCAGACGCCCGAGGGGCTGCGCATCACCTATGATCCTGCCTTGCGCGAGGCGTTTCTGGCGGCGTTCGACGGGCCGCCCGTGGACCTGTGGCCGTTGTTCGATGCCTGCGCCGGGATGCCCTTGGCGCTGATCCGGGGGGCGAATTCCGATTTGCTGTCAGAGGCCACGGCGCAGGAGATGCGGCGGCGCCGGCCGGACATGATCTTTGCCGAGGTGCCGGGGCGCGCGCATATCCCGTTTCTGGACGAGCCAGAGGCGGTGCAGGCGATCCGCGCCTTTCTGGCCGGGTGCGGCGCATGAATTTCGCGATGATCGAGGCGGCGGCGGCGCGGCTGGCGGGCCATGCGCGGGTGACACCGCTGCTGAACGCGCCCTTGCTGGACGCGGCCTTTGGCAAGCGGATTTTCGTCAAGGCCGAATGTCTGCAACTGACCGGATCGTTCAAGTTTCGCGGGGCGTGGTCGGCGGTGTCGGCGCTGCCGCCCGGCACGCGCGGGGTGCTGGCCTATTCGTCGGGCAACCATGGGCAGGGCGTGGCGCTGGCCGCCGCGCGCCATGGGCTGACGGCGGTGGTGGTGATGCCCTCCGATGCTCCGGCGGTCAAGATCGCCAACACCCGCGCCTACGGGGCCGAGGTGGTGCTCTATGACCGCGCCACCGAGGACCGCGATGCGATTGGCGCGGCGCTCTGCGCGGCGCGGGGGCTGGTGCTGATCAAACCCTATGACGATGCGCAGGTGATCGCGGGCCAAGGCACCACCGGGCTGGACATCGCGGCGCAGGCGCAGGCAGCAGGGATCGAGGCCGCCGAGGTGCTGGTCTGCTGTGGCGGCGGCGGGTTGTCGGCGGGGATTGCGCTGGCCTTGGAGGCGCAAGCGCCGCAGATGGTGGTGCGCACGGTGGAACCTGCGGGGTTTGACGATATGGCACGCTCGCTGTCTTTGGGCGTGCCGCAGGAAAATGCGGCAAGGTCGGGGTCGGTGTGCGACGCGATCCTGACGCCCGCACCCGGCGCGCTGACCTTTCCGATCCTGCACCGTCTTGCCGGGCCGGGGCTGGTGGTCAGCGACGATCAGGCTTTGCAGGCGATGGCGCTGGCCTTTGCCCATCTGCGCATCGTGCTGGAACCCGGGGGTGCGGTGGCACTGGCGGCGGCGCTGTTTTGCGACACCTCCGATCCGGTGATCTGCGTCGCCTCGGGCGGGAATGCGGACCCTGCGCTGTTCGCGGCCAGCCTTGCGCGGTTCGGCTGATGGCGCTGGTGTTCTTTCCCGATCTGCGGCTGAATGCCGAACTCTCTGGCCCGGCGGATGGGCCTGCGCTGGTGCTGCTGCACGCGCTTGGCACCAACCTGCGGCTGTGGGACGAGGTGGTGGCGGGACTGCCCGGCCACCGCATCCTGCGACTGGACATGCGCGGCCATGGGCTGTCGGATGCGCCGCCCGCGCCTTATGCCATGGGCGCGCTGATCCACGATGTCGAACGGGTGATGGAGCATTTGGCGCTGCGCGACGCGGTGGTGGTCGGCCTGTCGATCGGCGGGTTGATCGCGCAGGGGCTGGCGACCAAGCGGATGGACCTTGTGCGCGCCATGGTCTTGTCGAACACCGCCGCCCGCATCGGCTTTGCCGCGCAATGGCAGGCCCGGATCGACGCGGTGCGCGCGGGCGGGTTGCAGGCGATTGCCGATGCCACGATGGAGCGGTGGTTTGGCAGGGGCTGGCGCGATCTGCCGCAGATGCCCGCCTGCCGCGCCATGCTGCTGGCCACCCCGGCCGAGGGCTGGATCGGCGGCGCAAGCGCGATTGCGGGCACCGATTTCTACACCCCCACCGCTGCGCTGACCCTGCCCACGCTGGCCATTGCCGGGGCGCTGGACGGGTCCACCCCGCCCGATCTGGTGAAGGAAACCGCCGACCTGATCCTTGGCAGCCGCTTTGCCCTGATCCGCCGCGCAGGCCATCTGCCGATGGTGGAACAGCCGCAGGCCTATATCGGGCATCTGCGCGATTTTCTGGAAAGCATCGGCCATGTCTGAGTTTCTGCTGATCCACGGGTCCTGCCATGGCGCGTGGTGCTGGCACCGGGTGATCCCGGCGCTGGCGGCCCTTGGACACACCGCCCGCGCCATCGACCTGCCGGGCCGTGGGCGCGACCGCACGCCTTTGGCCGAGGTGACGCTGGACAGCTATGCCCGCGCGATCTGCGGCGCGCTGGAGCGCCCCGCCATAGTGGTGGGCCATTCGATGGCGGGCTATGCGATCACCGCCGCCGCCGAGGCGGACCCAAGCCGCATCCGCGCGCTGGTCTATCTCTGCGCCTATGCCCCGGTGTCCGACATGACGCTGGGCGACATGCGCCGCGCGGGCCCGCGCCAGCCGCTGGCCCCGGCGATACGGGTGGACAAGGCGGCGGGCAGCTTCAGCTTTGAGGCGGATCAGGTGAACGCGCTGTTCTATCACGACTGCGACGCGCAGGCGCAGACGCTGGCCGCCCTGTGCCTGACGCCAGAGCCGATTGCCCCGCAGGAAACCGCCCTGCACCTGACGCAGCGCAGCCAGGCCTTGCCGCGCCATTACATCCGCTGCCTTGAGGACCGCGCCATCCCGCCCGACTATCAGGCGCAGATGGCGTGCACGGTGCCCGAGGCGAACCGCAGCACGCTTGCCGCCTCGCATTCGCCGTTCTTTGCCTGCCCCGAGGCGCTGGCCGATCGTCTGCACCAGATTGCCCTTGGCCAGAAAGCCGCATCGTGACGCAAAGCCCGAAACTCGCGTTGACCTTCATCCTTGCCACGGTGACGCTCGACGCCATCGGGATCGGCCTGATCTTTCCGGTGATGCCCGACCTGATCCGCGAGGTGACGGGCGAGGATCTGGCCCATGCCGCGCTGTGGGGCGGGGTGCTGGCCACCTCGTTTGCGGTGATGCAATTCCTGTTCGGGCCGATCCTCGGCTCGCTGTCGGACCGCTTTGGCAGGCGGCCGATCCTGCTGTTGTCGCTGCTTGTGATGGGGATCGACTATCTGGTGATGGCGGTTGCGCCCTCGATCTGGCTCTTGTTGATCGCGCGGCTGGTGGCGGGGGTAACGGCCGCGACCTATTCCACCGCCACTGCCTTCATCGCCGACATCACCCCGCCCGATCAGCGCGGGGCGCGCTTTGGCCTGATCGGGGCGGGCTTTGGCATCGGCTTTGTGCTGGGCCCGCTGATCGGGGGGCTGCTGGCCGGGGTGGACACCCGCGCGCCGTTCTATGCCGCCTCGGCGCTGGCCTTTGCCAATCTGGCCTTTGGCTGGTGGGTGCTGCCCGAAACCGTGACCGAGGCGACGCGCCGCCCCTTTGCGCTGTCCCGCGCGAACCCGCTGGGCGCCTTGCGCGCCGTGGGGCGGCTGCCGGGGGTGCGGCTGACGCTGGCCTGTTTCCTGATCCTTGGCATTGCGATGAACGTCTATCCGTCGATCTGGGCCTATTACGGGCAGGCCCGCTTTGGCTGGGACAGCACCATGGTCGGCATCTCGCTGGCGATCTACGGCATCAGCTTTGCGCTGGGTCAGGCGCTGCTGGTGGGCCCGATGATCCGCCGCTTTGGCGAACATCGCGCCGCCCATTACGGCATGTGGGTCGATGTCACCACGCTGGCCGCCCTTGGCCTTGTCACCTCGCCCGTCCTTGCGCTGATGATCACCCCGATCACCGCCCTTGGCGGCGCCGTCACCCCGGCCTTGCAGGCCCTGGCCAGCCGCGCCGCACCCGCCGATGCGCAAGGCGAGGTGCAGGGCGTTCTGGCCAGCCTGAATGCCATCGCGATGATCACCTCGCCCCTGATCATGACGGCCACCTTCAGCGCCTTCACCGCGCCGGATGCCCCGGTCTATGCCCCCGGCGCGCCCTTCCTGCTCGCCTCGGCGCTGATGCTGGCCTGCGTCGCGCTGCATGTGCTTGGCCCGCGCTTTCGCCCAAGGCCAAGCGCATGATCGCCCGTTTGCGACACCCGATGCCGCAAACACCCCTGCCCTTGCGCCAATCCCCGCATAGCCTGCACCGTTAGAAGTTACTGTGCAGGGGTCCGGCGGATGCCACATCCCCCGCCCTGCACCGCAAAAGGGCCGCTGGCATGAAGCTGAAAGACTTTGAAATCTTTGTCGTCGCCCCGCCCTTTCCCGGTTGGGGCGGGCGCTACTGGATCTTTCCAAAGCTGACCACCGCCTGCGGGATCGTGGGCTATGGAGAATGCTATGCCTCGACCGTGGGGCCAAAGGCGATGATCGCGGTGATCGAAGATGTCTTTGCCCGCCACATGGAAGGCGAGTCCCCCGAAAACATCGAGTTGATGTTTCGCCGCGCCTATTCTGCGGGGTTCACCCAGCGGCCCGATCCTACGGTGATGGGGGCGTTTTCCGGGCTGGAAATCGCCTGCTGGGACATTCTGGGCAAGGCGCGGGGGCGTCCGGTCTGGGCGCTTTTGGGCGGCAAGATGAATGACCGCATCCGCAGCTATACCTATCTTTACCCCGAGCCGGGCAATGAAAGCCCCGATTTCTGGGTCGATCCCGATGCCGCCGCAGGGGCGGCGGTGCGATTCATGGAGATGGGGTTCACAGCCGTGAAATTCGATCCGGCCGGCCCCTATACCATCCGCGGCGGGCATGAACCTGCGCTCAGCGACATCAGCCGTTCGGTGGCCTTTTGCCGCGCCATCCGCGAGGCCGTGGGCGACCGCGTCGATCTTCTGTTCGGCACGCATGGCCAGTTCACCACCCCCGGCGCGATCCGGCTGGGGCGCGAACTCGAACCCTATAACCCGCTGTGGTATGAAGAACCGATCCCGCCCGACAACCTGCACGAATTTGCCGAAGTGGCGCGGCAGGTGCGCGTGCCGCTCGCCACCGGAGAGCGTCTGACCACCAAGGCCGAGTTTGGCGCGCTGCTGCGGCTGGGCGGGGTGCGCATCCTGCAACCGGCATTGGGGCGCGTCGGCGGGATCTGGGAGGCCAAGAAGATCAGCGCCATGGCCGAGGTGTTCAACGCCGAAATGGCGCCGCATCTTTATGCCGGGCCGGTCGAATGGGCGGCGAACATTCATCTGGCCGCGTCGATCCCCAATCTGCTGATGGCCGAAACGATCGAGACTGGGGGCGCGTTTCACCAAAGGCTGATCCGCAACACGATCATCTGGGAAAACGGCTATATCCTGCCGCCCGAAGCCCCCGGCCTTGGCATCGACTTCGACGAGGATGTGGCGCGCGCCCATCCCTATACCGGCACGGGGCTGCATTTGCAGATGCAAGAGGCGCCCTGCGATTACAGCAAGGGCAACAGGTTCGAAGGCGGCGCCCCGTCAAGCGCGCCCGACAAGGGCTGAGAGGCGGCGCCCTGCCCTTTTGCGCAAAAACCCGCCACAGGGCCGCGGCACCGGTGCCTGCGCCGGGCAAGTGCTGCGCCTGTCGCGGGATTCTTCTTGATTTTGGGGGAAACTGAGTCATCCTCGGGCACAGTGATGACAGAGTTTCTGACCGCCTCTCTGACCGAAGGCCGTGGAATCTGGCGGCACGGCTTGCGGCAATTCCGCCGCAGGGGACTGGAGAGGAGAGACGGCATGGCCACCGGAACCGTAAAATGGTTCAACGCAACCAAGGGCTTCGGTTTTATTGCCCCCGATGATGGCGGCAAGGATGTTTTCGTGCATATTTCTGCGGTGGAACGTGCGGGCCTGAAAGGCCTGAACGACAACCAGAAGATCGCCTATGAATTGCAGTCCGGCCGCGATGGCCGCGCCTCGGCCAGCGACCTGCGGCTGCTCTGACACCGGCGGCCCGGCAAAGCCTGTGCTGGCCTGACGTCGCAGGCCAGCATCAAAGCCCTTGTGGCTTACAGCAAGGCATCCGTCACGGCCTTGTCCCACCCCAGATACCAGGTGCCCCCGGCCTCGATCACCGGGCGTTTCATCACCGTGGGTTGGCTCCTGATTTGCGCCTCGGGCTCCGAGGCTTTCAGAAAATCGCTGAACCCGCGGTAGGTGGTCGAGCTTTTGTTGATGACCCGGTCGCCGAACTCGGCCACGATCTTGTCGATCTCGGCCTCGGTCAGCAGGTCTTTTCGCACATCGCGGAACGTCACGGCATGGCCCGCCGCCTCCAGCGCCTTGATCGCTTTCTTGCAGGTGTCACAGGTGGGGATGCCATAAAGAATCATCGAAAGCCTCGTGCGATTGCGGGGTTGTCCGTGGCCCAGTCCTAGCGCGCCCGCCGTCGCGCGGCCAGAGCCTCAGCCAACAAGCGCGCGGGTGATCGCCACCCCGGCCCAGGCGGAAAAAGCGGTCAGGGTGGCCCCCCAAAGCGTGTCGGTCACGACCATGGACCAGTGCCAGTCGCGCATGATCGCATAGCTGGTGAATTCATAGGTGCCATAGGCCATCGCCCCGATGATCGCCGCAGGCAGGATCAGCGGAGCGCCCTCCCGCAGGGCGGGCAGGCTGACCAGATAGATCAGGCCCGCCACATAGGCCGCATAGAACAGCCCCGCCGGGGCATAGCGGATCGGCTCGGCCATCAAGGGGCCGATGTGGCGGGTAAACAGCGGCTTCATCACCAGCGTGAGCATGATCGCATCCACGATCAGGAACACCAGCGCGGTGGACACATAGAGGGTGAGCAGTTGCATCGCGAAACTCCTTTTCCCGCAAGCTAGGCCGCCACGGGCAAAGGTCACGCAGGTGCCGGTCAAATCGCCCCGACCAGCACCGCCCCGACAAATCCCGCCGTCAGGATCAGCACAAGACCAACCGCCAGCGACCCAAGATCCTTGGCATCCTTGGCCATCTGCGACCATTCGGGCGAGATGCGGTCGGTCAGCACCTCGATCGCGGTGTTGATCGCCTCGGTCGCCAGCACCAGCGCAAAAAGCGCAAGCGCGCCCAGCCAATGCCAGGTGTCCGCCCCGCGCAGCGCAAAGCCCAAGGCCACACCTGCCGCGCCCGCCAGTTCCAGCCGCGCGGCGGTCTCGGCCCAAAGCCTGCGCAGACCGGCCAGCGAATAGCCCGCCGCGTCCACCACATGCAGCAGGCCGCCGCGCGGGGGGATGACCGTGGTCTGGGGCGGCTGTTGCGTCACTTGACGGTCCGGCATCACCCTGCCCTCGCCACGCGGCAGGCCCCGCCAAGGTCTAGCGCGGGGTCGCGCAGGCTTGTCGTGATGTCCAGAAGGCCCAGCACGCTGTGAAACAGGATGTCATGGCTGGCCGGGGCCTGCGCGGCCTGTTGCAGGCAGGGCAGATCAAGGCCCAGCGCGGTCTGGAACGCGGGCGCCAGCCACATCACCATCGGCACCCGTGTCTGCACCTCGGGCGCCATGAACTTGGGCGCGGCATGCAGGTATAATCCGTCCTCGCCCAGCGACTCGCCGTGGTCAGAGACGAAGATCATCCCCGGCAGAACCCGGTCAGAGGCCGCGAGCAGATCGATCGTCTGCGACAGGACATGATCGGTTTCCAGGATCGTGTTGTCATAGCTGTTCACGATCTGGTCGATGCTGCATTCGGCGAACTGGGCCGTCTGACACGCGGGGGCAAACTGCGCGCGCGCCGCCGGATAGCGCAGGTGATAGGCCGGGCCATGGCTGCCGATCATGTGCAAGACCAGCACGGTATCGGTGGTGATGCTGGCCAGCCGGTCGCGGATCAGGGGCAGGAACACCTCGTCCGTGCATTCGATGGCGCAGGCGGCAGGGTCCAGTGCCGCATCGACACGGGCCCATCCGCTGCGGGCGGCGATCCTCTGATCGCCGGTGTTGTTGTCATGCCATTCGACGGTCAGACCCGCATGGATCAGCACATCAAGCAGGTTTTCCTGCCCCAGAAATCCGTCGCGCGAGTAATCGCTGGCCGCCAGCGCCGAGAACATGCACGGCAGCGATACGGCGGTGGATGTGCCGCAGGCTGTCACATCGGGAAAGTTGAGCACGCCGCGCGCGGCAAGACCGGGCGTGGTGTTGCGTGCATACCCGTTCAGCCCCCAGTTCTGCGCCCGCGCGGTTTCGCCGGCAAAGATCACCAGCAGCACAGGCTTGTCCGCTGCCGCAAGAAAGGGGCCGGGCCGGGCATCGGTGCCGATGGGCCGCGCGACCGGATCGGCGGTTTTCCATTGCTCGCGCCCATAGCGCACAAGGGCGGTCAGCGTGGCGCCCGGCTGATAGGCGGCCATCAGGTCGTGGCGTTCACGCAAGGCCGCCGAAAACGCCTTGTAATCGCCAAACAGCGCCCCGACCAGCACCGCAAGGCTGAGCGCCACCCCAAGCGGCCAGCGCCAGAGCTGGTGCAGCGCGCCCACCTGCCGCAGCCGGGGCCAGAAGATCAGCGCCGCCGGCAGAACGCCGGTCAGCCCGATCCACATCACCGCCGACCCGGTCAGCAGATGCTGCGATTCGGTGACGGTGGTTTCCATCACATTGCGCACCATCTCGCGGTCGATCAGCACGCCGTAGCTGCGTTCAAAGTAATGCGCCCCCGCCGAAATCAGGACAAGCAGCGCCGCGACCGGCCGTTGCAGCCGCCACGGGCCGAGAAGTTCAAGGCAAAACAGCGTCAGCCCGAAAATCCCCAGACCGAACAGCGCCGGTTGCAGGGCCGAGGTGGGAAATATCTGCATCAGCCGCGCCCAGAACCCGGTGTTGAGCACCGCCATGATATAGGCGGCCACGATCAGGTTCAGCGTGGTCTGGCCGATCACCGGGCGCGGCAGGTGCAGGTTCCGGGCGGCGGCATGGGAAAGCGACTGGTCGGTCATCTGGTCTTTCGGGGTTTGGGCGGCTTTGGCGCCTGCTGTGCCAGCCCAACCTTGCAGCAACCTTGCAGGCGACCCCTCGCCTGTGGGTCATCGCTGCGCTAGACAGGGGCATGCGCCTGCTTTTGGTCGAAGATACGGATGACCTTGCCCAGACGGTCCTGCGGTTCCTGCGGGCCGAGGGCCATGCCGTGGACCATGCGGGCGATGCCGCGACCGCCACAGAGGCGATGGCCGTGGCGGAGTATGCCTGTGTCATCCTCGACCTGGGCCTGCCGGACGGGTCGGGGCTGGAGGTGCTGCGCGCAAGGCGGCGCGCGGGCGACCGCACCCCGGTGCTGATTGCCACCGCGCGCGACCAGATCAGCGATCGCATCGCGGGTCTGGATGCCGGGGCCGATGACTATGTCGTCAAACCCTTTGACCTGCGCGAATTGTCGGCCCGCATCCGTGCCCATGCCCGCCGGGGTCAGGGTGTGCCCGAAACCCGGCTGGTGCTGGGCACGCTCGAGGTGGACCGCGCCGCTGCCCGTCTGTGGAAGCAGGGGCGCGAAATCCGGCTGACCGCACGGGAATGGGCCTTGTTCGACGCGCTGCTTGGCGCGCGTGGCCGGGTTCTGAGCAAATCGGCACTCGAGGAGGTGTTGGGCAGTTTCGACGCCCTGATCGAGGGCAATGCGGTCGAGGTCTATGTGTCGCGGCTGCGCGCAAAGCTGGGGGCCGGCACGATCCAGACGCGGCGCGGTCTGGGATATATCCTGCCATGAGCGCGCCGGACCGCCCCTGGTCGTTGCGCGGCCGTCTGACGGGGCGTGTGCTTGCGCTGGTGATGGGGGCCTGGGTCGTTACGGTGGCGCTGTCGGCGCGGGTGCTTGACCACGAAATGAACGAGATGTTCGACGAGGAGTTGAGTGCGCTGGTCGAAACCACCGTGCTTTACCTTGACACCGCGCAGACCGGGGCCATTCCGCGCACCCTGGGCATCGAGACGAACGACGGCGAGCGGGTGCTGCGCATCCTTGCGCCCGACCGGGCGGATGTGGCAGCACCTTGGGCCGCGCTTGACCGCGACGGCTATCACGACGCGCCGGGCTGGCGCATCCTGCGGCGCAGTGCCGAAGGCGTGGTGATCGAGGCCGCCCATGCCACCACCTGGCGGCGCGAGGAAATGCTTGAAGCGGCCTTGGCGTTTCTGGTGCTGGCGCTGCCGTTGTTCGGGCTGTTGCTGTGGGGCCTGCGCCGGATGGTGGCCGAGGCGACGGCCCCTGTGGCGCGGCTGGCCGACCGGGTGGCGGCGCGCGGGCCGGATGATCTGTCGCCCATGGCCGCCACGGCCTTGCCCGACGAGGTGCAACCGCTGGCGCAGGCGCTGAACGGATATCTGGCGCGGATTGCGGCGTTGCGCCGGTCGGAGCGCGACTTCATCGCCAATGTGGCGCATGAATTGCGCACGCCCCTTGCCGCCCTGCGCCACCGGCTTCAGCTTTCCCCCGATGCCGATGCGCAGGCGGCGGTGCAAACCGTGGATGGCCTGACCCGGCGGGTGGAACGGTTGCTGCATCTGTCGCGGCTGGACGCGGGCATCGGCCTTGGCCGCGGGCCTGCCGACCTGATCCTGGTGCTGCGGCTGCTGATCGCAGAGCTGGCCTTGCGCGCGCGCCATCCCCTGCTGTTCGACGATGGGGATCTGGAATCCTTCGAGGTGGCGGCAGACCCCGATGCGCTGGCCATCCTGCTGCGCAATCTGATCGAGAACGCGGCAGAACATGGCAGTGGCGCGGTGCGGATCACCCTTTCGGGCGGAGGCCAGCTTCGCATTGAAAACCCCGCCGACCAGCCGCGCCTGCCCGAAGGCCGCTTTGCCCCCGGCCCCGGCTCGGCGGGCAGCGGGCTTGGGCTGTCGATCGCGGCGGCGATGGCCGGGGCGCTGGAGGTTCCGATGACCCTTTCGACCGGCGTGGACCGGGTCTGTGTGACGCTGGACTTTGCGCAGGCCGCCGCGCGGCCCGGTGGCGGCGCATCGGGACACGCCCCCCCAGACTGAGCGGACGGCCCGGCGCCCGGGCCACAAGCCCCTGGTTTATCCCTGCGCGCCCCAGATTCGGCCTTGGAGGCCGCAAGCCTTATCCGCTAGGCTTTGGGTCGGGTTTCCCCCACTGATGACGCAGCGCCTGCTGTGCAAGACTTGATCTTCCATTCTGTTTGCCCTTGGCCCGTGCTTGGCCTGCAAAACCCTTTGATACCTCCACAGGAGCATGCGCGTGCGACATTTGACCCGAATCCTTGCCTTCCTCGCCCTGTTCGCAAGCCCGGTTGCGGCCCAGACCCCGCGCACCATCATCGTGATGGACGGGTCCGGGTCGATGTGGGGCCAGATCGACGGGCGCCCAAAGCTGGAGATCGCGCGCGAGACGGTTGGCACGGTGCTGGGCACGATCCCCGCGGATCAGGAACTGGGCCTGATGGCCTATGGCCACCGTGAGCGCGGCAATTGCAGCGACATCGAACTGATGGTGCCGCCCGCCCCCGGCACCGGGGCCGAGATTGCCGCGCGGGTGGGTGAGATGCGGTTTCAGGGCAAGACGCCGCTGTCCGAATCCGTGCGCCAGGCCGCCGAGGCGCTGCGCTTTGGCGAGGCGGCGGCGACGGTGGTGCTGGTGACGGATGGTCTGGAAACCTGTGACGCCGATCCTTGCGCGCTTGGCCGCGAGCTGGAGGCGGCGGGGCTGGACTTTACCGCGCATGTGATCGGCTTTGGTCTGACCGGGGCCGAAGGCGCGCAGGTGGCCTGCCTTGCGACCGAAACCGGCGGGCAATATCTTCAGGCGTCGGATGCGGGCGGGTTGGCCGATGCGCTGTCAGCCACTGTCACCGCGCAACTGCCACCGCCGCAGCCGCTGCCTGAACCGGAACCCGAACCCGTGCTGCCGACCGCCAGCCTTGATGCGCCCGACAGCGCGCCGGCCGGATCGGTGCTGCGCGTGGCGTTCGAAGGCCCGCATGAGGAATTCGACTACATCCGCGTGCTGGACGCCAATGGCGACTGGCAATCCGAGGCGGCGGTGGGGACCGACCCCTTCGTCGATCTGCGCCTGCCGTTCGATCTGGGGGCCTATGAGCTGGTCTATCTCTATCGCGCGACCGATGTGATTGCCCGCAAGCCCTTGCAGATCACCGAAGCGATGGTGTCGCTGACCGCGCCGGAGACCGCGCCGCAAGGGTCCGACATTCTGGTGGATTGGACGGGGCCCGCGGCCGAGTTTGACTACATCACCCTGCTGAACGA
>JALOSF010000038.1 GCA_025458525.1 Cypionkella sp. | reverse complement strand
GGCCTGCACACACAGCATCGACCGCGCGCCCTCATGCAGGGCAAAGGGGGCTGCCGCCCAGATGTGCAGATGCCCGCTCAGGATCACATCCGCGCCTGCACGTGCAAGCGCGCGTGCGCCGCGATCGGCCCCCCGCATCGGGCTTTTGCCGGTCTGGGGCGGTGTGGTCAGCGGATGGTGCAGCGCCACGACGCGCAATTGCCCCGGCCGGGCCCGGGCCAGCCGATCCGCCACCCGGTGCAAGGACCGCCCACGCAACACCCCGCGTTGCCAGGCCATCGGATCGGTGGTGTTGACCCCGATGACCAGCAGATCGCCGCAATCGACCATCGGCTCCAGCTCTGGTCCCATCGCGCGGCGATAGCCGGCAAACGGACGGATCAGCCGTGCCAAGGGGTTGTAAAGGGGCACGTCATGGTTGCCGGGCACCGACAGCACCGGCTGCGGCAACTGCGCCACGAACGCCTGCGCCGCGTGCCATTGGCCCGCCAGTGCCCGCTGCGTCAGATCGCCCGAGATCACCACCAGATCGGGGCGCAGGTCTTGCGCAAGTGCAAGCAATGGCGCGATCAGCCCACTGCGCTCCTTGCCGAAATGCAGATCCGAAAGATGCAAAAGCCGCCCCACCCGTCACGCCTCCGCCGGTGGCTGCGGCACGATCACCGTCAGCGCCTGAGGCAGGCGGCGAAAGGCAAAGGGGGCCGCCATCTTTTCCCGCTCGCCATCGCGGGCGACGGTGCGGCGGCGTTTGCGCGTTTCGATCTGCACCTCGGTCGCCCCGACCAGCGTGAAATCGCGGTAAGGCCGCGCCATTCGTGTCGCCATCCGCAGCGCAAAGCCCAAAAGCTGCCAGCGGCGCAGCGGTGGCGCGATATAGACCGCCAGCTTGCCGTCGCGGATCAGATCGACACCCTCCTGCATCCCGTAGCCTTCAAGCTGATAGGCGTTCTGCGCGATGAACACCATCGGGCTGCGTCGGTCTTGTGCCACGCCGTCGAGTGTGACCCGCATCCGGCTGGGCCTGTCATAGGTGGCCAGCGTCCGCAGCGCCGACCAATAGGCCGCAAGCCGTGAGCGCCCCCATCGGGCATAAGCCGCCTCGCGTTGTTCCAGCAGCGCAGGGTAAAGCCCAAGGCTCGCGTTGTTCAGGAACAGCTTGCCGTTCACCTCTCCCGCTGACACCACGACCTCGGTCCCGGTCAGCAATTGCCGCGCCGCCGTTTCGGGGTCGTTGTCCAGCCCAAGGCTGCGGGCAAAGAAATTGAACGTGCCCAGCGGCAGGATGCCCATGGCGATGCCGCTGCCCGCAAGTTCGCTGGCAATCCCGCAGATCGTGCCATCGCCGCCGGCGGCGATCACCGTCGCAAAGCCATCGGCCCGCGCCTTGCGCGCGGCCTCGGGGATCTGCGCGCCCTTGCGGATCAACCGCACCTCTGGCGTCAGGCCCGCCTTGCGCAAGGGTTCGATCATGTGTTCGATCCGCTCGCCTGATTTCTTTCCCGACCCGGCATTGGCCAGAACGACGATGGGTTCACGCATGATAAGCCCGGCTCCTGCCTGTGTGCTGCGGTGACTGTTGTTTGGGGTCGCCTAGCCCGCCGCCCGATGCGCGGCTTGCCGGCTGACCAGGTCATGGACAAAGCCCAGCTTGGCCTGCACCGCAGCGGGCAGCGCAAAGGGGTAAAGGTCCGACTGCCCCATGGAGCGGTTGAGCATGTTCAACCCGAGCGTCAGCGGAACCCATGTCGCGATCAGCCGCTGCGCATCCACGGCGCCATAGGGGTTGAAATCCACCCTTGTGCTGATCTCCTCGGCCTCTCGGGCAGGGGTCAGGCGCAGACCAAGCGCCGATGCGGTTTCCAGCGTATCGATCATGTGCAGGTAATGCGCCCAGGTTTCTGCCCAGTCCTCCCATGGGTGCATGGTGGCATAGGCCGAAACGGAATGACATTCCCATCCCTCGGGCGCGCCATTCTGATAATGCTGCTCTAACGCGGCACTGTAATCGGCGCGTTCGTCGCCGAACAGCGCGCGAAAGGCATCCAGCGCATCGCCATCGCGCACCAGAATGTCCCAGTAATAATGCCCGACCTCGTGCCGGAAATGCCCAAGCAGGGTGCGATAGGCCTCGCCCATCTGGCTGCGGCGTTCCTCACGCGCGGCGTCATCGGCCTCGATCAGCGCGATGGTGACAACGCCATCGGCATGGCCGGTCAGAACCCGGGTCGTGCTGTCCGGATCATCGGCCAGAAAGTCGAAAACCAGGGGCTGCGGATGGCCGGAGGCGGGCAGAGGCCGGGGCAGGTCCAACCGCAGGATCGTATAGACAAGCCGGCGCTTGGCGGCCTCTGTCTTGATCCACAGCGCGTGCTGCACCGGGTCGCTCAGGTCCGGCACGGTGCGGTTGTGCTGACAGGCAAGGCAGAACTCCTGCTCCTCGGGGCCATCTGCTGCCGTGCCATCTGTCGCCGGGATCATCCAGTTGCAGGCGCTTTGCTCCCAGTTGCGGCAAAACCGCAAGGGGCCTGGGTCGGGCTCGGTGCCCGCCGCGTCGCCCGGCAGGACATGCCAGACCCTGCCCTCGGCCCGCACCGCCACCATCCGGTTTTCCAGCGGCAAATAGCCAAGCGTGCCGGAACAGTTCAGACAAACGGTGTTTTCAAAATACAGAACCTGTCCGCAACACTGGCACGAAAACATCTTCATTTTTCTATCTCACGCGCAGGGGGAACACCCGTCGGCCCTGCCTGCCGACCCAACGGCGCAGCCGCCACATGGTTCCGCAGCTTGCCACAGATTCCGCGCTGTCACCCGCATTTTGACGGCGCGCTTGATCCGTATCAAAGGCGCACTCGCGGCCCTGTGTCAGACTGCCCCCATTCACACGGACCGGAGGCTATGATGACCCGCCTGATGCTCATTCTGTTTTCGATGATTTCCACCACACTCATGGGCATGGGCATCGTGGTCGCCCTGACGATGGGGTGGGATACCACGCAACCGATCCTGTTGGCCGCGGCAGTGGGTTTTGTTCTTGCGATCCCTGTCAGCTGGCTGGTGGCACGCCAACTGATCTAGCGGGCAAGGCGCCTAGCTGGTCAGAAAGACCCGGACGGTTTCTTCAAAGGCGCGCGGCTTTTCGGCATGCAGCCAATGGCCCGTGCCGGGAATCTTGGCAAAGCGCGCGATGGGGAACAGCGCCCGGATCGTCTCGCGGTGTTCGGGCTTTACATAAGGGCTTTCGGCCCCGGTCAGGAACAGCGCCGGGCCATCAAACTGCCCCGTCGTGCCGGGCCAACCGACGATTTTCGGCATTTCCGCTTCCAGCACATCAAGGTTCAGACGCCAGCGTGGCCCGCCCTCGGCCTTGAGGTCCAGTGATTGCAGGAAAAACGCCCGCAGCCCGGCATCGCTCACGGTCTCGGCCAGCCGCCTGTCCGCCTCGCCCCGGGTGGTGACGCCGGTCAGGTTCAAGGCGCGCATCGCCTGCGCATGGTGCGACTGGTCATGCTGATAGGCGACCGGCGCGATATCCGCGACGATCAGCCGGCGCACGAGATCCCCGCGTGTCAGGGCAAGCTGCATCGCGGCCTTGCCACCCATCGAATGACCCAAAAGATCGACCGGCTTGCCAAGGCCTTCGATCACCTCGGCCAGATCGCCGGCCATCTCGGGGTAGCCTTGCAGGGGCGCGCGCGGGCTGTCGCCATGGTTGCGCATGTCGACGGCGATCACATCGCGCACATCGGCCAGGCGTCTGGCGATCACCCCCCAGTTGCGCGCCGATCCGTAAAGCCCATGAGCGATCAAAAGCGGCGGGGCCGAAGACGCGGTGGCGGCGGGGTGATGGATCGTGGCAAGCATGTCACCTCCTTAACCCCAGTTTTCACGCCGTTCCAGAGCAGTTGAGTGTTTTGCGCGCCGCGCTTAAGGTTTGGCAAAAAGGTGCACAGGCATGAGCGCAGTCACGATTCAGCAGATGGCCGACCGGATTGCCGGGCTGATGGAAGAACGCCTTGGCGTGCGCGGCAAGGATCTCCCCGAAAAGTTGCAGCGTGGCGGGAGGCTTTTGCCACGTTCGGTGCGGGCAAAGGCCAAGGAACTGGCAGATTTTGCCGAAAAGTCCAAGAACCCCAAACTTCTGGTGCAAATCGACCAGGCGCGCGTCGCGCTTTGCTATGATGCCTGCCTTCGGCATCTGATGTCCTTGCGCCATGGCTCTGCCCGCATGCGGCTGTTGGTCAATATCGCCGTGACCTTGGCGCTGGGTCTGTTGGCGCTGGGCGCGGTCATCTTGCTGGTCCAGCGCATGCAGGGGCGGATCTGACGGCCACCGCCGACCGGGCCGTGCCGTCGCGGGCAAGGGGGAGGCGGGGCGTTCAGATCAATTGCCACCGCCGGCCCGATGGTCTTTCACAACGGCGAAACGCCCGTCGGCGGAAACGGTTCCGCCTTGGCACAGCCCCACACCAGTGGGCAGGATGACCCTTTCCATCGCCGCCAGGCAAATGTTGCGAAATGAAAAGGGCGCGGGGGTTTCCCCGCGCCCTATGCCCACAAATGCCGGGAAAGTGAAAGCCTTACAGGTCGGAATAGATCGGGAACTGCTTGCACAGGGCCTCGACCTCGGCGCGCACCTTGGCCTCGACCTCGGCGTTGCCCTCCTCGCCATGGGCGGCAAGACCATCGACCACCTCGGTGATCCACAGGCCGATCTGGCGGAACTCGGCCTCGCCAAAACCGCGCGTCGTGCCGGCGGGGGTGCCAAGACGCACGCCGCTGGTGATCGTCGGCTTTTCACTGTCAAACGGGATGCCGTTCTTGTTGCAGGTGATATGCGCGCGCCCCAGTGCCTTTTCGGTCGCGTTGCCCTTCACACCCTTGGGGCGCAGATCGACCAGCATCAGATGCGTGTCGGTGCCGCCCGTCACGATATCAAGCCCACCCTTCATCAGCTGATCGGCCAGCGCCTGCGCGTTCTTGATCACCTGTGCCTGATAGGTCTTGAACTCGGGCCGCAGCGCCTCGCCAAAAGCCACGGCCTTGGCGGCGATCACATGCATCAGCGGTCCGCCCTGAATGCCGGGGAAAATCGCCGAGTTGAACTTCTTGGCCAGCGCCTCGTCATTCGTGAGGATCATCCCGCCACGCGGGCCGCGCAGGGTTTTGTGCGTGGTGGTGGTCGCCACATGCGCATGGGGGAAGGGCGAGGGATACAGACCCGCCGCCACCAGCCCGGCGAAATGCGCCATATCGACCAGCAGATAGGCGCCCACCGAATCCGCGATCGCCCGCATCTTGGCAAAATCGATGACGCGCGGAATGGCCGAGCCACCCGCGATGATCATCTTCGGCTTGTGCTCGGTCGCCAAGGCCTGCACCTGTTCGTAATCCAGCAGCAGGTCTTGCTTGCGCACGCCATATTGCACCGCCTTGAACCACTTGCCCGACTGGTTGGGCGCGGCCCCATGGGTCAGGTGGCCGCCTGCATCGAGGCTCATGCCCAGAATCGTGTCGCCGGGTTGCAGCAGCGCCTGAAACACGCCCTGATTGGCCTGGCTGCCGGAATTGGGCTGCACATTGGCAAAATCGCAGCCAAACAGTTTGCAGGCGCGCTCGATCGCAAGGTTCTCGGCCACATCGACAAACTGGCAGCCGCCGTAATAGCGCTTGCCCGGATAGCCTTCGGCATATTTGTTTGTCATCACCGACCCTTGCGCTTCCATCACAGCGCGGGAGACGATGTTTTCCGAGGCAATCAACTCGATCTCGTGGCGTTGACGCCCCAGTTCCTCGGTGATCGAGCCAAACAGCTCGGGGTCGCGCGAAGCAAGGGTTTCGGTGAAAAAGCCGTTGTCACGGTGCGGGGCGTTCATGGGCGTCTCCTGCCTGATCCGAGGGTTCGGGATAGCGCCCATTTAGACCAACCCCCGGCCTCAGGAAAGGGAGGAAAACGACGCATCCCCGGATGGGGGCGAAATCTGCGCCCGCTGGACGGGCAGGGGATTCGCTGGCTTTGCAACGCAGGCTTTGCAAAGAAGCGCCCGATTTGCGGAGAAATTGACAAATTCACAGGCTTTGCAAAAATTTGCAGGCCAACATGCGGCAAATCTGCAAAGATTTTGCCGCATGCGCGAAATGCGCGGCGCTAACAGCGTTGCGTGACGCGGCGGCGATGCCGTAACACAGCCCCCAAGCGTTGGGAGGAGGCGCCGCCGATGGGATATGCAGATCTCTATGCACAGTGGAAGTCAGACCCCGAGGGGTTCTGGATGAACGCCGCGGGCACCATCGACTGGGCGCAGCGCCCAAGCCGGGCGCTGAACGACGACCGTGCGCCGCTTTATGAATGGTTCACCGATGCAAAGGTGAACACCTGTTGGAACGCGGTGGACCGCCATGTGCTCGCGGGGCGTGGCGCGCAGGCTGCCATCATCCATGACAGTCCCGTGACCGGGACAAAGCATGTCATCACCTATGCCGATCTGCTGGCCCGCGTCTCTCGGCTGGCCGGGGCCTTGCGGGCGCAGGGCGTGGAAAAGGGCGACCGCGTCATCATCTACATGCCGATGGTGCCCGAAGCGCTGGAGGCGATGCTGGCCTGCGCCCGATTGGGGGCGATCCATTCGGTGGTGTTCGGTGGCTTTGCCGCGGCAGAGCTTGCCGTGCGGATCGACGATTGCAAGCCAAAGGCGATCATTGCCGCCAGCTGCGGGATCGAACCGACCCGCGTGGTGCATTACAAGCCGCTGCTGGATGGCGCGCTGGACATGGCCAGCCACAAGCCGGCGTTCTGCGTCATTCTTCAGCGTGAGCAGGAGGTGGCCAAGCTGGTCGAAGGGCGCGATCTGGCTTGGCACAGCTTTCAATACGGGGTGGACCCTGCCGATTGCGTTCCGGTGGAGGGCAATCACCCGGCCTATATCCTCTACACCTCGGGCACCACGGGCGCGCCGAAAGGCGTCGTGCGCCCCACCGCCGGTCATCTGGTCGCACTGAACTGGACCATGCGCGCGATTTACAATTGCGGCGTGGGCGATGTGTTCTGGGCGGCATCGGATGTCGGCTGGGTCGTGGGGCACAGCTATATCTGCTACGCGCCCTTGATCGCCGGCTGCACCACCATCGTGTTTGAGGGCAAACCCGTGGGCACCCCCGATGCGGGCACCTTCTGGCGCGTGATCGAGGAACACAAGGTCAAGTCCTTCTTTACCGCCCCCACCGCACTGCGTGCGATCAAGCGCGACGATCCGCAGGGGCTTTTGGTCAAGGACTACGACACGTCGAGCATGCAGGCGCTGTTCCTCGCAGGGGAGCGGGCAGACCCCGACACGGTGGATTGGGCCGGCCGGCATCTGAACGTGCCGGTGATCGACCATTGGTGGCAAACCGAAACCGGCTACGCCATCGCCGCCAACCCGCTTGGGCTTGGCCTGCTGCCGATCAAGGTGGGCAGCCCCTCGGTGCCAATGCCGGGCTTTGACGTGCAGGTGCTGGATGAAGGTGGCCACCCGGTGAGCCCCGGCACGCTGGGCGCGATCGCCATCAAGCTGCCGTTGCCTCCGGGCACGCTGCCCACCTTGTGGAATGCCGAGGAACGGTTCCGCAAATCCTATCTGAACCACTTCCCCGGCTATTACGAAACCGGTGATGCCGGATACATCGACACCGACGGCTATCTTTACATCATGGCCCGCACCGACGACGTGATCAACGTGGCCGGCCACCGCCTGTCCACCGGCGCGATGGAGGAAGTGCTGGCCTCGCACCGCGATGTCGCGGAATGCGCGGTGATCGGGGTGGCCGATGCGCTCAAGGGTCAGTCGCCCTTGGGTTTCTTGTGCCTGAACAAGGGTGTCAGCCGCCCGCCCGAGGAGGTGGTGGCCGAATGCGTGCGCCTGATGCGCGACCGCATCGGGCCGGTCGCCGATTTCAAGCGCGCCGTGGTGGTGGACCGCCTGCCCAAGACCCGCTCGGGCAAGATCCTGCGCGGCACCATGGTCAGCATCGCAGATGGCAAGCCGTGGAAAATGCCCGCGACCATCGATGATCCCGCCATCCTGGACGAGATTACCGTGGCGCTGCGCAGCCTTGGCCTTGCCAAGACCTGACCCCGCCCCGGCAATTCGGCGCGCGCAGGGTGATGCACCTGCGCAATCCCATTTGACCGGCTCGATCCATGCGTTAGGGTTGCGACATGAGCGACGCCAACCCCCGTCAGTCTGTTGAAACCGCCCGGAATTTGCAGATTCTGCGCCGGGCCTTGATCCGCCTGTCGTCGGTCGCGCTGCCCGAAGCGGGGCGCGCCGCGCTGGCCGAGGCGCAGATGGCGCTGTCTGCGCTTGAACTGGTGCAGAACGGCGGCGTGGACCGCAGCGTGTTCGATGCGCTGCTGGCCATGGCCGGTCCGGATGTCGCCCCCGAACTCACCGCGCAGATGGTGGCCGATCTTCGCGCCGTGCGCACCGCCCTGACCGCCGCTGTGACCGCCCGCGACTGGCCGGTGATCCGGGCGCAAACCCATGTTCTGGTCGCCCTGGCGGGGGCTGCGGGCGCGCGCTCGGTTGAGCGGATGTCCCAGCAGCTTAACCTTGCCGCACAGGACAAGGATGGCGTGACGGTCAACCTGATCGGCCCGCGCCTGCTTGACGGGCTGCAAGCCTTGATCCGCTTTGTCGAAGACGCCGCGCCCGGCCATCCGCAGACGGGGTGATCGATGGCCAGCCCGCCGCCTCTCCTGCTTATCGAGGATACGCCCTCTTTGCAGATGGTCTATCGGTCGGTCCTGCAAACGGCGGGCTATGGCGTGCTGGCCGCCGGAACCGCGGCGGACGGGATGCGCATCTTCAAGGATACATCCGTCACCACGGTGCTTCTGGACCTCATGTTGCCCGATCAGGATGGTCTGTCGCTGATGCGCGACATGCTGGCCTTGCGCGCCGACACGCGGGTAATCGTGATCACCGCCAATGCCAGCATCAACCGTGCGGTCGAGGCGATGCGCGCCGGGGCACATGATTTCCTGGTCAAGCCGTTTGACGAGACGCGGTTTGTCGGCGCGGTCCATAACGCAACCGGCGTTCCGCGTCCCGCATCCCGACCCGCGGCGCCAAGACCCAAGACCCAAGACCCCCCGCCTGCCACAGATGTGTTCATCGGCTCGTCCGAGGTGATGCAGCGGATGCAGGACAAGATCCGTTCGGTTGCGGGGTCGATGGCAACCGTGTTCATCACCGGCGAAAGCGGCACCGGCAAAGAGCTGTGTGCCCTTGCGATCCATGCGGGAAGCCCGCGCGCCGCCGGGCCGTTCATCGCGCTCAACTGCGGGGCCATTCCGCAAGATCTTCTGGAATCGGAAGTCTTTGGCCATATGAAAGGCAGCTTCACCGGCGCGATTTCCGACAAGCCGGGTGCTGCCGCCGCGGCGGATGGCGGCACGTTGTTTCTGGATGAAATCTGCGAGATGGCGCCCGCGCTGCAAACCAAGCTGCTGCGTTTCTTGCAGACCTCGACGGTGCAGCCGGTGGGCGCGACCAAGCCGCGCAAGGTGAATGTGCGCATCGTTTGCGCCACCAACCGCGACCCGGCCGAAGCGGTGCGGCGCGGCGATTTCCGCGAAGACCTGTTTTATCGCCTGTTCGTGGTGCCGATCCACATGCCCCCGTTGCGCGAACGGGGCGACGACGTGATCGAAATCGCAGAAGCCGCGCTGCGCCGATTTGCCGCCGAGGAAGGGCGCCAGTTCGACGGTTTCGATCCGGCGGTGATCCGGCTGTTTCGCGCGCTCAACTGGCCCGGAAATGTCCGTCAGCTGCTGAACGTCATTCGCAACATCGTCGTGCTTAATCCGGGCGGTCGCGTGACGCTGGAGATGCTGCCCGAGTCCGTGCAAAGCGATGGCCGCCCCTTGGGCGATGAAAGCCGCCCCCCGCCGCCCGCCGATGTGTTCGGTGGCCTGATCGGGCGCCCCTTGGCCGAAATCGAGCGTATGGTGATCGAAGAAACCATCGCCCGCAACGACGGCTCGGTCACACGGGCGGCGCGTGTCTTGCAGCTTTCGCCCTCGACGCTGTATCGCAAGCTGGAAAACTGGGGCCTCAAGCCCTAGGCGAATTGTTCTGAAAGCAAGCGTTCTTCCAGCCCGTGACCGGGGTCGAACAGGATGCGGTGGCAGATCGAGGGTTCCGACCGGATTTCGACCGACACCACATCATCCACCGACCGGCTGTCGGCATCGGCCATGACCGGGCGCTTGACCGGGTCCAGCACATCGACCCGCACCACGGCGGTTTTGGGCAAAAGCGCCCCGCGCCAGCGTCTGGGCCGGAAGGCCGCAACCGCGGTCAGCGCAAGCACATCGGCCCCGATCGGCAGGATCGGTCCGTGTGCCGAATAATTGTAGGCGGTGGACCCGGCAGGGGTGCACAAGAGCGCGCCATCGCAGACCAGTTCCGCCAGCCGCAGCTTGCCATCGACATGAATGGCAAGTTTCGCCGCCTGCGGCCCGGCGCGCAGGATCGACACCTCGTTGATGGCCAGCGCCTCGACCACCCGGCCTTGTGCGGTGGTTGCCCGCATGTGCAACGGGTTGATCACGGTTTCTTCGGCCAGCGGCAACCGCTCGGTCAGCCCTTCGACCTCGAAGGCATTCATCAGAAAGCCGACGGTGCCGCAGTTCATGCCATAGACCGGCAGACCCGCGCTTTGCGTCTCGTGCAGGGTTTGCAGCATGAAGCCATCGCCCCCAAGCGCCACGATCACCGAGGCCTCGGCCAGATCACTTTGGTCATAGCGGGCCGTAAGCTCGGCCAGCGCGGTCTGCGCGGCGGGCGTCTGGCTGGCACGAAAGGCGATACGGATCTTGGTTTTGGGCAAGGCGGTTCTCCCTTATGCCCAGTCATGACGGCGGATGCCGCAGAACTCAAGCGCGATCCGGCACAGGCGCGCCCTGCGGCAGGGGCGCGCGGGGCGCCCTCTGCACTGCAAGAGCCGAGGCCTGCGATGGGCGGCGCCTGCCCCTTGTCGGGGCAGGGCGCTTATCCGTAATGCGCCACCGGCGTGCCTGCGATGGCCGACACGTTCAGCAGCCCGCGTGCGGTGATGGACGGGGTCACGATATGGGCCTTGTTGCCCATGCCCATCAGGATCGGACCCACCTCCAGCCCGCCCGCCTTCATCTTCAGGATGTTGCGCACCCCCGATGCCGCATCCGCGCTGGCAAAGACCAGCACATTGGCTGGACCCTCGAACCGGCTGCCAGGCATCAGGCGGTCGCGCAGCCCCTGATCCAGCGCCGCATCGACGTTCATCTCGCCCTCATAGGCGAAATCCGGCTCGCGCCTGTCAAGCAGCTCCAGCGCCGCCCGCATCCGCTGCGCCGCCGCGTTGTCCATGTTGCCAAACTGGCTTTGGGTGCACAGCGCGACCTTGGGCACCAGCCCGAACCGCCGCACATGCCGCGCCGCGCCAAGGACGGATTGCATGATCTGTTCGGGGGTAGGTTCGGGATGGACATGGGTGTCGGCGATGAACAGCGGCCCATCCTCGAGGATCATGAGCGACAAGGCCCCGACCGGCTGCAAGCCACCCCGTGCCAGCACCTGTCTGACATATCCCAGATGCCACAGATATTGGCCAAACGTCCCGCAGATCAAGCTGTCGGCCTCGCCCCGGTGCACCATGACGGCAGCGATGGCGGTGGTATTGGTGCGCATGATCGCCCGCGCAATATCTGGCGTCACTCCGCGCCGTGCCATCAACTCGGCATAGGTGCCCCAGTAGTCGCGATAGCGCGGGTCGTTCTCGGGGTTGACAAGGTGAAAATCCTTGCCCGGCCGGATCGGCAGGCCGGCGCGTTCGCAGCGCGCCTCCACCACCTCGGGGCGGCCGATCAGGATCGGCAGGTCGTTGGTCTCCTCCAGCATCGCATTGGCCGCGCGCAGCACCCGCTCGTCCTCGCCCTCGGCAAAGACGATCTTGCGCTCGGCCAGACGGCTCGCCTCGAACACCGGGCGCATCAGCATGGCGGATTTGAACACCGACCCGTCCAGCCTTGACTTGTAGGCGTCAAGATCGGCCAGCGGCCGGGTGGCAACGCCGGTTTCCATCGCGGCGCGGGCCACCGCACTGGCCACAACGCCCATCAGGCGCGGGTCAAACGGCTTGGGGATCAGGTAATCGCGACCGAAGGTCAGCTTTTCGCCGCGATAGGCCGCCGCCGCCTCGGCGCTGGTGGTGGCCCGGGCAAGTGCTGCGATGCCTTCGATACAGGCGATCTTCATCTCGTCGTTGATCGTGGTCGCCCCCACATCCAGCGCCCCGCGGAAGATGAAGGGGAAGCACAGCACGTTGTTGACCTGATTGGGGTAATCGGACCGCCCGGTCGCGATGATGGCATCGGGCGCCACCTCGCGCACGAGGTCGGGCTGAATTTCAGGGTTCGGGTTGGCAAGGGCAAAGATCGCCGGGTTCGGCGCCATCTGGCGCACCATGTCCTGCGTCAGGACGCCGGGCCCGGACAGGCCCAAAAACAGGTCCGCCCCCCCGATCACATCGGCCAGCGTCGCAGGCGTCGTGCCTTGGGCAAACGCCTCCTTTTGCGGGGTCATCTGGGCGGTGCGGCCCTTGTAAACCAGCCCTTCAAGGTCGCACAGAAAGATGTTCTCGCGCCGCACCCCAAGTTTCACCAGCATTTCAAGGCAGGCGATTCCCGCCGCCCCACCGCCGGTCGAGACGACCTTGATCTGGTCGAAGCTCTTGCCAGAAACGATCATCGCATTGGTCGCCGCCGCGCCGACCACGATGGCGGTGCCGTGCTGGTCGTCGTGGAACACCGGAATGTTCATCCGTTCGCGGCAAAGTCGTTCAACGATAAAACAATCGGGCGCCTTGATGTCTTCAAGGTTGATCGCCCCAAAGGTCGGCTCCAGCGCGCAGACGATTTCGGCCAGTTTTTCGGGATCGGACTCGTTCAACTCGATGTCAAAACAATCGATATTGGCGAATTTCTTAAACAGGACGGCCTTGCCTTCCATCACCGGCTTGGACGCCAAGGCCCCAATATTGCCAAGGCCCAGAACCGCGGTGCCGTTCGAGACGACGGCGACAAGGTTGCCACGCGACGTATAGCGCGAGGCACTGGCCGGATCGGCCTTGATCTCCAGACAGGCTTCGGCCACGCCGGGGGAATAGGCGCGGCTCAGGTCGCGGCCATTGGCCAAAGGCTTCGTTGCCCGGATTTCAAGTTTTCCCGGCTTGGGAAATTCGTGATAATCCAGCGCCGCCTGACGGGCGTTGTCCTGACGCACTTCTTCCATTTCTGCCTCCCGCAAAATTTGGTTTAGCCTTAAACTACTTTTTCAATTCCGCCAACCGCATGATAGCGCCAACAATGCAGCCCCGGCTTGCAAAATTTGCATCCCCAGCAGAGCATGGCCGCAAAAGAGGGGGATTTCCATGTCCGAGACACGCGCCGAGCTTCGGCTGCCGACGCAGGAATTGCGCGATGATCTGCCGTTCTTCACCAAGGTGCTGGGGATGCGGCTCGACATGATCTATCCCGCCGACAACCCCGAGGTGGCGGTGCTGTCGGGGCATGGGGTGCGGCTGCGCCTTGAGAAAGGCGCGCGCGAGGCGCCAGGCACGATCCGCATCCTGACGCAAGACCCCGATGGTGTTGCAAACGGCGCGCGGGTCTTGACGGCCCCCAACGGCACCCGGATCGAGATCGACGATCTGGACCCACCGCTGGTGTTGCCGCAGACCGAGCATGCCTTTGTGGTGCGCAAGCTGGCCGATCAGGCGCCTTGGGTGATCGACCGCGCCGGGATGCATTACCGCGACCTGGTGCCCAGCCGGCTGGGCGGCGCGATGATCGCCAGCCATATCCGCATCCCTGATGGCGGCCCGGTGCCCGATATGGTGCATTTTCACAAGGTCGGGTTTCAGCTGATCTTCTGCATCAAGGGCTGGGTTGATGTGGTTTACGAAGATCAGGGCGGTCCGATCCGGTTGCAGGCCGGAGATTGCTTCATCCAGCCGCCCGAAATCCGCCACCGCGTGCTGGAGGCAAGCGACGGGATCGAGGTGATCGAAATCGGCGTCCCGGCCGAGCATGTGACAGAGATCGACCACGAGATGACCCTGCCCACCCCGCATCTGCGCCCCGAGCGGGAATGGCAGGGGCAGCGTTTTGTGTTCAACACCGGCAGCGCGGGGCGCTTTGTGCCCTGCCGTCTGCCCGGCTTCGTGGCGCGCGACACCACGATCCATGACAACACCAAAGGGGTGGCCAGTGTGAAGGTGCTGCGTCCCGATGGCTCGCCCGCGCCATGGGCACGCCACCATGGCGATATTCTGTTCACCTTTGTCATGGCCGGCGAAATGCTGCTGGAAGGCGAGGGGAAAGAGCCCTATCGCCTGTCGCCCGGCGATGCCTTTGTCATCCCGCCGGGGATGGCGACGCGCTATGCCGACCCAAGCCCGGGGCTGGAACTGCTCGAGGTGACGCTGCCGGGCAATCCCGCCACCACGCTGCTGTGACCCTTGCGCTTTGGGGCGGCTGGCCTCACAATTCTGGACCAATTGATCAAGACCGAGGCTGACATGTCCCTGCTGCAAGCTGCCACTGACGTGCGTCTGCGCGCTTATGCGCCCTATTCCCGCTTTTTGGTGGGCGCGGCGCTGCGCAGCACCGCCGGGGCCACCTATGTGGGGTGCAATGTTGAAAACGTCGCCTATCCCGAGGGCACCTGTGCCGAGGCGGGGGCGATTGCCGCGATGATCGCAGGCGGCGACACCCGGATTGCCGAGGTGTTCGTGATTGCCGACAGCCCCGATCCGGTGCCGCCCTGCGGCGGGTGCCGGCAGAAGATCGCCGAATTTGCCGACCCCTCGGTAAAGGTCACGCTGTGCACCACCGATGGCAAACAGCGGACGCTGACGGTGGCAGAGTTGCTGCCGGGGTCGTTCACAGCCGCGCATATGGACCGCGCCTGATGGATGCGCGCGGCATCATCGCGCAAGTGCGGGATGGGCACGCGCCTTCGGCGGAGGCTTTGGCGTGGTTTGCCGCGGGTCTTGCCAATGGTGAGGTGACGGATGCCCAGGCCGGGGCCTTTGCGATGGCGGTGCTGCTGCGGGGCCTGGGTGACGAGGGGCGCGTGGCCCTGACCCGTGCGATGCGCGATTCCGGGCGGGTCTTGACATGGGATCTGGCGGGGCCCGTGCTTGACAAGCATTCGACCGGCGGGATCGGCGATTGCACCTCGCTGTTGCTGGCGCCGGCCTTGGCGGTGTGCGGGGCCTATGTGCCCATGATTTCCGGCCGCGGCCTTGGCCATACCGGCGGCACGCTGGACAAACTGGAATCCATCCCCGGTTTTCGCACCGGCCTGACCGAGGATCAGGTGCGCAGACAGATGGCGGGGGTGCATTGCGCGATCGTGGCGGCGAGTGCCGATCTGGCCCCCGCCGACAGGCGTCTTTACGCCGTGCGCGATGTGACGGGCACGGTGGAAAGCATCGACCTGATCACCGCGTCGATCCTGTCGAAAAAGCTGGCCGCGGGGCTGGAGGGATTGGTGCTCGATGTCAAATGCGGCTCTGGCGCCTTCATGAAAACGCCCGAACAGGCCGAGGCGCTGGCCCGTGCGCTGGTCGATACGGCGCAAGGTGCGGGTTGCATGACAAGCGCGCTGATCACCGATATGTCGCAACCGCTTGCCACTGCGGCGGGCAATGCGCTGGAGGTGATCGAGGTGATGGAAACCCTGACCGGCACGTCGGTTAACGCGGCGCTGTGGGATCTGACCTGCGCGCTGGGCGGCGAGGCGCTTGCCCTTGGCGGGCTGGCCGCGGATGCCGATGACGGGGCGGGGCGCATTGCGCAGGCGCTTGAATCCGGTGCGGCGGCCGAGGTGTTTGGCCGCATGGTCGCGGCGCAAGGCGGGCCTGCCGATTTCGTCGAACGCTGGCCAGACCGTCTGCCCGCCGCCCCGGTGGTGCGCGAGGTGCCGGCGCTTGACGATGGCTATATCGCGCGAATCGACGGTGAGGCGCTTGGTCATGCCGTGGTGCACCTTGGCGGCGGGCGCCTGCGCGAAGGGGACCGGATCCATCCAGCCGTGGGCCTGTCCGACCTGATCGGTCTGGGCGACGAGATCGGCGCCGGGGTGCCGCTGGGAATGGTTCACGCTGCATCAGAGGATGCGGCCGAGGTCGCGATCCGCGCCGTGCAGGCCGCCTATGTCGTGGGCACCTCGGTTCTGGACGAGGTGCCGCTTGTGTTGAAAAGGATCACCTGATGACGCGCGCCTTTCTGGTGGTTCTCGATTCCGTCGGGTGCGGCGGCGCGCCCGATGCCGTCGATTTTGGCGATGCGGGCGCCAATACGCTGGCCCATATCGCACAGGCCTGCGCAGCGGGCCGGGCCGATCTGGGGCGTAAGGGGCCATTGGCGCTGCCCAACCTTGATGCGCTGGGTCTGGGTGCGGCGATCCGCCTGGCCTCTGGCGCGGCGACGCCCGGCCTTGACGCCCTGCCGCAGGGGCTTTGGGGGGCCGCAACCGAGGTGTCGCGTGGCAAGGACACGCCTTCGGGCCATTGGGAATTGGCGGGCGTTCCGGTGCCTTGGGACTGGACCTATTTTCCCCGGACCGACCCCGCCTTTCCACCCGATCTTGTGGCCGAGGTCTGCCGTCTTGCCGGGACCGACGGGATTTTGGGCAATTGCCACGCCTCTGGCGTGCCGATCATCGCCGAGCATTGCGAGGCGCATCTGCGCACGGGCTGGCCGATCTGCTACACCAGTGCCGACAGCGTCTTTCAGATCGCCGCGCATGAGGAGGCGTTCGGCCTTGACCGCCTGCTGACCCTGTGCGAACGGCTGGCCCCCCGTTTGCATGCGATGAAAGTGGGGCGGGTGATTGCCCGGCCCTTTACCGGCACGTGCGGCGATTTCAGGCGCACCGCGAACCGCCGCGATTACGCGATTGAACCACCAGCGCCCACCCTTCTGGACAAGGTGTTGGCAGCCGGGCGGATGACCCATGCCGTGGGCAAGATCGGCGATATCTTTTCGATGAAAGGCATTGGCAAGCTGCACAAGGGCAAATCCGATGCTGACCTTTTCGAACATCTCGTGCGGCTCGCGGCCGAGGCGGAGCCGGGTTCCTTGACTTTTGCCAACTTCGTCGAATTCGACAGCCTTTATGGCCACCCGCGCGACGTGGCTGGCTATGCCCGTGCGCTGGAAGGGTTTGATGCGGGCCTCCCCCGGTTCTTGACCAATTTGCGCCCCGGCGATCTGGCGATCTTTACCGCCGATCACGGCAATGACCCGACCTGGACCGGGACCGAGCATACGCGCGAACGGGTGCCGGTCCTGGGCTTCGGGCTGGGGACCAAAGCGATTGGCCTGCGCGCCTTTGCCGATGTGGGGGCCAGTCTCGCGTCGCATCTGAAGGTGGCCCCCCCCGACGCAGGGGACAGCTTTCTTTAGCGGTGCGGGCGGGGTAATGCCCCACGGACCCGGATATGTATGAACCGATGACCGAAAAGGATGCGGCCCGCATGATGCCCAAGATCGAACTTCACCTGCATCTGGAGGGCGCAGCCCCCCCTGCCTTCATTCGCGGCCTCGCCAAGGAAAAGCGCATGGACATCGGCGGGATCTTCGATGAACAGGGGAATTACAAATACAAGGATTTCTGGGATTTCCTGAAGGTCTATGAGGCCGCGACCAGCACGCTCAAGTCGCCCGAGGATTACGCGCGCTTGACGCTGGCCGTGCTGGAGCAAAGTGCGGCAAGCGGGGTGGTCTATTCCGAAACCTTCCTGAGCCCCGATTTCTGCGGCGGGCGTGACATCGGCGCCTGGCGCGAATATCTGCATGCGATCCGCGAGGCCGCCGATCAGGCAGAGCGCGACATGGGCATCACCTTGCGCGGGATCATCACCTGCATTCGCCATTTCGGCCCGGAAAAGGCGCGCGAAACGGCGCTTTGCGCTGCGGATACCGCGGGCGACTGGATCGTGGGCTTTGGCATCGCGGGCGACGAGAAGGTGCTGGCGCCAAAGGATTTCCGCTGGTCCTTTGACTGTGCGCGCGAGGCCGGGCTGCGGCTGACCGCCCATGCCGGCGAATGGGGCGGGCCGCAATCGGTGCGCGATGCGGTCAACGACCTTGGGGTGGAGCGCATCGGCCATGGCGTGCGCGCCATCGAGGACCTTGCGCTGGTCGATGAGCTGGCCGAGCGCGGTATCGTGCTGGAGGTTTGCCCCGGATCGAACGTCGCACTTGGGGTTTACCCCGATCTGCGCCGCCACCCGATCGGCCAGCTTTACCAGCGTGGCGTCAAAGTGACGGTCAGCACCGATGACCCGCCGTTCTTTCACACCACGATGGCGCAGGAATTCGACGGTTTGCACGCGGCTTTTGACTGGGATGATGGGGTTTTTGCCACGCTGAACCGGACCGCGCTTGACGCCGCTTTCTGTGATGCCGATACACGGGCGCGCATTGCCAAACTTCTGGAGTCCTGACCATGCTGGATCATCTGACCGTCGTCACCCATCCGCTGGTCCAGCACAAGCTGACCCTGATGCGCGAAAAGGACACCTCGACCGCGTCTTTCCGACAGCTTCTGCGCGAGATTTCCCTTCTGCTGGCCTATGAGGTCACTCGGGAACTGCCCATGACCACCCAGCGCATCGAAACCCCGCTGGAGCCGATGGATGCTCCGGTGATCGAAGGCAAGAAGCTGGCCCTGATCTCGATCCTGCGGGCGGGCAACGGGCTGCTTGACGGTATCCTCGAGCTGATCCCGGCGGCGCGGGTCGGCTTTGTCGGGCTCTATCGCGATCCCGAATCGCTGCAACCGGTGCAATACTACTTCAAGGTGCCGACGCAATTGGAGGACCGTGTCTGTATCGTGGTCGATCCGATGCTGGCCACCGGCAATTCCTCGGCTGCGGCGGTGCAACTGCTCAAGGACAACGGGGCACGCAACATCCGCTTTCTGTGCCTGCTTGCCGCGCCAGAAGGCATTGCCCGGATGAAAGAGGCCCATCCCGATGTTCCGATTGTGACAGCTTCGGTCGATAGCCATTTGAATGATCACGGTTATATCGTTCCGGGCCTAGGGGATGCGGGTGATCGCATGTTTGGCACAAAATAGCGGGTTAAGCCCTTTACTCAGAAACAATATTATTCCAGTATCCCCCATACGCTACTTGGGGGTAGTCATGGTGTTGAAGTTGGTTTCGGCCGCCGTTTTGGCGGTCGTTGCCGGGTTGGGTGTTGCCAATGCCCAGTCGGCAAATGATTTTGGCGGACCGCAAGAGTTGCCGCCTGCGTCCTTTACGGGACAGCAATATGTGGACAGTCGGGGCTGCGTTTTCCTGCGCGCGGGATTGAGCGGGCGGACAAACTGGGTGCCACGTGTCAGCCGCAACCGTCAGCCGCTGTGTGGCTATCCACCCACCTTTGGCAACAATCAGGTCGCCGTCGTGGACCCCGCACCCCGGGCCGCCCCGGCGCCCGCGGCGCGCGCCACCCCGTCGCCCGCGCCGGCGCCCAGTTCGGTAAGCCAGCGTCCGATGGACACCGTGGCAAGCACGACCACGCCGCCGCGTATCCGTGCGCCACAGGGTCAGCGCACCATCGCGCCCTCGACCTATGTGCCCCCCGCTGTCGTGACGGCGCCGCCACGGGTCGCGCAGGTGACAAAGCCCGCGCCGACAGCCCCCGCGCCGCAAGTGACGCGCAGCCAGCCTGCGGAGCGCAGCGGCAGCGTGGCTGGAAGCGGCAAGATCGGCTGCTATACCGATGCGCCGGTGGCAGAGCGCTTCCGTCTGCAAGGCGGCGGCTCGGTGGTGCTGTGCACCCGTGGTGACGGCGATATTGCCAACGCCCGCCCGCCTCGGGTTCTTGCCGGTGCTGCGGCCGTTGCGCCCTCGGGCTATCTTGAAGGCCCGGACCCGGCCAAAGGGGTGGGCGCACCCGCCTCGGGCCGGGTGGTCGTCTCGACCCAGGATCGGCAGGGCGTGCCAAAAGGCTACAAGAAAGCGTTCGAAGATGACCGGCTGAACCCGCATCGCGCCGTGGGCACACGCGAAGGCTGGGAACAGCAGGATCAGGTCTGGACCCGCGAGGTGCCCGCCCGGTTGGTGGAAGATGCGGCAAAGCCAAAGCGCCAGAAGGTTGTGGTCCGCAAGGTCTATGCCTCGTCCAAGTCAGAGCCCGCGTCGGAACGCGCAACCCCTCGGGGCAGCTATGTTCAGGTCGGCACTTTCGGTCAGCCTGCCAATGCCGAAGGCGCGTCGCAGCGGCTTGCCCGGCTTGGCCTGCCCGTGGCGCGGTCCAAGATTTCCAAGAATGGCAAGCCGTTGCAGATCGTCATGGCCGGGCCTTTCGGATCTTCGGCCGAGGCGCAGGCCGCCTTGTCTGCGGCGCGGCGGGCCGGGTTCGGGGATGCCTTCATCCGCTGACCCGTGCTTGACCTGTTGAAACTGCCCCCGGCGCCCGTGCGACCGGGGGTTTTCAATTGATGGAACAGATGTCTTGCAGGCTGACCCAATCCCCATCCGGCATCAAAGGTTCGGGGATCAGCCCGTTCAACGGGTCAGCCTCGATCAGGCCAAGCGTGGTTTCACCTGACGGATCGACGGCATAGGCATAGGGTGTGCTGGACAGACCTGCCGCTCTGAACCGTTCAAGGGCAAGATCGTCGGGCACGGGCAAAGCCGTTCCCTGCAAGAGTTTTTCGCCATACCCGGCAAGGGCTGTCTCGGGCAGGACACCGCTGGTCAGCAGGCGGAAGGTCGCGGTCAGCCCGGCATGTTCCAGCACCGGCAGGATCGGATCTTGCAGATCGGCGCGCAGCCGTTCCATCAGGGCAAGCCCGGCAAGCACCTCGGGACCACCCTCATCCTCGATCATGTCCTTGCCGATCAGGATGGTTCCCCCGGGCAGATGTGCCGCACGTTCCAACCCGTCGCGCAGGATCAGGATTTGCGCCTGATGCGCGCCAAACAGCCTGTCGCCCAGTGCGGTCAGGGCAAAGCTGCCAAGCGGGCTGGCGCAGGGCGACCCGGTCAGGCGCTGCACATCGGCCAAGGCGGCCTGCCCGATGGCCGCGCGCGTCGCCGCAGGCAGCACGGAGGCGGTATGCGTGATCACCGCATCCGGCAGCCAGAAAACACCCAGCGCCAGCACCAGCACGGTGCCCGAGCCAAGCAGAAATCCGCGCAGACGACCCGGCTTTGCCCTTTGGCCCGCCAGCGCGCTGCGCACGGTTTCCAGCGCGGCGATCATCTCGGGATCGTCCAGTTCCAGCGTTTCCACCGCATCGGCGCCGGGCGCGAACAGCGCCGGCATCACGCCCGGGTTCAGCCGCTCGATGGCGGGCAGCGACCAGTGGCTCAGGGCGAATTCGCTTTTCGGATCAGACAGAACGAGGCTGGCTTCGCGAAAGGCGACAATCACCTCACGCCGCTGTGCGGCTTGGGTATCGCGCCAAAGCCCGCCGCTTTCCAGCCGTGCATATTTTTTCAAAGCCGTCATGGCGCGCGGTGCCTTGCCTGTCATGCACTTGACACTAGCCGATGGGCAGCCAGCCCACAATCGCCTGCACGCAGGCGCATGTGACTGCCAGGTGCGGCCTCTGGCGCGCAAACCAAGGGCGAGAGCCAGGTTTATCCGGCAGGAATGTCGCTTTTCGACGCGCAGAGGGCAGAGGCACAGGGTTCAACAGACACAGCGAAGGAGAATGCCATGCCCCCTGGTCCACAGGATCGAACCTTGCTGGCTGCGGCGCTGATCTGCGGCTATGCGATGGTCATCGGGTTCACCGACAATTACGTGCGCGTGATCGCACAGGACCATGGGCTGTGGCAGTTTCATCTGACCCGGACACTCATGGCCATGGCTCTGCTTGGCCTTGCCGTTCCGCTGTTCGGGCTGCGCCTGCGCCCCGTGAATGCGCGGGCGGTGCTGGCGCGCAGCGTGATCCACGGGCTGGCCATGGTGATCTATTTCGGCGCGCTGGCCTTTTTGCCGGTGGCGATCGTCGCGGCGGGGTTGTTCACCGCGCCGATTTTCGTGCTTTTGATCTCGCGCTTTGGCTATGGTCATCCGATCGGGCCCGTTCGGATCCTGGCGGTCGCCGTCGGTTTTATCGGTGTGATCCTTGTTCTTGGCCCCTCCGCCCTTTCCGGCGCCTCGCTTGCCGCGGTCTTGCCGGTGCTTGCGGGGGCGCTTTACGCCCTTGGCAATGTCGCGACGCGCGAATGGTGCCCCGAGGAAAGCGCTGAAACGCTGGTGGCCGGTTTCTTTGGCATGCTTGGTCTGTTCGGCGCCCTTGGAATGATCGCCCTGACGGTTGCGCCTCTGGTTGTGCCTGCGGGAACCGAAGGCTTTCTGCTGCGCGGTTACGTGGCGCCCAATACCGCCTTTCTGTGGTGGACCTTCGTGCAGGCTGCCGGGTCGCTGCTGGGGGTGGCGATGATGATCCGCGCCTATCAGATCACCGATGCGGGGCGCGCGTCGGTGATCGAATATGTGATCCTGCCTGCTTCGGCCTTCTGGTCCTGGCTGCTCTGGGGCGAGGTGCTGGCGCCGCTGGCGGTTGCCGGCATGGCGCTGATCGTTCTGGCGGGAAGCATGATCGCGCTTGGGGCACGGGCCGCACGTCAGCCGTCGCCTCAGGGCTGAAGCAAGCGATCAGTCACCGACGGCTTCGCGCCAATGGCGGCGGCACAGGCTGACATAAGTCTCATTGCCGCCGATCACCACCTGATCGCCGTCACGCAGGGCGCGCCCGTCGGGCCCCTTGCGCACCACCATCGTCGCCTTTTTCCCGCAGTGACAGATCGTGCGCACCTCGCGCATTTCATCCGCCCAAGCCAGCAGCGCCGCAGATCCGGGAAAGAGATTGCCCTGAAAATCGACGCGCAGGCCATAGCACATGACCGGCACGCCAAGATCATCCACCGCGCAAGCCAATTGCCAGACCTGCATCTTTGACAGGAACTGCGCCTCGTCGATAAAGACGCAAGACACCGGGCCAAGCGCGAAGCGAGCCTTGAGCTTGGCAAACATGTCTTCGTCGGGGGCAAAGGTGTCGGCCGGATCGCCAATGCCGATGCGGCTGGCGATGCGGCCTTCGCCCGCGCGATTGTCGAATTGCGCCGTGACAAGGTAGGTGTCCATCCCGCGCTCGCGGTAGTTGTGCGCGGCTTGCAGCAGCAGGGTGGATTTCCCCGCATTCATGGTCGAATAGTTGAAATAGAGCTTTGCCATGCGGTCGTGCCTAGCCAAATCAGGCGCGCGCCGCAAGACACCCTGCCTTTGGCCGCCGTGCGGGCAAAGGGGCAGGGGCCGCAAGGGGGCCGCGTGACCGGGGCAGGGGCCGCGACGGGCCGTCGAACCATTCAAACCTCCGGTTGCCCGGCACTCGTTCCTATGACGGGCCCGTCGCGCGGCCTTGCGACCGTTCCTTGCGGAACATCTGCACGACGGACCCCCACCCAAGCCGATGCTGGGGACATCGGCCACTCGTTACAGTTCCGGAACACGCCCGGAACACCTTTATCAATGACAAGGACTTGCCGTAGGCTTAATGGGAAAACATTGAATGGTTTCCCCGCGTCGCGGGTGTGAGGGAGAAGGTGGCATGTCGATCGAAAGCTATCTCAAGAAACATACCGAAGCTCTGGTCAAGGATGTCGGGATCGAGGCTGCCTGCACCTTGACGGGCAAGTCCAAGGCCACCTTGGGGCGGTATTATTCGGATGCCGATGAACATGACGATCGGTTCATGCCGATCGATGTTGTGGCGCAACTGGAGGCGGCCTCACGCTTTCCGCATGTGACCTCGGCTTTGGCCGATCTGCGCGGCATCACCTTGTCTTATGATGCAGAGAAGCGGAATTCTTCGACCAAGGGGGTCAACCAGGATGTGGTGGCGCTCGCGCAGCGCTTTGCGATGTTGATGAGCGAGTATAACAGCGCCATTGGCGACGGTGTCATCTCGGTCAACGAAGCAAAGCGGATGCTGCGCGAAACTTTGGCAATTCAGCAGGTTCTGCTTGAGATGAAGCTGAACCTGGAAGACGAGGTCAGCTAGGCCGACGCTGCCCCTGAGGCTTGCCACCCTCGGCCCGGCGGGGGGCGTTTGCGCCACCCATCGGCTTGGGTTTTGCGCCCGTCGGTTTTGCGCCCGTCGGTTTTGCAGCAGCGGGACGGCCTTGGGCCGGTTTCGCGCCCTGCGGCTTCGCGCCTTGGGGTTTTGCGCCTTGGGGTCGGCCCCCCTGCGGGCGCGCCGGACGCTGGCCCCGGTTCTGGCCAGGTTTGGGGCTGGCGGCCACGATATCGGCCGCCCATGGCGCGCCGCCAAGAATCGGCAGCGGCTTTTTCAGCAGCTTTTCAATGGCCTGTAGCTCGCCCATCTCGGCCGGCGCACAAAAGCTGACCGACGTGCCCTCAGCCCCCGCCCGCGCCGTGCGGCCGATGCGGTGGACATAGTTTTCCGGCACGTTCGGCATGTCAAAGTTATAGACATGGCGCACGGTCGGAATGTCGATGCCGCGCGCGGCCACGTCTGTCGCCACCAGCACGTCAAGCTCGCCATTGCGGAAGTCGGTCAGGGTGCGGTCACGCTGGGACTGCGACTTGTTGCCGTGGATCGAGCCCGCCTTGAAGCCCCATGCCGCGAGCAGCTTCATCAGCTTTTCCGACCCGTGCTTGGTGCGGCCAAAGACCAGCGCCTGTTCGCCCGGATGCTTTTTCAGATACTCCTCCAGCACACGCGCCTTGTCGCCATTGGGCAGGAAATGCACGCCTTGCGTGACCTTGTCGGCGGTCTTGCCGGCGGTCGTGACCTGCACCCGGATCGGGTCGCGCAGATAGGTGTCCGCGATTTCCGAGATGTCCTTGGGCATCGTGGCCGAAAACAGCAGGGTCTGGCGTTTCAGCGGGATGTGCTTGGCGATCTTGCGCAAGGAGTGGATGAAGCCCATGTCGAGCATGTGGTCGGCCTCGTCCAGCACCAGATAGCCGCACTGTTCCAGGCTGACATCGCCACGCTCCAACAGGTCGATCAGGCGGCCGGGGGTGGCGACCAGCACATCGGTGCCACGGGCGAGCGCCTGCGCCTGCCGGAACAGCGATGCGCCGCCCACCACCATCGTCACCTTGACCGGGGTGCCCTTGGTAAAGACTTCAAGGTTGTCCTTGATCTGCAAGGTCAATTCGCGGGTGGGGGCAAGGATCAGGGCCCGCACGTTCTTTGGCCCCGGCGGATGGCCGATGTCGAGCAGGCGGTGCAAAAGCGGCAGGCCGAAGGCGGCGGTCTTGCCGGTGCCGGTCTGGGCCAGACCCATCAGGTCGCGGCCCGCCATGATATGGGGGATCGCCTGCGCCTGAATGGGCGTCGGCGTTTGCAGATTGGTTTTTTCAAGGGCTTTGAGCAGCTTCGGGCTAAGGCCCAGCTCGGCAAAAGTGGTCATTGGGGTCGTTCCATCAAACAAGAGCAGGCGGTCCTCGTCCCCCGAGACTTCGGTTGACCGTGCGCGCCGTCGGCGCCCCTGCGTGATGGTGGGAACCTGTATCCGGGCCTTTCGGTGCTCACGCGGCACGGGCTTCGGATAGGGGGGAGATGAGGGTTATGGGGCGGCTTGTCAAGGGGGCTGCGGGTGCCCGCTGTGTGGCAGGGGATGGGATCTTTTGGAATCAATGGGTTAGGGGTCTGGGATTGAGGGGCTGTTAAGCATTGGGGTGGGTGAAGTGGGTCGGTTTTGTGCCCGGTGTGATGGGGCAACCCGCCCGTTCCGGGCGGAACGACCCACCCTGCGGCCCCTGTCCTTGCCCGGAATCAAGGCGCTTTAGCGCCGCCGGGCCGCGCCCGTTCAGGGGGCTTTCGCCGCGCCACTGGCGCGACGGTCCCCCTTCACCCCGCCCGGGAGGGCGCGTTGCAACCGTTCCGCCTAGAACTTCGGGGGAGGTGGGGGTATGGATAAAGTGCCTGGAACCAGCGTCGGCCACGCTGGGTAGCTTGCCTTGAAAAAGCTGGTTTGTTTTCAAGAACCGAAGTTTATTTGACTGGTCGCAGATGATTAGGCGACGGATCGGATCAATCTCCTAGCAGTAAAGAAGGAGCGCAAATGAAACGAATTTTATGCTTAGTTGCACTAACGGCTAACCCTGCACATGCCATGGACGACATAGAGGCGATGGTTCTGCTGGGCAATCTGGCAAGCCTGCTTGCAGCCGAAGAGTTCTGCGGCATGAGTTATTCACAACCTGCAATCGAAAACTGGGTCACTGAAAATGTTCCACCAGAGCGCATTGAAGCAACCCAACTTCACATGGGTGTGAAGGGTCATGAAATGATGCAGGAAGGCATGTCAGCCTCAACGAAAACAGCGCATTGTGCTGCGGCAAGGCAAACCGCAACCCTTTATGGGTTTGTAAACTGAACTCAATCTTAGATCGAATTTCGCATCCTGCACGTTTTTTGTCGTCAAGGTCTGACCCGAAGCGTCACATGAAGCGATTGGCCCCAAACAATCCATAGCGCGGGCTTCACCGCGCCTTTGGAGCCGAATAAGGCGGGACGAACCCCGCCCTACCGATCAGCCTTGGAGGGTCCGCACCCCATACCCCTCGCCCCGCGCCTTCATCGCCGCGACCGCTGCAATACTC
>JALOSF010000193.1 GCA_025458525.1 Cypionkella sp. | reverse complement strand
TGCCTCGGGCATGCCGATCATTGCGGAACACTGTGCCGAGCATCTGCGGACCGGTTGGCCGATCTGCTACACCAGCGCGGATTCGGTGTTTCAGATCGCAGCGCATGAAGAGGCCTTCGGGCTGGAGCGCCTGCTGAAGCTGTGCGCGGACGTTGCGCCGATGTTGCATGCGCGGAAAGTGGGCCGGGTGATCGCGCGGCCGTTTACCGGGACCTGCGACAATTTCAAGCGAACCTCGAACCGGCGGGACTACGCCATTGCGCCGCCAGCGCCGACGCTGCTGGACTGGGTGCAGAGCGCGGGCCGGGTGACCCACGCGGTGGGCAAGATCGGTGACATATTCTCGATGCAAGGGATCGAACATCTGCACAAGGGCAAGGGCGATGCTGACCTTTTCGAACATCTTGTCGGCCTAGGAGCGGAAGCTGAACCCGGTTCCTTGACCTTTGCCAACTTTGTGGAGTTTGACAGCCTTTATGGCCACCCCCGCGACGTGGCGGGATACGCCCGCGCGCTGGAGTGGTTCGACGCTGGCGTGCCGCGGTTTCTGGCGCAGCTGCGGCCGGGAGACCTCGCGATCTTTACCGCCGACCATGGCAATGATCCGACTTGGCACGGCACCGATCACACGCGGGAACGGGTGCCGGTTGTGGGCTGGGGCGCCGGGGCGCGCGAGGTTGGCTTGCGCGGCTTTGTCGATGTGGCAGCCAGTGTCGCCGCACATCTGGGGGTCGGCGCGCAAGGGCCGGGGCGGAGTTTTCTGTGACCCGCCCCCGGGGGCGCTTTGCCCCCCCCATGCCAGTGGTTTCTTGAACCAGTGGCATAACCACTGGCATACCCCGAGGATATTTGGACCAGAATGAAATCAGGAGAGTTTCGTGAGTGGACTGCCGAAGGTCGAACTGCATCTGCATCTTGAGGGGGCGGCGCCACCCGGCTTTATCGCGGGACTGGCGAAGGAAAAGCATCTGGACATAGCCGGCATCTTTGATGAGCGCGGCCAGTACCGCTTTGCCGACTTCTGGGAGTTTCTGAAGGTCTACGAGGCGGCGACCTCGGCCCTGCAGACGCCTCGCGATTATCAGCGGCTGGTGCGGGCGGTGCTGGAGCAATCGGCGGCTTCGGGCGTGGTCTATGGCGAGACGTTCCTCTCGCCCGATTTCTGCGGCGGTCGCGATATCGGGGCGTGGCGCGAGTATCTGCATGCGATGCGCGAGGCGGCCGACGAGGCGGAGCGCGACATGGGGGTGACCTTGCGCGGGATCATCACCTGCATCCGGCATTTCGGGCCCGACAAGGCGCGGGAGACGGCGCTTTGTGCGGCGGATACGGCCGGGGACTGGATCGTCGGGTTTGGCATTGCCGGGGACGAAAAGATCGGCGCGCCGAAGGACTATCGCTGGGCCTTCGACTGCGCGCGGGAGGCCGGGCTGCGGCTGACGGCGCATGCCGGGGAATGGGGCGGGCCGGAGTCAGTCCGGGCGGCCTTGCACGATCTGGACGTGGAGCGGATCGGGCACGGGGTGAGGGCGATCGAGGATCTGGCGCTGGTCGACGAGTTGGCGGAAAAGGGCATCGTGCTGGAGGTTTGTCCGGGGTCGAACGTGGCGCTGGGCCTTTACCCGACGTTCAAGGATCATCCGATTGCGGAACTGGACCGGCGCGGGGTGAAGGTGACCATCTCGACCGACGACCCGCCGTTCTTTCACACCACGATGGCGCGGGAGTATGACGCTCTTCACCGTGCCTTTGAGTGGGACGAGGGGCAGTTTCGGCGCATCGCGCGCCAGTCGCTTGACGCGGCCTTTTGTGACGCCGATACCAAGGCGAAGATTGCAAAGCTGCTCAGTTTCCGAAAGCTTCTGCGCGAGATCAGCCTGCTTTTGGCCTATGAGGTCACGCGCGAGTTGCCGATGACGACCAAGCGGATCGAAACGCCGCTGGAAGAAATGGACGCCCCGGTGATCGAAGGCAAGAAGCTGGCCTTGGTCAGCATTCTGCGGGCGGGCAACGGGCTGCTGGATGGGATTCTGGAGCTGATCCCGGCGGCGCGGGTGGGGTTCGTGGGCCTGTACCGCGACCCTGAAACGCTGCAGCCGGTGCAATACTACTGCAAGCTGCCCGACCACATGGAAGACCGCATCAGCATCGTGGTTGACCCGATGCTGGCCACCGGCAACTCAAGCGCAGCGGCAATTTCGCTTTTGAAAAAGGCTGGGGCGAAGGAAATCCGTTTCCTGTGCCTGCTGGCCGCCCCCGAAGGGATTGCCCGGATGAAGGAGGCGCATCCTGATGTGCCGATTGTCACGGCGGCGGTGGACAGCCATCTGAACGACCACGGCTATATCGTGCCGGGCTTGGGTGATGCCGGGGACCGGATGTTCGGCACCAAGTAACGGGCCTCAGCCGCCGCAGATGCCCTGCAAGGCCACCCAGGATTCGTCCGGGATCAGCGGCGTGGGGGCGAGGCCCTTGTAGGGGTCATCGGCGGCAAGGCGGATCATTTGTGCATCTTGCGGGTCGACGGCCATCGCGTAGGGCGTGGCGGGGACTTGGGCCGCCTCAAACGCGGCTATCAGCGTCGCGTCGGGCAGGGCGGCGGGGGTGGCACGCAGGCGCGCCTCGCCATAGCCGCGCAAAGCCTCAACCGGAAGTTCGGTGGTGGTCAGAAGCTGGAATGTCGCGCGGAGGCCGGTGTGGTTCAGGACCGGGATCATCGGGTCTTCGGCCCGCGCGCGCAGACGTTC
>JALOSF010000037.1 GCA_025458525.1 Cypionkella sp. | reverse complement strand
CCCTTGCAGCGGTTCCCGAAAGATCGATGACATGAACCCCGAGGCCGCCTTGTTGGGCGCGCCGGGCCGGACCGATATGGTGGGCAGGCGGAACCCGCGCCCGTCGATCAAGCCGCGGCGGGAGTAGTCGTTCACCAGCAACTCTCCCACCGCCTTTTCCATCCCGTAGGACGTCTGCGGGTTCAGAAAGCTGTGGTCGGTGATCGGGTCCGGCACCTCGCCGCCATAAACCGCCAGCGAGGACGAGAACACCACAACCGGGCAGGTCCCAAGGCTGCGTGCGGCCTCCAGCACGTGGCGGGTCCCGTCAAGATTGACCGACAGGCCAAGGTCGAACTCGGCCTCGGCCTGCGACGAGACGATGGCGGCCAGATGAAAGATCACGTCGGGGCCATGCGCCATGGCGGCGCGGACCGAGGCCGCATCGGTGATGTCGCAGGCCAGTGTGTCACAGTCGGGCAGGGGGGCAGGCGCGACCCTGTCGGCAAGGATCAGCCGCGAGAGGGTCTGCCCGCGCAGATGACCGCGCGCGCGCAGGGCTTGCGCCAGTTTCTGGCCCAGCATCCCGCCGCCGCCCAGGATCAGAACCTTCATGCCCCCGGCCCCCGGTCAAAGACGGATGGCACAAGTGCACCGCGCGCCTGAATGACTTTGGCGGCCAGAGCGATGGCCTGCTGTGCCGCGTGATCTTCGTCATGGCCAAGGGCGATATGGGCAAGAAAGCCGCCGGCAAAGCTGTCGCCTGCCGCGGTCGTGTCCACGATCTGCGCCACCGGGGTCGGCACATGCCGACGCTGGCCCCGTGTCGCAGACCAAAGCGTCACCGGGCCACCGCCATCCTTGACCACGATGCAGGTTGCCCCGGCCTGAGAATAGCGGGCAAGCGTGTCGGCGGCGGTCTTGTCGCCCCAGAGCGTGGTTTCCTCGTCAAACGAGGGCAGCACGATATCGGCGACCGAGGCGCCAAGCATCACCCCGGCGCGCATCGCATCAACGCTGTCCCACAGACGTGGGCGCAGGTTGGTGTCGAAGGCGATCAGGCTGCCAGCCGCCCGCGCCTGTGCCAGCGCCGCACAGAACTGGCGCCGGTCGGCCTCGGGCAGGATGGCAAGGGTGATGGCCGAGAAATGGATGATCCGCCGCCCGCGCAGGATGCCCGTCAGCCACACCGGGTCATCGCCCAGCCGTTTGGCCGCCGATTGCCCGCGCCAATAGGAAAAGCTGCGCTCGCCATCCTTCAGGCTGATCATGTAAAGCCCGACGGTGCGGTCGGGCAAGGCGCGCAGGCCGGTGGTATCGATGCCCTGATCGGCGATGAACCGGGTCATTTCCGCCGAAATCGCATCGGTGCCGATGCAGGTGCCATAGGCCACGGTCCAGTCTGCCGGCAAAAGCCGCCGCGCATACCAGGCCGTGTTGAACGTATCGCCCGCAAAACCGCGCGCATAGGTGCCCTCCGGTGTCGGGGCAAGCTCCACCATGATTTCGCCAAGGCAAAGGAGGGAAGGGGGCATGGCGTCTCCTGTGCGGCATGGGCAGGTGCGGGGCAGCCTAGCCGAGCGACAGGACCGCTTCAACCGGCAGAACGCGGCGGTTTGCCTGTGGCGTCGGCGCGATTTGCGTTGATTGAGCCCTGTGCTTATTGCACGTAAAAGACAGCCATGGGCTGGGAGGCGAGGCATGAGGATTGAAGGCACCGGGTCGGCTTTGCCCGACACGGTCCTGAGCGCCGGGGCGATCGATGCGCGTCTTGGCAAGGCTGCGGGATGGACGCTGGCCGCCAGCGGTGTGGCGCTGCGGCATGTCATGACGACAGGCACGCAGATCGATCTTGCGGTCGCCGCAGCTCGGGCCGCGCTGGACGATGCCGGATGTGCGGCGTGCCAGATCGATCTGATCGTATCGGCCTGCGGGATCCCGTATCAGACACTGCCCGCAACCGCGCCCTTGGTGCAGCGCGGGCTTGGTGTGCCGGATGGGGCGGTTGCGACGATCGATGTGAACGCGACCTGCCTGTCATTTCTGGCCGCGCTGGAGATGGTGGACGCGCTGATCAAGTCGGGTCGCTATCGTCGGGCCTTGATCGTGTCGGCCGACATCGCCTCGCGCGCGCTGCCTTGGGCCGATCAGCCCGAGGTGGCGGCGTTGTTTGGCGATGGTGCCGCCGCGGCGGTTGTGGGGCCGGGCGCTGGCCTGCGGGCGTCGCGGTTGCGCAGCTATCCTTCGGCCTATTCCGCCTGCGAGATCGGGGCAGGCGGCACGCGCTTCGACTTTGCGACCGAGCGGCAGGCGTTCGAGGCGCATGCCCAGTTCCGCATGGATGGCAAGGCCTTGTTCCGGCTGACGGCGCAGCATTTTGCCGGCTTTGTCACCGAGCTGCTGGCCGAGGCAGGGCTGACGCGCGACCAGATCGATCTGGTCGTGCCGCATCAGGCCAGCCCCGGCGCCTTGCAGCACATGATCCGCCTGTGTGGGTTCGATCCGGCCAAGGTGGTGAATATCGCGGCCGAGGTTGGCAACCAGATCGCGGCCTCTATCCCCTTTGCGCTTGACCATGCGCGGCGCGCCGGGCGCCTCGCCCCGGGGGCGACGGTCCTGCTGCTTGGCACATCGGCGGGCGTGTCCTTTGGTGGCCTGGTGATGGAGGTCTAGATGGCGGTGCTGGTCACGGGGGCAAGCGGGTTTCTGGGGGGCGCCCTCGTCCGGCAGTTGCGGGCCGAGGGGCAGGCGGTGCTTGCCACGGGGCGCGACCCCGCACGGTCGGCGGCGGTCGGGGCGCTGGCGCTTGATCTGGCCGATCCGGCGGCGGTCGAGCGGTTGACGCAGGCCGCGCTGCGGGCCCGGGTCAGCCAGATCGTGCATTGTGCCGCATTGACGGCCCCCTGGGGACCGGCCCTTGCGTTCAGGCGCAGCAATGTGGAGGCAACGCGCACCGTGCTTGAGGTGGGGCGGCGGCTGGGCAGCGTGCGGATGGTCTTTATCTCGACGCCAAGCGTCTATTTCCGTTTTGCCGATCAGGTGGCGCTGACCGAGGCAGAGCCGCTGCCGCCGCCCGTCAACGCCTATGCTGCCACGAAGTCGCAGGCCGAGGCGATGGCGCTGGCCGCCGGGGCGGTCGTGCTGCGCCCGCGCGGGATTTACGGGGCGGGCGACCGTGCCTTGCTGCCGCGTCTTGTTCGCGCGATGCGGGCCGGGCCTTTGCCCTTGTTGCGCGGGGGGCGGGCGGCCACCGACCTCACCCATGTGGAGGATGTGATCGCGGCCATTCGCGCCGCCCTCGCCTCGGGGGCTGCGGGTGTGTTCAACATCTCGGGCGGGGTCGCGCTGGGCCTGCGCGACGTGGTCGAGGCGGTCGCGGCCCGGTCGGGCGCCGATTTGCGCTGGCGGTCGATGCCGGTGCCGGTTGCCATGGCAGCGGCCCGCATGATGGAATGGCATGGCGCGCTTGTGGGGCGCGAGCCGCGCGTCACCCGCTATGGCCTTGGCCTTTTCGCCTATACCCAGACGCTCGACATTTCTGCGGCGCGCCGGGAATTTGGCTGGCAGCCGCAGATCGGCTTTGCCGAAGGATTGCGCCGCAGTTTTGCCGAGGGCCAGTGATGGAGATCGTGTTTGGCAACAGCGGCTTTGTTCCGGCGCCAGAGGCGCTGTTGCGACGCGGGGGGGCATGGCGCTGGCGCCCGCTGCGGGTGCGCTTTGGCGTCTTGCGCCACCCGGTCAAGGGTGTCTGGCTGATCGACACCGGCATCGGGCCCGAAGTGACAGAGGCGCCGGGCCGATCGCTGGCCTTGCGCGCCTATGCACGCCTGCTGCGCTATCGGTTGTCGATCGATCAGTCGCCCCAGGCGGTGCTGGGCGGGATGGGGCTGCGCCTGCGCGATGTGGCAGGCGTGATCGTGACGCATTTTCACGCCGATCACGTGGGGCGGCTTGGCGAACTTCCGATGGCGCGCGTGGTGGCGCACGGGCCCAGCCTTGCCCGGGTGCGGGCGGCGCATGATCTTGCCAATCTGCGGCACGGGGTATTTGCCGACCTGATCCCGCAGGGGGTGGAGACGCGGATGACCTGTGTGACCTCGGTCGCGCGGGCAACCTTGCCCTTCGGTCTGGGTGAGGGGGCGGATCTGTTCGGCGATGGCAGCTGCCTTGCCGTCGATTTGCCGGGCCATGCGGCGGGGCATTTCGGTCTGGCCTTTCCGCACCTGGCGCGGCCGCTGCTTTATGCGGTGGATGCGGCCTGGGTGTTGCCGGCGCCGGGCGATACGCGGGCGCCGGGCTATCCCTTGCGCGCGGTGTTGGACGATGTGCGCGCAGCAGAGGCCAGCATGGCGCGGATCGCGCAGTGGCAGGCGGCGGGGGGGCAGGTCGTGCTGTGCCATGATCCGGCGCCCAGCGGATTCGATGTGCCCTCATGAACCGCGCGCATGCCCTTGTGGCCTTTGTGCGCACGCTTTGGGTGTCGCGGCGACGCAGCAGGGCCAGCTTCCTGCGCTGGCAGGACCGGGCCTATGCGCGTTGGCGCCGGCGCGATGTGCCTGCGGTTTCGTTCTATGCCGGGCGGCGCGATCTGCCCGTGATCGACAAGGCGGCCGTGATGGCGGATTTCGCCGCGTTCAACCGGGCCGGGATCACCGCCGCGGCGGGGTGGGAGGCCTTTGCCGGGACGCGGCGCATCGGCGAGCTTACGGTGGGGGCCAGCACGGGCACCAGCGGCAACCGCGGCCTGTTCGTGATTTCCGAGGCAGAGCGGTTTCAATGGCTGGGGGTGATGCTGGCCAAGGCGTTGCCCGATGTCTGGCGCAGGCGGCACCGCGTGGCGGTGATCCTGCCGTTGCACACCGCGCTTTACGACAGTGCGGCGCAAAGCCGGGCGCTGCGATTGTCTTTTCACGACCTGAACCAAGGATGGGACACATGGTTGCCTGCCTTGCGTGCCGCGCGCCCGACCGTGATCGTGGCGCCGCCCAAGGTGCTGGTCTGGCTGGCCGCCCAGGGTGGAGTGTCGCCGCAACGGATATTCGCGGCGGCCGAGGTGCTTGACCCGCCAGACCGGGCCGTGATCGAGGCGGCCTTTGGCTTGCGCCTTGGGCAGATCTACATGGCGACCGAGGGGCTTTTGGGGGTGACTTGTCCTTTGGGGCGGTTGCACCTGGCCGAAGACGTGATCCGGTTCGAATACGAGCCGGTGGGTGCGCTCGTCTCTCCGGTCATCAGCAGCTTTACCCGACGCACGCAAATTCTGGCGCGCTACCGGATGAATGATCTGTTGCGGCTTTCTGCGGCGCCTTGCCCCTGCGGCAGTCCCTTGCAGGCCGTGGACGAGGTTGTGGGGCGGTCGGATGACGTGTTTCGCTTTGGCCCGATTATGGTGACGCCGGACGTGTTGCGCAATGCGGTGCTGGACGCCGACCGGGCCATTGCCGACTTTCGGCTGGTGCAGACGGGGCCTGCGCGGGTGGTGCTGACCCTGCCGGCGCCCGCCGGGCTCATGGCGGCGCAGGCGGCGCTGGCGCAGGTGTTTGCCGCCCGCGGAGCCGAGGTCGAGGTGGTGGCCGAGGTGGCCGATCTGGCCGCCGATGCGCGCAAGCTGCGCCGGGTGCGGGTGGCCTTTGATGCGCAATAAGGCGGTGATGATCACGGGCGCGCGGGCGCCGGTCGCGCTGCACTGGGCTTGGGCCTTTCGGCGGGCGGGGCGGTCGGTGTTTCTGGCCGACAGCCTGCGCTGGCCCATCGGACAGGGGGCCGCGTTTTCACAAGGCTACCTGCGCCACGCATCCCCGAGGCACGATCTGGCCCGGTTTCGCCGCGATCTGTTGGACCAGTGCGCCGCCAAAGGCATCGGGGTGATCGTGCCGACCTGCGAGGAGGTGTTCTGGTTGGCGCAGATCGCGCCCGACCTGAAGGCTGCGGGGGTGCGGCTGCACGCGCCGCCCTTTGCCTTGCTTGCGCAGGTGCATGACAAGGGGGCGTTCATTGACCTGTGCCGGGGCTTCTGGCCGCATCTTCCGCGCACACAGCGGTTACAGTCGCGCGCCGATCTGGACTCTGCGGGCGATCCGGGCGGGCTTGTGTTCAAGCCGGCCTATTCGCGCTTTGCGCTGCGCACGCTGATCCGCCCGACGGCACAGGCGCTGTCACGGATCTGCCCAAGCCCCGGCGACCCGTGGGTCGCGCAACAGTTTGTGCCGGGGCGCGAGATCTGTGCCTTTGCCGTGGCGTGGCAAGGTCAAGTCACGGCGCTGGCGGCCTATCACCCGCTTTACCGGGCGGGCAAAGGCGCGGGGATATTCTTTCAGCCTGTCGATCCGGCCCCGGCGCTGGCCTTCGTGCGCGCCTTTGCGCGGGCAACGGGGTGGAGCGGTCAGCTGTCCTTTGATCTGATCGAGACCGATACGGGGCTTGTGCCCATCGAATGCAATCCGCGCGCGACAAGCGGCCTGCACCTGCTGCGCGATCCGGTTGCGCTGGTGCAGGCGCTGGAGGGGGATGCGCCCGGTCTGGTCGCGCAAGATGGCACGCCGCAGGCCGTGCATCTGGCCATGTGGCTTTATGCGGCTTGGGCCAACCGCTCGCGCTGGGCAGCGTTTCAGGCCGATCTGGCGCGCGCCGACGAGGCGCTGGTCTGGGATGGCAAGCCGGTGACAGGGCTGCGGCAGGGCCTTGCCTTGGCAGAAATTGCCGCGCGTGCCCTGTGGCGGCGGCAGGGTTTGCAGGCCGCGGCAACCCATGACATCGAATGGAACGGCTAAAGCAGCATGTGCAGGCTGCGCGGCGTGGTGGCAGCGCGCGGCGGTTGCCCTGACAGGATCAGGGCGATGTCCTGGCGCAGGATATCAAGCGGGCCGATCACCGGCTTTTGCCCGGGCTGTGCATTTTCGGCGCAGAGCCGCAGGATGCGACGGTCCTGCGCAAGGGCAATGCGAAAGAACGGCAGGAACAGCGCGGCCTTCAGATGCCCGAGCCCCCCGTCGCGCGGACCGGCCAGAATGCCGATCCCGCCGGTGTGGTCCGGCCCATCGGGGCGCAGGTGAAAGGTTGTCGAGAGTTTGAGCCCGCCCTTGCCCCAGAATTCAAGCTCGGCGATGCCAGGCGCGCGGAAGCGACCGACCGATACGCTGCGATCATCGTCCAGCAGCGCGCTGACAAGGCCATGCTGACGGTCCTCGCCGGTATAGCGCGCCTCGACCCAGTCGGGGCCGCCCGTGATGTCCACCCGCACGGTGTAGCGCTTGGCCGACAGGCCGCGCAGGATGCCGCGATGGGTGTAATGGGTGTGGGTGGCGTCCAGAATGTTTTCCGCAACGTCAAGGACCGTGCCGCGTGTGCGGCTTTCGACCAGTCGCAGCACCGGGGGCGCGCCGCTGACCGCATGGGTAAAGGGCTGCGCCGTGGTGCCGGGTGGTGCGACAAAGATGATGCCGTCGCGCTCGGTTGCTTGCAGAGCGGTCATCTGCACCACGGGCAAGGCCCCGATCTGGCCGGGAATGGCGCGGCAGCGGCCGGTGCCGTCGAACTGCCAGCCGTGATAGGGGCAGGTGATCAGCCCGCCCGTCACCTTGCCCGCGGACAGGGGCGCCATCCGGTGCGGGCAGCGATCGGGCAGGGCCCGGATTGCCGGACCATCGCGAAACAGCACGACCGGCGTCCCGCCATGCATGACCCGCAAGGGGCGGCGGCCAAGAGTGCGCGACAGGGCTACGGCGACCCAGCTCATAGCCCGTACCGTCGCATGATGGGCACGCCGATGCGCGTCAGAAGCTGGGCAAGGGTGGCGGTCGCGAGCCTTTTGCCGCGCGGCAGGTGAGACACAAGCGCCGCGCTGTATTCGATCGCCGGGCGCGCGCCGCGATTGCGCTTGAAACTGGCCGCGCCTGCCGACAGGTGAAAGGGGATGCCTTGCGCCTCTGCCTCGGTCATCGCGAGGGCGATCAGGCGGCGATAGAGCCCAAGGCTTTGTGGCAGATCGGTGTGGTAGCCGACCACCGGCGCCGTGAGCATGCCGCCAAGCCGGACTGTCCCGAGGATTCCAAGCAGCGCCCCGCCCCGACGCAGCCCCGTCAGCCGCAAAATGCCCGCCTGCGCCATGCCCTGAAGGAAGGCAGGCGTGTATTGGGGGTTCAGGGGCGTGTATTTTTGCAAGTAGAGCTGGCCATAAAGCTGCGCGGCCGTGGTGTAATCGGCGGCTGAAAAATGCTCGGTATGCAGGAGGTCAAACTGCCCGTCACTGATCAGAGCCGCGTCGCGCCCCACATCGCGCGGCCGCGGGCTGGCGGGGCGCTGCAAGATCCAGACCTGCCTCGCCGGAAGCACCATGGCCCCGGCCCGGCGCAGATCAGCCAGCAGTGCAGCGTCGGTTGCGTCGTTGAGCGAGCGCAGCACGATGGCGCGGTCCGGGTAGCGGCGGGCCAGCGCCTGCATCGCGCCGATCACCCCGGGCGGGGCCGGAGGATTGGTGGCCAAAAGCCAGTTGTTGATCTGTGCCTGATGGTCAAGCCCGGTTGCCCGCAGCAAGGGGGCCGCGCTGCGCAGCGCCCCCGCCAAGGCCCGACGCAGCACAGGCGCAGGGGAGAAATGGCGCGTCTCCTCGATCCCGTAGTCGATGTAGGCGGTCGAGGGGCGGCAGATGTAGCAATTGCCCCGATCGCTTTGATCCGACAGGGTCACGGGCAGATGCACATCGCCCAGCCTTATGCTGTCGATTTTGGCATGAAGGTTGCGCACCAAGGCTGTGCTGCCCTGTGACCAGAGAGAGCAGAACGCTTGCGCTGGATCGGAGGGGCCATGCATCTTGGGCAATCTGGTGCCACAGGCCGCGGTTTGGCGCAACAGTCGCGCGGCCTTTGGCGCAAAAGCCGGGGCTTTTCCGGGGGCGATGGCCTATGTTGGGGCAAGATGACACAAGCAGGTAACGAGGCTTACAGCATGACGGACGACAAGGCGCGCTATATCGCCAAAGGGGTGGCCCATGTGGAGCTGCCCCCGGTTGCAAGCCCGGTTTCGGTCAGCTTCGTTCTGTTGCCCAAGTTTACCATGCTGGCCTTTGCCTCGGCCATCGAGCCTTTGCGGATTGCCAATCAACTGACCGGGCAGGCGCTGTTCCGCTGGCAGACACTGTCGCTTGATGGCCGGCCGGTTGCCTGTTCCAACGGGGTGCCGATGATGGTTGAGGCGGCCTTTGGCGCGGTGCAGCCCGACGGGGTGGTGCTGGTCTGTTCCGGTGTCGAGCCAGAGCAGCAGGTGACGACCGCGCTTGCCGACTGGTTGCGCGCGCTGTGGCGCCGCGGGCGTGTGGTGGGTGGCTTGTGCACGGGTGCCTATGCGCTGGCGCGGGCCGGGATACTGAAGGACCGGCGCTTTACCCTGCACTGGGAGAATCTGACCGGCTTTGCCGAAACCTTTCCGGAACTGAGTGCGGCGCGTCAGGTCTATTGCATAGACGACCGGATCGTGACCTGTGCGGGCGGGGTGGCGGCGGCCGATCTGATGCTGGAGATCATTCACGACAGGTTCGGCATGGAGCTGAGTCAGGAGGTGATGAACATGTGCCTTCTGACCCAGCGCCGCAAACAGTCGGACGAGCAGACCACGTCGCTTGCCGCGCGGCTTGGCACCCGGCATGAAAAGCTGATCGAAGTGGTAGCGTTTCTGGAACAGCGCATCGAGGAGCCTTTCGATCTTGACGCCTGCGCCGCCAGGCTGGCGCTGTCGCGGCGGCAGATCGAGCGGCTGTTCAGCCGGTATCTGGGCGTGACGCCGGTGCGCTACATGAATGACCTTCGCCTGCAACGGGGCCGCGCGCTTCTGGCCGAAACCGACATGAGCGTGACCGAGGTGGCTGTGGCCTGCGGCTATGCCAGCAGTTCGCATTTTTCCAAGTCGTTCCGGCTCAAATACGGGGTATCGCCCTATAAATTCTCGCATTTTGGCAAGTAGGCAGATCACGCCGCACCAAGGGGGCGGCGCGCGTTTCGGCGCGAATCCTGCGCGATCTGGCCTCATATCCTTTGGCGCTGTTGCGCTTTGGTCATAGCCAAAAGGTTAACGGCTTGTTACGCTGGCCCCAATAAAAACACGAGCAGACTAAAAGGTAACAGGCATGGTAACGGGCTCTCGCGGCACGTTCGTCATTTCCTGGTCGCAGACAGAGATTGACGGCCTTTCGGCCGCCCCGCTGGATGTGTTGGCTGTCGGTGCCTCTTGGCGCTGGTCGGGCCAGCCGATCCGTGTGGATGGCGGCCAGACCGGGCTGTTGCTTCTGGAAGGGGCCGAGGGCATTGCGGATATTCGTCGGCGCGCCGCAAAAATGGTGCGCCGGCTGATCGGGGTTGCGGTCACTGGACAGGCGCAGACGCTTGACGCGGCGCCCGGCGAGGACGACGACGATGCCCCCGATCAGGGTTTCATCGTGACGGATGGGCATCAAAGCTGGTCCGTGACGATCTTGCCGGTGCCCGATACGGGCGCAAGGCTGCTGATGTTCGTGGGCGATCTGCCGCCGCCGGGGCAGGATCTGTGGGTGGTGCGCACGGCGATTGACCGCACGCATTCGGGCGCCGGGGCCAAGGTTGCCGGGGGCGTGATCTGCTTTACGCCCGGCACAAGGATTGCGACGCCAACAGGGACGCGCCTGATTCAGGACATCCGGCCCGGCGACCGCATCCTGACAAAGGACAATGGCGCGCAGGAAATCCTGTGGACGGGCCATCGCCGCATGACGGGGGCGCGCCTTTATGCGATGCCGCATCTGCGGCCGATCCGGTTCAAGGCGGGCGCTTTGGGTCTTGACCGGCCTGACGGCGATCTGGTGGTGTCGCCGCAGCACCGCATGGTGCTGAACGGGCCTGCCGCGCGGTCCCTGTTCAACACCGAGGAAGTGCTGGTCAAGGCCGAGGATCTGCTGAACGACGTGACGATCTGCGTTGACCACGCGCTGCGCGAAGTGACCTATATCCATATCCTGCTGGAACGGCACAATATCGTCTGGGCCAACGGGATGGAGACCGAGAGCTTTCATCCATCGAACACCGCGCTTGACACGATCGAGCCCGAGCAACGCACCTCGTTGCTGGCCCTGCTGCCCGAGATCGAGCAGAACCCGGCGAGCTATGGCGATTATGCGCGGCGCAACCTGTCGTCTTCCGAGGTGGCGATCCTGCGCCACGACGCGGCCGCCTGACGACGGCGGTCAGATCCGGGCGATCTGCCCGGGTTCGAGGAAATTCGGCGCCTCGGTGGCGGGGGGCGTTGACTCTGTGATTTGCGCGGATATAAGCGCGCCTTACGTCCCGGCGGGAAACCTCCGGGGCTTTTCATTGGTGTTGGTGGACCCCGCAAGGGGATGCCTGTCGGGCCGAAAGGCACAAGGACAACGCCCTTCCGCGCCGCAAGGTGCACCCGCCACGGGACCAACCCAAGGCGGTAACGCAAGCGAAGGAGATCAGCCGTGACCAAACGCACGTCTGCCAAGTATAAAATTGACCGCCGCATGGGCGAAAACATCTGGGGCCGCGCCAAGTCGCCGGTCAACAAGCGCGAATACGGTCCGGGCCAGCACGGCCAGCGCCGCAAGAACAAGCTGTCGGACTTCGGCACGCAGCTGCGCGCCAAGCAGAAGCTGAAGGGCTATTACGGCGATCTGACCGAAAAGCAGTTCCGCAAGATCTATGGCGAGGCCGAGCGTGTGCGCGGTGACACCGGCGAGATGCTGATCGGTCTGCTGGAGCGTCGTCTGGATGCGGTCGTCTATCGCGCCAAGCTGGTTCCGACGATCTTTGCCGCGCGTCAGTTCGTGAACCACGGCCATGTGCTGGTGAACGGCAAGCGGGTGAACATCGCGTCCTACCGTGTTTCGGAAGGGGACGTGATCTCGGTCCGCGAAAAGTCGCGTCAACTGGCGATCATCCTCGAAGCGGTGCAATCGTCCGAGCGTGACGTGCCCGACTATCTGGAAGTGGATCACAACAAGATGGTCGTGACCTTTGTCCGCACCCCGAGCCTGGGCGATGTGCCCTATCCGGTCGTGATGGAACCGAACCTGGTCGTCGAATATTACGCCAAGAACTGATCCTCTTGCCGATCTGAAACGAGGGCCGTCCGCTGGGGCGGCCCTTTTTGTTTGCGCCGATGCGGACGGGGCTGGCCGGATTGCTGCGGCTGGGCTATCGATGCGCAAGACATGCGGTTGTGGCCGAGGAGGAACCTGTGGTCCGTAAGACTGTGGAAGGGCGCTTCGAGGCCGGTCTGTTTGCCAGCCGCTGGTTGATGGCGCCGATGTATCTGGGCCTTGTGGTCAGCCTTGGGATGTTGACCGTGATCTTCCTGCGCGATCTGATCTACTATGCGCCACAAGTGCTGAGCATGACGGCAGAGCAGGTCATTCTGGTCTCGCTCACGCTCATCGATCTGACGCTGGCCGCGAACCTTTTGCTGATCGTGATGTTTTCCGGCTATGAGAACTTTGTGTCCAAGTTCGATTTCGATGTCGGCCAGGATCGGCCCGACTGGATGGGCAAGGTCGATTTCGGTGGCCTCAAGATGAAGCTGGTGGCCAGTATCGTTGCCATTTCGGGGATCCATCTGCTCAAGCGGTTCATGGAAATCGGCGAGGCGGGGGCTGATGCGAAATTCGGCGAGAATGAACTTTACTGGCTTGTGGTGATCCATCTGACCTTTGTCATCTCGGGCGTGCTTCTGGCGGTGATGGATTGGTTGCAGGTCAAGGCCTATTCCGCGAAATAGCCGGTTGCGCACAGGCTTGCGGCGGATAATCGCACTGGTCTAACCGCCAGCTGACCGCTAGAACCTGCCAGTGAGTTGGAGGCCCCCCATATGCACGAGACCATTCGCCCGCAGCCCGGCATTCTTGACATTGCGCTTTACGAAGGCGGCAAGTCTGCTGTGGCAGGCGTCAGCAATGCGCTGAAACTGTCGTCCAACGAAAACCCGTTTGGTCCGGGCGACCGGGCCAAGGAGGTGTTCGGCAAGACAGTTCACACGCTGCACCGCTATCCGGGCACCGATCACCGCAGTTTGCGTCAGGCGATCGGGGATGTGCATTGGCTCGACCCCGAGCGGATCATCTGCGGCGTGGGGTCGGACGAGATCATCACCTTCCTGTGTCAGGCTTATGCCGGCCCCAAGGACGAGGTGGTGTTCACCGAACATGGATTTCTGATGTATCGGATTTCGGCGCTGGCCGTCGGGGCGACCCCGGTCGAGGTGCCCGAGCGCGAGCGGATGGCCGATGTCGATGCCATTCTGAAGGCCTGCACCAAGCGCACCAGATTGGTGTTCATCGCCAATCCGAACAATCCCACGGGCACCATGATCTCGTCGGCCGAGATGGAGCGTCTGGCCGCGGGTCTGCCGCCGCAGGCCATTCTGGTGATCGACGGGGCCTATGCCGAATATGTCGATGGCTATGACGGCGGATCGGGGCTGGCCACGGTGCGCGACAATGTCTTCATGACGCGGACCTTTTCCAAGATCTACGGTCTTGGCGGGTTGCGCATCGGCTGGGGCTATGGTCCCAAGCACATCATCGATGTGCTCAACCGCATCCGCGGACCGTTCAACCTGTCCACCACCCAGCTGGAGGTGGCAGAGGCCGCGGTGCGCGATCAGGATTGGGTCAACAAATGCCGGGCCGAAAACGCCCGGATGCGCCATTGGCTGGCCGAGGCGCTGGCTGAAATCGGGGTGCCGTCTGATACCAGCATGGCGAATTTCGTGCTGGCCCGGTTTTCCAGCGTCGAAGAAGCCGAGGCATGCGATGCCTTCCTGCAATCGCAAGGTCTGATCGTGCGCCGGGTGGCCAGTTACAAATTGCCCCATTGCCTGCGCATCACCGTTGGCGACGAGGCGGGATGTCGCCGGATCGCCCATGCCGTGGGGCAGTTCAAGGGGCTGAAATGACGGCAGTTTACCACCGCGTGGCCTTGATCGGGCTTGGCCTGATCGCGTCGTCGATGGCCCATGCGATGCGGCAATTCGGACTTGCCGATCAGGTTGTCGGCCATGCCAAATCCGCCGAAACCCGTCGCATCGCGTTGGAGATCGGGCTGTGCGACCGCGTTTTCGACACGGCGGCCGAGGCGGTTCGCGGCGCCGATCTGGTGGTGCTTTGCGTGCCGGTCGGGGCGATGGGCGATCTGGCCGCCGAGATTGGCCCGCATCTGGCACCGGGGGCGACGGTGACGGATGTCGGCTCGGTCAAGGGCGCTGTGGTCGAGGCGGTCGGTCCGCACATGCCGCAAAACGTGCATTTCATTCCGGGCCATCCGATTGCGGGGACAGAACATTCCGGTCCGCGCTCTGGCTTTGCCAGTCTGTTTCGGAACCGATGGTGGCTTTTGACGCCCCTCGATGGCGCAGACCGGGCGGCGGTCGGCCGTCTGCGCCGCCTGTTCGAAGGGATGGGGGCAAATGTCGATGAGATGGACGTGGCCCACCATGATCTTGTGCTGGCGGTGACAAGCCATACCCCGCATCTGATCGCCTATACGATGGTGGGCGTGGCAGAGCACATGCGGCGCGTGTCGAATTCCGAAGTCATCAAGTATTCGGCGGGCGGTTTTCGTGATCTGACGCGGATCGCGGCCAGCGATCCGGTGATGTGGCGCGACGTGTTCCTGACCAACAAGGATGCCGTGCTGGATATCCTTGGCCGCTTTACAGAGGAATTGTTCGTGCTGCAACGTGCGATCCGCATGGGGGATGGTGAGCATCTTCACGCCTATTTCACCCGCACCCGCGCGATTCGGCGTGGCATCATCGAGGCGGGGCAGGATACTTCTGCACCAGACTTCGGCCGCGTGCCGCAGGTTGGAGGAGAGGGCAAGGCGTAATGCGAGGCATTTGGGCGGCGGGGATGTTCGGTCTGACTTTGGCAGGGGCAGCCCTTGCAGAGGCGCCGGACACGTCGCTCCGCCCTGTTGCGCGCCCCGCAGCCCTAGCCGCCCCCGCCGTGCCAGAGCCCGCGGCGCGCGTCGCGCTTGACAGCACCGGCGCGATCCTGCGGCCAAAGCCGCGGCCCGCCACGCTTGCCTCGGCGCCGCAGATCGTGATGGCGCGTGCAGGCGTCGCGGTCGCGCCCGCCAAGCAGGCGCTGTTTCCGGTTCTGCGCCCGTTCCCGCGCCCCAAGGATCTTGCGCAGAAACAGCTTGTCGCCGCGGCCGTCGCGCCCGTGAAGCCAGGCAAGCAGGGTGTGGTGTCGCGGAAAGGGTCGGTGTGCGGCGATCCGTCGATCCGTGGCGCGGCGCTTGCGCCGATCACCTCTCGGGTCAAGGGATGCGGCATCGCTGATCCGGTGCAGATCACCAGCGTTGCGGGCATCCGTCTGAGCCAGGCCGCCACGATGGATTGCGACACGGCCCTCGCGCTGCGGGCATGGATCGAGCGGGGGGTGGAACCCGCCTTCGGTCGCGGCAAGGTGGTCGAGTTGCAGGTGGCGGGGCATTACGTCTGCCGAACCCGCAATCACCGCGCCGGGGCCAAGATCAGCGAGCATGGTCGTGGGCGCGCCATCGACATCTCGGGCTTTACGCTTTCGAACGGAAAGACCTTGACGGTGCGCCAGAATTTTGACCGGACCATGCGAAAAGCCCACAAGGCGGCCTGCGGCATCTTCAAGACGACGCTTGGTCCCGGATCAGACGGCATGCACGAAGATCACCTGCATCTGGATGTGGCCAAACGCGGCGGCACCTACTGTCGCTAGCGCAGGCGCGGCGCGGGGCCGAGCGGCAGCGGGCCCAGCATCATGCGGCCTTGCGTAAAGACGAGCGGCAGCTCCAGAACATTCGCATCGCCGGAGCGCACGGCCAAGGCCTGCATCATGCCAAGCACGGTCGGGGCAACGTCGGGCGACAGCAGGCCCATGCTGACTGCCGCCGTCACGAGCGTGCGCCAGCCGGTCACCCGAATGTCGATACGGCCATCGGGCATGTCGTCGATCACCGTCAGATCTCCCTTGGCAAAGACCGACACATCGCCCCAGGTGACCAGCGCCTCACGCAGGGACAGTGCCGTAAGCACGGGGCGCGTCTCGGCGGCAAAGCGGTCAAGCGGTGCGGAAAGGCTGGCCGTGGCATCGATCCGCAGCCGCTCGATCTGGGCCGGCAGATCGGGCAGGCGCGCGGAAAGCGCGGCGTCGGGCGTCAGGCCCAGCAGTTCCAGGCCCAGTTCATGCGCATTGGTCTGGCTTGGGTCCAGTCGAGACGCAAGACGCAATTGCTCGGCCTGAAGGGTCCAGCCAAGGCTCGATTCCAGCCGCAGCGCATCGCCAACCAAGGTGGTGCGGTCAAGGGCGAGGGCGCTGCCGGGCGTGACCACGACGCTTGCCTGAAGTTTGCCTGCGTCAAGCGTAAGGTCTTCGGCGGGGGTGCGGATGACTTGCTGCGGGGCAAAGGCCGCAATCACATGCCAGGGCTGGTAGCTGAGCGAAAAGACCTGAACGAAGGGGGCTTCCCAGACCAGTTCGCTGCGCTGATCCTTCAGGCGCGGCTCTGTCACGGTCAGGTCAAAGCGGTTGGGATAGCCCGCGACGCTGTAGCCCGATTGCGAAACCTCCAGCCCGCGTGCCGGGGCCTGTTCCAGAAACGCAGCAAATCCGCGTTCGACCGCAGACTTGCCGACGAACCAGTAGCCGGACCACAGCGCCAGCAAAAGCGTGGCTATCCAAAGCAATGCGCGCATGATCGGCCCTTTTCTTTCATCCTGTCGTGTTGTTTAGAGGCAGCGCAAGCGGAGGGCCAGTCACTTGACCGAGACGATGTGGGTCTTTGGATACGGATCGCTGATCTGGAACCCCGAATTTCCGGTGGCAGAAACGCGGATCGCGCGGGTCCGGGGCTGGCGGCGGTCTTTTTGCATGCGCTCGATCCATCATCGTGGGAGCGAGGCGGCCCCGGGGCTTGTCCTTGCGCTGGACCAAGCGGCGGGCCAGCATTGCGACGGCGTCACCTTTCGCGTGACGCCGGGGGCCGAGGCGGACACGCTTTCGCTGTTGCGCGCGCGCGAGTTGATCTCGTCGGCCTATCTGGAACGGCAGGTCTGGGCGGATTGGGCAGATGGGGCCGGCTGCACCGCGCTTGCCTATGTGATCGACCCGGAGCATTGGCAGTATTGTGGCGGCCTTGATCTGGAAGAACAGGCCCATATCATCGCAAGGGCCGAGGGTGGGCGCGGGCTTAACCGCGATTATCTGTGGTCCACCGCGCAGCATCTGGCCGAGCTTGGGATTTCGGACCCCGAACTTGAATGGCTCGCTGCCCGGGTCCGGCAGCTGATTGGCTGAGCGCACAGAGAATTTCTTTGGCAGCCGGGGTTTCGTGGCGTATCGTTTGGCCGGGCAGAACAAATGGGCAGGCAGCGTCTGATGCAACAGACCAAGGCCGAGGCGAAGGCCAAGGCACGCCGCCCTGGGCGAGAGCGCAGGGTTGCGACATTCACACAGCCGATCCAGCAGATCGTGACGATGCTGGCGATCATCAGCCTTGTCGCTGCGGGCGGATGGCTGATTCACGGGCAGGTGGCCGAGGTCTTCCGCTCCAACCTTTGGTTGAACGGGTTCATCGCCTTTGTCTTCGTTCTGGGGGTGCTGACCTGTTTCTGGCAGGTCTTCATCCTGAACCAGTCGGTCAGCTGGATCGAGGAATTCGTCCGTAACGAACCGGGTGCCGAGGCGCAGCGCGCGCCACGCCTGCTTGCGCCGCTGGCGTCCTTGCTGCGATCACGCGGGCAGCAGATGCAGATCTCGTCCTCCAGTTCGCGTTCGATTCTGGAATCGGTCGCAACGCGGATCGACGAGGCGCGGGACATCACCCGCTATTTGACCAACCTTCTGATTTTCCTTGGCTTGTTGGGCACGTTTTATGGGCTTGCGACATCGGTTCCCGCGATTGTCGAAACTATACGGTCGCTGTCACCGCAGCCGGGCGAAGATGGGACGGCGGTGTTTGCCAAGCTGATGGGAGGTCTTGAATCGCAGCTTGGTGGCATGGGAACAGCGTTTTCCTCCTCACTTCTTGGTCTTGCGGGCTCGCTTGTGGTGGGGCTGCTGGAGCTTTTTGCCGGGCATGGGCAAAACCGGTTCTACCGGGAGTTGGAGGAGTGGTTGTCCTCGATCACGCGGCTTGGCTTTTCCAGTGGCGAGGCCGAGGGGGAGGGTGACGGCGGTGCCGTTGCCATGGTCCTTGATCAGATGGTTAGCCAGATGGAGGTGTTGCAGACGCTTTACGCCCAATCCGATGCCAGCCGGGGCGTGGTCGAACAGCGGATCGGCGATCTGACGGCGGCGGTTGCGGCGCTGACACAAAGGCTGGAGGCCGAAGCCGGGCAGGCGGCGGCACTTGAACGGATTGCCCAAGGGCAGGAACGGTTGATTGCGGCGCTGGTCGGCGCCGAGGGCGGTGCCCATTCCGACGCCGAAAGCCGGATGCGCCTGAGGTCGATCGATGTGCAACTGCTGCGCATCCTTGAAGAAATTTCGGCCGGGCGACAGGAAAGCGTGGCCGATTTGCGCGGCGAGATTTCGGCCCTGACCGCGGCCGTGCGGCAATTGTCGCGCACTGGGGTGGGGCGCTGAACCATGGGGCTGTCGCGGCGGCGGGACGCATCGATCATCTGGCCCGGCTTTGTCGATGCTGTCACGACGCTGGTCATGGTCCTGATGTTCGTGCTGACCATCTTTACCGTGATGCAATCGGTCCTTCAGCAAACCATCACCACGCAAGACGGCGAGTTGAACTCGCTGACCGATCAGGTGGCGCAACTGGCCGACGCGCTTGGGCTGGAGCGGGCGCGGGTCGGGGAATTGCAGGCCGAGGTTGGCACCTTGCGATCCGATCTTGCCGCAAGCGAGGCCGAGGGCGACCGTCAGGCCGCGCTTGTGGCGGGCCTTGCCGGGCGGCTTGCGACGGCGGAGTCAGAGTTGCAGGCGGCCAATGCGCGGGTTGCAAGTTTTGAGGCGCAGGTGGCCTCGCTCTTGGCCGAGCGGGACGCGGCGCGGGGGCAGGTTGCCGACCTGACCATCAGCACCCAAGAGCTTGAGGCCGCGCGCGCGGCCCTTCTGACCGAACGCGATGCCTTGCAGCTGGCCCTTGCGCGCGCGCGGGACGAGATTGATGCCACAGCCGAAGCGGCGCGTCTGGCCGCGGCACGCCGCGACGCGGTGGAGGCGCTGATCGCCGACCTGCGCGCCAAGGCGACTGCCGATGCCGCAGCCTTGACCGAGGCGCAAGCGGCCCTGTCCGAGGCGGAGGCGGCGCGCCTTGTCGATGCGGCCGCGCTCAAGGCGTTGCAGGACCGGTTGGCCGAGGCCGATGAGGAGCGGGCAGCCATGACGCTCGCGCTCGAGGAGCAGCGCAAGCGGGCCGAGGAGACGCTGACCCTGCTTGCCGCCGCGCAGACCGAAGCGGCCAAGGCCGCCGAGACGGTGGACAGCCGTGCCGCCGCTCTTGCCGCGGCAGAGCGCGCCTTGACCGAAGAACAGGCCAAGGCGGTCGAGGCAGGGCAGCGCGTCGCCTTGTTGAACGAACAGATTGCCGCGCTGCGCGCCCAGCTTGGCAGTCTGCAAGCCGTCCTGAACGAGGCGCGCGACAAGGATGCCGCCGCACAGGTGCAGCTGGAGGCGCTTGGGTCGCAACTGAACACGGCCTTGGCGCAGGTGGCGCAGGAACAAAGGCGCCGCGCCGCCCTGGAAGAAGCCGAGCGCCTGCGGCTGGAGGCGGAGAACGCCAATCTGGAGAAGTTCCGCAGCGAGTTCTTCGGGCAGTTGAGCCAGTTGCTTGCGGGCCGTGAAGGTGTGCGGGTGGTGGGCGACAGGTTCGTCTTTTCAAGCGAGGTGCTGTTTCAGCCAGGGGCCGCCGACCTTGCCCCCGAAGGGCGGGCGCAGATTGCCGGGGTTGTGGAGATCCTGAACGAGGTGCGGGCCGATATTCCGGCCTCGATCGACTGGATCATCCGCGTCGATGGGCATACCGACAATGTGCCGCTGTCGGGGACCGGCGCCTTTGCCGACAATTGGGAGCTTAGTCAGGCCCGGGCGCTGTCGGTGGTGCGCTACATGCAGGATGTGCTTGGATTTCCACCTGAGCGGCTGGCTGCAACCGGATTTGGCGAATACCGCCCGGTGGTCGAGGGCACGACCGAGGCCGCGCGGCAGCAGAACCGCCGGATCGAATTGAAGCTGACCGAACGCTAGCGCATCACCGCAGGGTGTAAACGCTTTGGCTTTGGTCGATGAGCGCCGTCCCCCTGCGCCAAGTCACCGACAGTTGGTAGTCGCCCACAGGCCAATCCGCGCCGCGCAGCCGCCTGCCGATGGCGCGGAACCCTTGGGCCTGTGTGCGGTCAAGCGTGACGTCCTGCGCTATGATCTGCCCACCATCCGGCCCAAGGATCGACAGGGTCAGGACATCGCCCTGTTGTGCGCCAAAGTAATGCGCCCATATCACCAGCGCGGGCGCGCGCGAGGTGACAGGGGCCTGCGGAAGCCCGGCCTTCAGCCCCTCATAGTCCGGGACGCGGTCTGACAGGCCGATGCCCAGCAAACCCCCCGGCGTATAGGGCACATCCCCAGACCACAGGGGCGGGGCCGGCCCTGCGCCGCAGGTGGTGGTTCCGTCGGGATCAAACGGGTCTATCGCCACCCCGTTGCGGCGCAGGGTCAGGTGAAGATGCGGGAATTCGGTGTTGCCGGACAATCCGACAAGGCCAAGCACTTGCCCGGCCTGCACAACCTGCCCCGGGGTCACGCGCAAGGAGTCGCGTGCCATATGGCAGTATTGCGTCGTCCACCCTTCGGCATGTTCGAGGACAAGGCCGTTGCCACACTCGCGCCCCTCAAGGTCGGGGGCCGCGGGATCGCGGATCGAAATGTCGGGCATGCCATCGCGCAGGTCTTTGACGATGCCGGGGGCAGCTGCAAGCACCTGGACCCCCTTTTGCATGGCAGACAGGGTCGGAAGGGCGAAATCGGTCCCGGAATGGCCGTCGTAACTGAGCGGGCCACAAGTGAAATCCGTATGTCCCGGGCCGGGGTCGCGATCCATGAACTGCTGGATATGGCAGGTCTCGCCCAAAGTGCACTCAAGTGGAAAGGACAAGGAAAAGGCCCCTGCCTGCGCAGGGGCCAATGCCAAAAGAACGAAAGCCCTTATCATTCCGCCGTGAGCAGAGGCGGCTTGGACCCGGTCAGGCGGGGCTTTTGCGGCTCGTCGATCAAGAGGACGATGGCATCGTCCTTGACCGCGACGCGCACCACGCCGCCTTTGACCAGCTTGCCGAACAGCAGTTCTTCGGCAAGAGGCTTCTTGATATGTTCCTGGATCACGCGGCCAAGCGGGCGGGCGCCCATCTTGTCGTCATACCCCTTTTCGCCCAGCCAGGTCGCCGCCTCTGGCGTGAGTTCGATGTGAACCCCGCGATCCATCAGCTGCGCCTCAAGCTGCATCACGAACTTCTCGACGACCTGGAAGATGGTTTCCTTGGCCAGAGGAGCGAAGGAAATCACCGCATCCAGACGGTTGCGGAATTCGGGGGTAAAGATACGCTCGATCGCTGCGGTGTCTTCGCCCGTCCGCTTGTCGCGGCCAAAGCCGATGGCAGCCTTTTGCATGTCGGCGGCCCCGGCGTTGGTGGTCAGGATCAGGATCACATTGCGGAAATCCACCTGCCGCCCGTTGTGATCGGTCAGCTTGCCGTGATCCATCACCTGCAACAGGATGTTGTACACGTCGGGGTGGGCTTTTTCGATTTCGTCAAGCAGCAGGACGCAATGCGGGTGCTGATCGATACCATCGGTCAACATGCCACCCTGATCAAAACCGACATAGCCCGGAGGCGCGCCGATCAGACGGCTGACGGCGTGCTTTTCCATATACTCGGACATGTCAAAGCGCAGAAGTTCCACCCCAAGGCTGGAGGCCAGTTGCTTTGCCACCTCGGTCTTGCCGACGCCCGTCGGCCCGGCAAACAGATAGTTGCCGATGGGCTTTTCGGGTTCGCGCAGGCCCGCGCGGGCCAGTTTGATGGCGGCGGTCAACGCCTCCACCGCCTTGTCCTGGCCAAAGACCACCCGCTTGAGCGTCTTTTCCAGATCGCGCAGGGTTTCTGCATCGTCTTTCGAGACGTTCTTGGGCGGGATGCGCGCGATCTTGGCCACCACGGCCTCGATCTCCTTGGTGCCGATCACCTTGCGGCGCTTGGAATCGGACAGCAGATGCTGCGCCGCCCCCGCCTCGTCGATCACATCGATGGCCGAGTCAGGCAGTTTGCGGTCGTTGATATAGCGGCTGGCAAGTTCGACGGCCGACTTGATCGCATCCGCGGTGTAGCGCAGATCGTGATGCTCCTCGAAATGCGGTTTCAGACCCATCAGGATCTTGATCGCATCGGGGATCGACGGTTCGTTCACGTCGATCTTCTGGAACCGGCGGCTGAGCGCGCGGTCCTTTTCGAAGTGCTGGCGGAACTCCTTGTAGGTGGTGGAGCCCATGCAGCGCAGCTTGCCGCCCTGAAGCGCGGGCTTGAGCAGGTTCGAGGCGTCCATGGCCCCCCCCGAGGTGGCGCCGGCCCCGATCACCGTGTGGATCTCGTCGATGAACAGGATCGCATCGGGGTGATCCTCCATCTCCTTGACAACGGCTTTCAGCCGCTCCTCGAAATCACCGCGATAGCGGGTGCCTGCCAGAAGCGCGCCCATATCAAGGCTGTAGATCGTGGCCCCGCCCAGAACATCGGGGACTTCCTTGTTGACGATCTTCCACGCCAGCCCTTCGGCGATGGCCGTCTTGCCGACACCGGGATCGCCCACCAGCAGAGGGTTGTTCTTGCGCCGGCGGCACAAGACCTGAATCGCCCGCTCCACCTCGGCCTCGCGGCCGATCAGCGGGTCAACGTCGCCCTTTCTGGCTTTGACGTTCAGATCCACGCAATATTTCGACAGCGCGGATTCCTTGGCCTCGCCCGCTTCGGCCTTGGGGGTTTCGTGATGTTCTTCGGCCCCTTGCACCGGACGGCTTTCGCCAAAGGACGGGTCCTTTGCCACGCCATGCGCGATGAAGTTGACGGCATCATAGCGCGTCATGTCCTGTTCTTGCAGGAAATAGGCTGCGTTGCTTTCGCGTTCGGCAAAGATCGCGACAAGCACATTGGCCCCTGTCACCTCGTTCCGGCCGGACGATTGCACGTGGATCGCCGCGCGCTGGATCACCCGCTGGAACGCGGCGGTTGGAACCGCTTCGGACCCTTCGACCGAGGTCACAAGGGTCGAGAGGTCATCATCGATGAAATCGACCAACGTCTTGCGCAGGTCATCGAGGTTGACCGAGCAGGCCTTCATCACGCGGGCCGCGTCGGGTTCATCGATCAGCGCCAGAAGCAGATGCTCCAGCGTGGCGAGTTCATGGCGACGGGCATTGGCCAAAGCCAGGGCGCCGTGGATGGCTTGCTCGAGAGTGGTTGAAAACGAAGGCACTTGCTGCGTGCTCCTGTTCCTCGGGGTGGGCTTGGGTGCGTCTCGGCCCTTACCAACCGTTGCCTCATAATCTTAAAGTTCGGTTTTATTCGCCGCACTTCAAGCAGAATTATTACGCAATCCGCATTGGTGTCATTTGTCACATCAAATGTGATCAATCACCGGGCGGATCGGCGTCAGAACCTGTCCTTACGCCTGCGGATTTCGGCAAAACATTCGGCGTCGCTGGCCCCCGTCATGCCGAGCACGGCTTTCATCTCGGGCCGGGTCGCGCGCAGGAAAGGGTTGGTGGACAGTTCATCGGACAGAACCGAAGGCACAGTGGGGCGACCATCCTCGCGCGCCGCTGCCACCCTCTTGGATCGAGAGATAAGCGCAGGATTGTCGGGTTCAAGGGACAAAGCAAAGCGGATGTTCGACGCGGTGTATTCGTGGCCCGAACAGACAAGGGTCTGGGGCGGCAGGGCGGCAAGTTTCGTCAGGCTCTGCCACATGACATCGGCGCTGCCTTCGAACAGGCGCCCACAGCCGGCGGCCATCAGACTGTCGGCGGTAAAGACAAGCGACGCGTCGGGAAAATGAAAGGCGATATGGCCAAGAGTATGGCCGGGCACGTCGATGACGGTGCCGCGCTGGTCCCCCACCACAAGCGTGTCGCCTTCGACCAAGGCATGATCGAGGTCGGGCAGGCGGTGGGCATCGGCCCTTGCGCCCCAGGTGCGCGCGCCGGTTTGCTTGCGCAAATCCCCGACCCCGGCGATGTGGTCATCATGGTGGTGGGTGATCAGGATATCGGTCAGGGACCACCCCCGGCTGCGCAGCGCGTCAAGGATTGGCCCGGTTTCCGGCACATCGATCACCGCCGTCGCGCCGGTTTGCGCATCATGGATCAGGAACGCATAATTGTCGCGCAGACAGGGGACGGTGACAAGATCGAGAGGCATCGGGGCTCCTTTCGGGACGGCGGTGCCCATGGGCGTTTCGCACATGGCACATTCCAGCTTTGGCAGTATGATCCGGGTTCAGTTTGACGGCCGGAGCCAGGGATCGCAATGCATCTTGATGTGCTTGATCTGCGCAACTTCTATTATCGCACCCAGTTGGGGCGCGTGGCGCAGCGTGCGATCCGCGATCAGGTGGTGGCGTTCTGGCCCCCCGCTGCGGGGCAGACGGTGGCGGGCTTTGGGTTCGCCGTGCCGTTGCTGCGGCCCTATCTTGCGCAATCGCGTCGGGTAATCGGGCTGATGCCGGGGCCGCAAGGTGTGATGCCATGGCCTGCGGGCATGGCGAATGTTTCGGTCCTGTGCGAGGATACGGCCTGGCCGCTGTCAACCGGCCTCGTGGACCGGCTTGTGCTGATGCACGGGCTGGAGACGTCGGAACATCCGGCCCATGTGCTGGAGGAGGCGCATCGTGTGCTGGGGCCGGGGGGGCGGGCGCTGTTCATCGTGCCGAACCGATCCGGGCTTTGGGCGCGGCGCGATGGCACGCCCTTTGGTTTTGGCCGACCCTATAGCGTGGGCCAGCTTGAGGCGCAGCTCAAACGCCACGGCTTTACCCCAGACCGCGCGGTTGCGGCCCTGTTTGCCCCGCCGTCAAGCGGGCGGTTCTGGTTGCGCACCGCCGATTTCTGGGAACGGATCGGCAAGCGCGCGCCGTGGCTTGTCGGTGGGGTTCTGATGGTCGAGGCGACCAAGCAAGTCTATGCCCCCACCCGCGGCGGTCTTGCGGCGGCGGTGCGGCGGCCGCTGCGGGTGCTGGAAGGGGTGGGGCAGCCGGTGCCCACACCGACAGCGCCGACCCACCCGTCGGTTCGGGTGCAAAAGGGCTGCGACACCTGAGCCAGAGATTCGCAGCCCCCGCTTGACGGCGGGCCGGTCCGGGCTCGTGGTCTGCATTTGTGCCGCACAGAAAGGTGCCAAAGAGTCGCAGGTCTGCTGGCGCAGCGCTAACACATCGGAAAACCTGCGTTGATGCTTCACGAATTGGCGACCAGCATGGTTGCGGGGTGGCAAAGGCTCTGCTAGAGACGCGCAAAATCAAGACGCATACGGTCGTGTGCGCCATTGGCGGCCTCTGACCTGCCGATCTGGGAAAGAGCCAAAGACAACGGAAGGGATGACGTGTCCGAACCTGCTTCGATCTCCTCCGGCATCGCCGCGCGTTATGCCACTGCTCTGTTCGAGCTGGCTATGGAAGCAAAGGCTCTCAAGGCCCTTGAAGCCGACGCTGACGCGCTGACTGCCGCATTGTCAACCAGCGCCGATTTCAGGACGTTGATTGCCTCACCCGTGATCAGCCGCGACGATCAGGCCAAATCGATGGCGGCGATTGCTGCCAAGATGGGTTTGTCGGCCTTGACCGCCAACACGTTGCAGCTGATGGCCGCCAAGCGCCGTCTGTTCGTGTTGCCGCAGGTTCTGACCAGCGTGGCCGCCCGGATTGCGGAAGAAAAGGGCGAAGTGACTGCCGAAGTCACGTCGGCCACTGCCTTGTCACCTGACCAGGCCAAGACCCTTGCCGAAACGCTGAAGGCGCGTGTGGGCAAGGATGTGAAATTGAAAACCGCCGTCGATGAAAGCCTCATCGGTGGACTTGTCGTCAAGCTCGGCTCCACCATGATCGACACGTCGATCAAGGCAAAGCTCGCGGCTCTCCAGAATGCAATGAAAGAGGTTGGGTGATGGGAATTCAGGCTGCTGAGATCTCTGCGATCCTGAAAGAGCAGATCAAGAACTTTGGCCAGGACGCCGAAGTGGCCGAAGTTGGCCGTGTGCTTTCAGTGGGCGACGGGATTGCCCGTGTGCATGGACTGGACAATGTCCAGGCCGGTGAAATGGTGGAATTCCCCGGTGGTATCCGCGGGATGGCCCTGAACCTCGAAGTCGATAACGTCGGCGTCGTGATCTTCGGTTCCGACCAGGACATCAAGGAAGGCGATGTCGTCAAGCGCACCAAGTCCATCGTGGACGTGCCCGCGGGCGACGCGCTGCTGGGCCGCGTTGTGGACGGTCTGGGCAACCCGATCGACGGCAAAGGCCAGATCGCCGCGACCGAGCGTCGCGTGGCCGATGTGAAGGCCCCCGGCATCATCCCGCGCCAGTCGGTGCATGAGCCGATGGCAACCGGCCTGAAGGCCGTGGACGCCATGATCCCGGTTGGCCGTGGCCAGCGCGAGTTGATCATTGGCGACCGTCAGACCGGCAAGACCGCGGTGGCACTCGACACCATCCTGAACCAGAAGTCCTATAACGAGGCGGCTGGCGACGACGAGTCGAAGAAGCTCTATTGCATCTATGTCGCCATCGGGCAGAAGCGTTCGACCGTGGCACAGCTGGTGAAGAGAAGAAGCTGGAAGAAACCGGCGCGATTGCTTACACGATCGTGGTGGCCGCCACCGCATCGGACCCGGCACCGATGCAGTTCCTTGCGCCCTATTCGGCAACCGCGATGGCGGAATTCTTCCGCGACAACGGCCGTCACGCGCTTATCATCTATGATGACCTCTCGAAGCAGGCGGTGGCCTACCGTCAGATGTCGCTCTTGCTGCGCCGTCCGCCGGGGCGTGAAGCCTATCCGGGCGACGTGTTCTATCTGCACTCGCGCCTTTTGGAGCGTTCGGCCAAGCTGAACAGCGATTTCGGTTCGGGCTCGCTGACCGCGCTGCCGATCATCGAAACCCAGGGCGGTGACGTGTCGGCCTTTATTCCGACCAACGTGATCTCGATCACCGACGGCCAGATCTTCCTGGAAACCGAACTGTTCTATCAGGGTATCCGTCCCGCCGTG
>JALOSF010000109.1 GCA_025458525.1 Cypionkella sp. | reverse complement strand
CTGGTTTCCGGCGGGCATTGCCAGTTCCTGCGGGTCGATGGTGTCGAGGATTTCCACCGCCTGGGCGGCACCATCGACGACGCGCCGGGCGAGGCATTCGACAAGACCGCCAAGTTGCTGGCCCTGCCGCAACCCGGTGGCCCGGCGGTAGAGGCCGAGGCGGCACAAGGCGATGCGCGCCGGTTCGCTTTTCCCCGCCCGCTGCTGGACCGCCCCGGGTGCGACCTGTCGTTTTCGGGGCTGAAAACGGCCATCCTGCGGGCGCGCGATGCCATCATCACCGACAAGGGCGGGATCACCGTGCAGGACCGGCGCGACCTGTGCGCGGGCTTTCAGGCGGCAGTGGCCGATGTGCTGGCGGAAAAATCCGCCCGCGCGCTGGCGGCCTGCCCGGGGGTGAGCGCCTTTGCCGTGGCAGGCGGTGTAGCCGCCAACGCCACGCTGCGCGCGCGGTTGCAGGCGGTGGCGCTGGCGGCAGGGGTGCCCTTCCTTGCGCCCCCTTTGCGCCTGTGCACCGACAATGCCGCGATGATCGCCTGGGCGGGGATCGAGCGGTTCCGGCTGGGCCACACCGATGACCTGACCCTGTCGGCCCGCCCGCGCTGGCCGCTGGACAGTGCGGCACCGGCCATGCTCGGGTCGGGCAAGAAGGGGGCCAAGGCATGACCGTGATCCTGGGCGCAGGCGCATTCGGCACGGCGCTGGCGGTGGCGCTGGCCGCGCGCGGGCCGGTCACGCTGTGGGGCCGCGGGATGGACTGGGCCGGGGCCCGGGAAAACCCGCGCCTGCCCGGCGTGCGGCTGCCCGATGCCGTGACCCTGACCGGGGATATCCCGCGCCTGACCGGCCCTGTCCTGCTGGCGGTGCCGATGCAGGCGCTGGGGGGCTTTCTGGCCGCCCATGCGGCGGCGCTGGAAAACCGACCGCTGGTTCTGTGCTGCAAGGGGATCGACCTTGCCACCTTGCGCGGCCCTTCGGCCCTTGTCGCCGCGCATTGCCCGGGTGCGACGGCCGCCGTCCTGACCGGCCCCAGCTTTGCCGCCGACATCGCCCGCGGCCTGCCCACCGCCCTGACACTCGCCTGCAAGGACGAGGCGGCGGGCACAGCCTTGCAACAGGCGCTGTCCACCCCCACCCTGCGGCTGTACCGCACCACCGATGTCACCGGCGCGGAATTGGGCGGGGCGCTCAAGAACGTCATCGCCATTGCCGCGGGCATCGTGATGGGCGCGGGCCTGGGCGACAGCGCGCGCGCCGCCCTGATGACCCGTGGCTATGCCGAAATGGTGCGCTTTGCCACCCGCCTTGGCGCGCGCGCCGAAACGCTGGCGGGCCTGTCGGGCCTGGGCGATCTGGTGCTGACCTGCACCTCGGCGCAGTCGCGCAACTTCGGCCATGGCCTTGCGCTGGGGCGCGGCGCGCCGCCTGCCGCCGCCACGGTCGAAGGGCTGGCCACGGCGCAGGCCGTGCTGGCCCAGGCCATCCGCTTTGGCACCGCCGCACAGATGCCGGTGACGGCGATGGTGGCGGCCGTCACCACCGGCAAGGCCACGGTCGCCGAAGCCGTGCAAACCCTGATGTCCCGCCCCCTGAAGGAGGAATGATGCTCTACGCCCTGACCTGCCTCGACAAACCCGGCGCCTTGCAGACCCGGCTTGATACCCGCGCCGCACATCTGGAATTCCTCAACACCTCGGGCAAGGTCACGCTGGCCGGACCTTTCATCGAGAACGGGCAGCCCGTCGGCTCGCTCGTGGTGATCGAGGCCGCCGATCTGGCCGAGGCGCAGGCCTTTGCCGCCGCCGACCCCTATGCCAGGGCGGGCCTGTTCGCATCCGTGACCATCCGCGAATGGCGCAAGGTGATCGGCTGATGCGCCACTGGCTGATGAAATCCGAACCCGACGTGTTTTCCTGGGATGACCTCGTGGCCGTCGGCGCCAAGGGCGAGGAATGGAACGGCGTGCGCAACTATCTGGCGCGCAACAACATGCGCGCGATGGAAATCGGCGACCCGGTGTTCTTTTACCATTCCAACATCGGGCTGGAGGTGGTGGGCATCGCCGAGGTTTGCGCCCTGTCACACCCCGACAGCACCGCCGAAGGGGACGCGCGCTGGGACTGCGTCGATATCCGCGCCGTGCGCCCCCTGCCCCGGCCCGTACCGCTGAAGGTGATCAAGGCCACGCCGGAGCTGTCCAACATGTCGCTCGTCACCTCGATGCGCCTGTCGGTCCAGCCGGTCACGCCGGAAGAATGGGACATCGTTTGCCGGATGGGGGGGTGCAGCTAGAAAAAGCGATGGGCATTCGACGTCGCGCGCGGCGCGGCTCGCTGCGAAAGAGGGCTTGGGGGCTTCCCAGAGCGCAGCCGCAAGGTGCATTGCAGGCACCGCCTCAAATCGTCGGGACACACCCCGCCATTGTACCAGTCCTGCTGTTCGACATCGGCACCAGACGCAAACCTTCGACGCCGCAAGGGCGTTTCCACAGCCTTCGCGACACGCCCTTGCCCCCGGCGCGGAAGGGTTTGGTCACAGCGTCAGGTCGGTACTGACCAGTGCGGTGCCGTTGGTGAACAACAGGGCAAAGTCCGCCGTGCTGTCGCCGTCAAGGTCGCCTGCCAGCGTGCCGATCCCGGCGGTCACCGAATAGCGCATCTGCCCCGCGCCAAGCCCGGACAGATGGAACTTGTCCGTTCCCGACTGGAAGTCGAGGATCCGGTCGCTGCCCGCACCCCGGGCCCACCTCATCCGCCGAGCCGAAGATGAAGGTATCCGCCCCCTGCCTTCCGATCAGCGTGCCCATCCCGAGGCCGCCGATGATCGTGTCGTCGCCGTTGCCGCCGACCAGACGATCACGTTTTGCCCGGGCAGCAAAGTGTCGGCCGCCCGGACAGTCCATGCAAGCCGCAAGTCCCGATTGCTTGCCGCCGATCAGCGCCCCATCCTGCGCGCAGCGCCGCCTTGGCACGCAAAGGCCCGTCATCCTCTTCGGTTTTTCATTCACCAATGACACAAGAAGGCACATGTCATGTCGTCTCGCTCCCCGGTTCTCGGTTTGTCTGCCATTGCGATGGCGATCGGATTCAATCTTCCCTACGCAAATCTTGTCGCAATCTATGATTATCCCGACATCCTTCGTCGTCCGGCGGCCGAGGCGCTTGATCGTTTTGCCGACGCCGGTCCGACCCTGATCCTGACGTGGCACGCCTTTGCATGGGCCGCGCTTCTGCTGGTTCCGCTGGCGATCGGGTTGGCTCTCACTCCCGCAAATCGCGCCACATCCGAACGTCTGGCCATCGCGGCAGCGATCACGGGCGCCCTGAGCGGTGTGGCTCAGGCCATTGGCCTGTGGCGCTGGGTGTTCGTGGTCCCCGAACTCGCACGGCACTATGCCGAGGCAGACGAGGCGGGCAAAGCCGTCACCGAGCAGCTCTTCAGCGTCCTGAACAGTTGGGGGGGTGTGGCCATTGGCGAACATCTGGGCCAGCTTTTGCTGGTATTCTTCCTTGTTTCGCTGGCAGCCATCCAATGGCGCCAAGGCGGACGGCTGACAGGCATGTGCGGTTTTGCCAGTGCTCTGCTGATCGTCGTCGGCACAACCGAGGGGCTCGCGCTCGCTCTGGGCGGAAACGGTGACATCTTCGCGTGGTTCACGATCGCCGGGTTTCTGGGGTTGTCGCTGTGGCTGATCCTGATCGGTCTTGACCTGATGGGAGTGTTGCGGTCCCGCGCAGGGCCCTGATCCGACACCGCCTGCGTTTCCCGCATCGCGGCCCCGATGCGGAGGTGGCTTGTTTTTGGTTCGATAACGGACTAATATGATCCGAGATCGAACCAAATGGGGTTGTCCATGAACAGACGGTCATTCATCCGGCTCGCCGGCGGCGGGGTTGTGGTTGCAGCGGCTGGGCTGGCGGGCTGGCAATATGCCAGCCGCAACGTCTTCCCCGTGCCGGAAACGGCTCTGGCCGCCTGGGCCGAGGCCGGTCAGGCGCAGGATCTTGGACGTTTCGTTCTGTCCTATGCGGTGCTGGCGCCCAACTCCCACAACAAGCAGCCTTGGATCGCCGACCTGTCGGTCGAGGGCGAAATCGGGCTGAGCATGGACACCGACCGGCTGCTGCCGAAGACCGACCCCTTCAATCGACAGATGATGATGGGCCTTGGCACCTTTCTGGAACTTCTGGTCCAGGCGGCGGCCGTGCGCGGCCACCGCGCGGACATCGTGCTATTCCCCGAAGGCGTGCCCGGCGAACATATCGACAGTCGGCGGATGGTCACGGTGCGGCTGATCCCGGATGCGAATGTGACGGTCGACCCACTGTTTGCCGCGGCTCCCGACCGCCGGACCGACCGGCGCGCCTATGACCTCGGCCAGACCGTGACATCTGACGAGATCGCGGCCCTGATCGCTGCCGCTGCGCCTTTCCCCCTGCGCGCCGGGGTCGAAACGGACGCGGCGCGCGTCGCCCGGATCCGCGACATTGCCAACCGTGCATGGCGGCACGAAATCCTGACCGAGCGCACCTTGATGGAATCCATGGAGGTTCTGCGGGTTGGAACAGCCGAGATCGATCGCCACCGCGACGGTCTTGTCATCGACGATCCGATGGTGGTGATGCTGGAACGCTTCGGCCTGTTTGACCGGACCACTCCGCCCGCGCCCGACTCGATGGCGATCACGGCGCAGCTTGACGATTTCGCCGCGATCACGGCTGCGACACCGGCCTATCTGTGGATCGTGACCGAGGGCAACAGCCGGGCGCAGCAGATCGAGGCTGGCCGTGCCTATGTCCGGATGAACCTTGCGGGCACCGCGCTGGGGCTTTCAATGCACCCCAACCAGCAATCGCTGCAGGAATACCCCGAGGTGGCCAGCGAATACACCGCGATCCATCAGGCGCTGAATGCACCTGCGCCGCAGTTTACGGTGCAGATGCTGGCCCGGCTTGGCCGCGTGCCACAAGGCAGCGCACCCTTGCGCCCATCACCACGACGCGGGGTAGAGGCACAGCTGGCCTGAGGCCTGCGGGTCGGGGTTTCACCCCGGCCCGTTTTGCGGCACAGTTTGCCGCAAGGGAGAACACCATGGCCGATCCACGCCTCTTTGCGCTGCTGACCGAGATCGGGATCATCGCCCAGCTCAGCCGCAGCTTGATGGAGGCGCGATTGGCCGACGGGGTCAGCATGCCGCAATTCGCGCTGCTCAACCACCTTGTGCGGGTGGGCGAGGGGTGGACGCCCCAGCGCCTTGCCCGTGCGTTTCAGGTACCCAAGACCAGCATGACCAACACGCTGTCGGGGCTGCTGGAGCGCGGCCTTGTCGACGTGCGGTCGAACCCCGCAGACGGGCGCAGCAAGCTGGTTTTCCTGACGGATGCCGGGCGCCGCTTTCGCGAACAGGCGATGGGTGCGGTGCTTCCCGAATTGCAGCTCATCGAAACGCAGGTTTCCGCCGACCAGGTCGAAGCGCTTTTGCCCGGGCTGATGCATTTGCGCCAGGTGATGGATCAGGCGCGCAACGCCACGCCCGCAGACCCGTGAGCAGCGGGCAGAACCGGCCCGGCACAACGGTTTGATCAGGTCGCGCCCGGAATCCGGGCCGGGTCACTTTCACAGGAATCGGATCGGATGGTGCCCGGGTTCGTGGAAAACCGCGCGGCCCGAGGATCTCATGATGTGAGCGGGCACTCATCGCGGAACGTGCCGACTTGACAGAGCGGGTGCCCGGCGCCATCGTCGGTGCACCCACTGGTGCGCGGGTAGCGGGACCGTCTTTGATCTTGTGACGATTCCGCGAGGCGCCCCCCGTGACGACCCATCCCATGTCTGGCCTGCCGTCCAATGTTGTGGTGCGCGGTCGCGTGCCACAGGCCATGCTGTCAGGCCCGGTCACCGAAGGCGCGCGCGGCGGGTTGATACCGCTGGAGGTACATCTGCAAGACGGCCGCATCGCGGCAGTGCGCCCCCCCGGCGGCCCGCCATCGCACGCCGGGGCGACAGTGCTGGATTTGCAGGGCGGCATCATCCTGCCAGGTCTGGTCGATTGCCACACCCATCTGGACAAGGGGCAGGTGGCGGCCCGTAGCCCGAATGCTGATGGGCGCTTTGTAACGGCGCTGGCGGCCGCGGCGGCCGATGCCGCGCGCCATGGCGGCATTGATGATCTGGTTCTGCGGGCCGAGTTCCAGCTGCGCGCGGCCTTTGCCCATGGCACGGTGGCCGTGCGCAGCCATGTGGACGCCCACCCCGACCGCTTTGACCGCCGGTTTGATGCACTCTTGAACTTGCGGGCGGCCTGGGCGGGGCGGATTGCGGTGCAACTCTGTCCGTTTGCCGGGCAGGATGCGCCACCGGGCTGGATCGCGCATCTGGCCGGGCGGGCCGGTCAGGGGGGCGGGGCGCTCAGTCTTTTCGTGCAGGACGGGCCGGGTCTGGATGGCTTTCTGGACATGGCCGTGGATCTGGCCGGGCGGCATGGCCTTGATCTTGATTTTCACGCCGACGAAACGACCGACCCCGCTTCGAACGCCACGGCGCGGATTGTGGCGGCGGTTGCACGGGCCGGGTTCGACCGGCAGGTGACGGTGGGGCATGGCGTTGCGCTGGCAGGCCATGCGCCCGATGATCTTGCCCGCACCTTGGATGCGATGGCGCAGGCCGGGGTGGCGCTGGTTGCGCTGCCACAGTGCAATGCGCATCTGATGGGCCGCACGCCCGGCCGCACCCCGCGTCTTCGCGGGCTGGCCCCGGTGCACGAGGCGCGGGCGGCCGGGGTGCGCGTGGCACTGGCCTCGGACAACACCCGCGATCCGTTTCACGCTTATGGCGATCTGGACATGGTCGAGCTGTTCCGCGATGCGATCCGCTTTGGCCAGCTGGATCAGCCGGTGGGCGACTGGCCCGCCGCGATCGGCCCGGTTCCGGCCGGGATCATGGGGCTGCCATCGGCAACAGGGTGCATTGCCGCCGGTGGACCTGCTGACCTGATCCTGCTGACCGCCCGCAACTGGTCCGAATTCGGCGCCCGTCCTGCAACAGGGCGGATCGTGCTGCGCGCCGGACAACCGATCGACACCACACCGCCGGACTGGCGCGACCTTGACGCGCTGGACGGCATGGACCCCTGACCCGAAGGCCAGACCGATGCTTGATTTCGCAATTCTTGCCGCCCAGACCGTGCAGGTCGCAGCCATGGCCGTCTGGCTGGCAGTGGCGCTGCGCGACAATGTCACCGCGCCGCGCCTGAACGGCGATTCCATTGCCGAGATTCTGGCGCTGGAGGCGATGGAGCGGCAATACCCGCACCATTTCGCAGCACTGTGCGGGCGGGCGCTGACCGATCCGGCGCGCCAGCGGCTGCTGTTTCGGATGATCGTGCTGGCCGAAAGCGCTGTGGTGATCGCCTTGACCCTGGCGTCGCTGGCCATGGTCGGGGCCTTGGCGGGCGGCGTGGCGCCGGACACCGCCAAGGCGCTGGCGCTGCTGGCGGTTGCCGGGTTCAGCGCGATCTGGATCGCGTTTCTGACAGGCGGCAACCACTACGTCTACTGGCTGTGCCACGGCAACGCGCAGCGCACCCATTTCGATCTGCTGTTGTGGGGCCTGGGAACGCAGGTGTTCCTGGCGCTGGCCTGACAGGCCGCTCAGCCCGGCGGGCGCACCCGCCCGCCGTGGTCGTACATGCGCGCATAGTCCCAGCCGGGCGCATGCCACACCATCCTTGATTGCCCGCAAGGCACCTTTCAGGGCGCGGGCGTGAAAACCGTGGTGCTGTTTTTCGACAAGGGCGAACCCACCACGCGCATCTGGTACTACCAGCTCGACCCCGGGCGCAGCATGGGCAAGACCAACCCGCTGAATGATGACGACATGGCCGACTTCGTGGCCTTGCAGCGCGAAGGGGTGACCGGGCCGAAATCATGGGTCTTGGACATGGCCGATGTGGACCGCACGACCTTTGATTTGTCGGTAAAAAACCCCAACGCGCCGCAGGCCGAGGCGCTGCGCAGCCCCGAGGCGATCATCGACGCCATTCTGGCCCGCGATGCCGAGACAGCGGAAATCCTTGAGCGGATCAGGGGGCTGTTGTGAAGGCTGGGTGGGAGGTCAGGCCACTCGGAGACTTGATAGAACGGACCGAGACTGTTGATCCAACGCGC
>JALOSF010000108.1 GCA_025458525.1 Cypionkella sp. | reverse complement strand
CGGTTCATCCGGCCCGCCTCGCGCTCCATGATGGCAAGGAACCTGTCCCGCGCGGCCGCATCATCGCGCGCGGCCCCTTTCAGCGTTTCGATGAAGCCGGTGAGCGCGGTCAGGGGCGAGCGCAATTCGTGGCTGACATTGGCCACGAATTCCCGCCGCATCTGGCCCATCTGCTCGGCCTCGGACAGGTCCTCGAACACGCACAAGACGCCCGCCGCCTCTGGCAAGGGCGTCACCGTCACCCGATGCACCTGATCCTGCGAGGGGCCGGGCACAACCTGCCGCGCGACCCCGGCCTGACCTTGTGTCAGCGCCAGGCCAAGCACGCCTTGCACCTCGGGATGACGCAGGGCAATCGCATGGTGCCGCCCCAGCATCGCCTGACCAAACAGCGCGACCGCAGGCGGGTTCATCACGGCGATCCGCTCATCCGGCGCGATGATCAAGGCGGGCAGCGGAATGCCGCCCAAGATTGCGGCTGCGATCATTCTGTTCCCCCGCATCAGATCCGTCCAGACGCGCATAGCCGTTAAATCATGCAAATGCGAGACTTTGACTTGAACTGCGACATATCGTGCGGATAAGACAATAAAGTGACGTAGCGTAACCCTGTTTCTGCCGTTCGCAGGCGACCTGTCCTTTTTTGCCATTGCAAGAGCAGAATATTGACCAGTTCAGGCGACCGTTCCGACGACCCTGCGTCGCACTCCTCTGGCCCCGCCTCCGCTCTTGGGCCCTGGGTCGGCATTGGTGTGCCGCCAGATATTGCCCTGCGCCTCGCCGGGGCGCGTCCGATCCTGTCGCTTGATCCGGGGCTGATTGCCGCGGCGGGGCTGGATCGTCTGAACGGGGCGGTGGTTGCCTGCATGCTGCTGGGCGACCAGATGGATGCGGTCGATATCATCTTGCTGCTGGTGGAGGCGGGCTTTCGTGGTGAGGTCATGGTGATCGCGCCCCCGATGCCGAGCCCGCGCATGGTTCAGCGCGAATTGTCACGTCTTGGCAAGGGGTTGAAGATCAAACTTGCGGTGATCTAGATCACGGGGCGCAGGCTTGCGCGAAACCGCGCCGCATTGGCGCGATAGCTTTCGGCCGAACGCAGCAGCCGCTCCTGTGCCGCCTCGTCCAGCGCGCGCACGACCCGGCCCGGACTGCCCATCACCAGGCTGAAATCGGGGATGTCCTTGCCTTCGGTGATCAACGCCCCGGCCCCGATCAGACAGCCGCGCCCGATGCGCGCGCCGTTCAGGATGGTCGCCCCCATCCCGATCAGACTGCCCGCGCCGATGGTGCAGCCATGCAGCATCGCCTTGTGTCCGATGGTGCAATCGGGACCGATGGTCAGCGGAAAGCCAAGATCGGTGTGCAGCACGCACAGCTCTTGCACATTGCTGCCCGCGCCGACCCGGATTTCCTCGTTGTCGCCGCGCAAGGTGGCGCCAAACCAGACCGAGCTGTCCGCCTCGAGCACGATGCGGCCAATCACATTGGCATCGGGCGCGACCCAGGCCGAAGGGTCGATCTGTGGCGCAAGCCCGTTCAGCGAATAGATCATCTGGCTTCAAACTCCCCGTTCAGCCCGCGCACGAATTCGGCCAGATGCGGCTGGCGGTCGCGCCGCATCCGCTCTGCCTTCAGCACGGTCAGCAAATCCTCGAACGTGCGGTCCAGATCGTCATTGACCAGCACATAGTCATATTCGGCCCAATGGCTGATCTCGTCGCGGCTTTTGGCCATGCGCCCGGCGATCACCTCGTCGCTGTCTTGCGCGCGCCCGCGCAGGCGGCGGTCCAGCTCCGCAATGCTGGGCGGCAGCACGAACACCGACACCACATCGCGCCCCAAGGCCGAATTGCGGATCTGCTGCCCCCCCTGCCAGTCGATGTCGAACAGCGTGTCGCGCCCTTCGCGCATCGCGGCCTCGACCGGGGCACGCGGGCTGCCGTAGAAATTGCCAAACACCTCGGCATGTTCCAGCATCTGGCCGGTTGCGACCAGTTCGGCGAATTCGGCGCGCGATTTGAAATAATACTCGCGCCCGTCCACCTCGCCGGGGCGCGGCGCGCGCGTGGTGGCCGAGACGGAAAACCGCAAGCTCGGGTCCCAGGCCATCAACCGCTTGGCAAGCGTGGATTTTCCCGCCCCCGAGGGCGAGGACAAGATCAGCAAGAGACCGCGCCGCTGCATCATCATTCCACGTTCTGAACCTGTTCGCGCATCTGATCGATCACGGTTTTCAGGTCAAGCCCGATCCGGGTCAGCGCCAGCGACTGTGCCTTGGAACACAGCGTATTGGCCTCGCGCATGAATTCCTGCATCAGAAAATCGAACTTGCGCCCCACCGGCCCGGTTTCGGCCAAAAGCCCGCGCGCCGCCGTCACATGGGCGGCCAGCCGGTCCAGTTCCTCGGTCACATCCTGCCTGACCGCGATCAGCGCAAGCTCTTGTGCCACCCGCGTCTCATCCGCGCCATCGGCATGGGCGAGCACATGGGCCAGGGCCTCGCGCAGCGCGGCGGGGGCGACCGCGCGGCGGGCCTCGGCCTCGCGGGCGGCGGCGGCGGTCAGCGCGGCGATCTGGTCAAGCTGCGCTGCGATCACCGCGCCAAGGGCTGCGCCTTCGGCCGCGCGCATCGCGGCAAAATCGGCAAGCAGCAGCGGCAGATCGGACAGAAGGGCCGCGCGCAGCGGGCTCATGTCCTCCTCGGGGCTGGCTTGCTCCAGCACCCCGCGGATGGCCAGCACATCGGCCGCAGTGGCTTGGGCCAGCGTGACGCCCGCCGCCATCGCCGCCGTCTCGACCTGTTGCAGCGCCGCAAGCACCGCGCCAAGCACCGGCGGATTGACGCGCAGCGCCGCCTCGGCCTCGGCCCCGTCGCGCGACAGTTTCAGCGACAGGCTGACCGATCCGCGCGACAGCGCCCGTTGCACCTCGGCCCGCACCATCGCCTCCAGCCCGTCGATCCAGTCGGGCAGGCGCAGCCGCAGGTCCAGCCCCTTGCCATTCACCGACCGGATGTCCCAGGCCCAGACATGGCCCGCGCCCTGGCCCTTGCGGGCGGCAAATCCGGTCATCGAGATGGTCATTGGCGCTCCCCACCGCCGGGGCGGTGTTTACCAGTTGTTAGGAATGCAGGCCAAGGCCCGCCAGCCTTGGTGTAATGTGGTCTGACCAGAACCCGCGAGTCGGCCCGTCTTTCGTCTGGCGCGGCCCGCGCACCGGCGATGGGACCGCATAGCATGGCGGGAAAGGCCGGGGCAACCATGGGGCGGCCCGGCAGGATGTGAGGACAAGGATATGGCTTTTGGCTGGACAGGCCGCGACTCGGGCGGCAATGACCGGATCGATCAGGGAATGATCTCTGAGGTGCGCGCCTATTGGGAGGCGCTGCGCAATGGCGACATGCTGCCCCGGCGCGATCGGGTCGATCCGCGCGGGATTGCCGGGGCGCTGGAACACAGTTTTCTGGTCGAACGCATCGCGCCGGGCATCGCGCGCTTTCGCATTTCGGGCATGATCTACAACGATCTGATGGGGATGGACATTCGCGGCATGCCGATGTCCTGCCTGTTCATGGGCGATGCACGCCAGCCGGCCCAACCTGCGCGGGCGCATGCTGATCCTGCCGATGCTGGGGCAGGACGACGCGCCGAGCCTTGCCATCGGCTGCCTTGAACTGGGCGGAGAGATTGGCCGCGCCCCGCGCCGCTTTTCCATCACCGCCGCCCAGATCGAGGAGATCGGCCCCCGGTCTGTGCCAGCCCCCCTGCCCGCGCCGATGCCCGCCGACGCGCCGCGCCCCCCGCGCGCCCAGCCCGGGGTCCCGCATCTGCGGCTTGTCAAATCCTGAACGAAAAAGGCGGCCCCCTGAAGGGCCGCCCGGATGATGTTGTAACCGAATATTCTCGGAAAATCCGTGGCGTTACAGGGCGACGCGATGGCCTTCCTGACGGAAGGACAGCAACTCCTCGGCCACCAGAAACGCCAGTTCCAGCGATTGGCTGGCGTTCAGGCGCGGGTCGCAGGCGGTGTGATAGCGGTCTGACAGATCTTCATCCGTCACCGCGCGCAGGCCGCCGGTGCATTCGGTCACGTCCTTGCCCGTCATCTCGAAATGCACGCCACCCGGAATGGTGCCTTCGGCCTTGTGCACGCCAAAGAATTCGCGCACCTCGGACAGGACCGAGTTGAAGGGCCGTGTCTTGTAGCCCGACGGCGACTTGATGGTATTGCCATGCATCGGATCGCAGGACCACACCACATTGGCGCCTTCCTCCTTGACCGCCTTGATCAGGCGCGGCAGATGCTCGCCCACCTTGCCCGCGCCAAAGCGCGCGATCAGCGTCAGCCGGCCCGCCTCGTTCGCGGGGTTCAGCTTGGCCATCAGCACCTTCAGATCCTCGGCCGTGGTGGTCGGCCCGCATTTGAGCCCGATCGGGTTCAAGACACCACGGCAGAATTCGACATGCGCGCCATCAGGCTGGCGCGTGCGGTCGCCGATCCAGATCATATGGCCAGACCCCGCCACATTCTGCCCGGTGATGCTGTCCACCCGGCACAGGGCTTCTTCGTATTCCAGCAACAAGGCTTCGTGGCTGGTGTAGAAATCGACCTGCGACAGCGCATGGGCGGTGTCGGAATTCACCCCGGCCGCGTTCATGAAATCGAGCGCATCGGAAATGCGGTTCGACAGTTCGCGGTAGCGTTCCGCCTTGTCATGTTCGGCAAAGCCAAGCGTCCAGGAATGCACCCGGTGGATATCGGCAAAGCCGCCCGTCGAAAAGGCGCGCAGCAGGTTCAGGCTGGCAGCCGCCTGGGTATAGGCCTGCAACATGCGCTGCGGGTCGGGCTGGCGCGCCTCGGGGGTCGCCTCGAACCCGTTGATGATGTCGCCGCGATAGCTTGGGTATTCCACGCCACCGATCACCTCGGTCGGGGCCGAGCGCGGCTTGGCGAATTGCCCGGCCATCCGGCCCACCTTGATCACCGGCACCTTGGCGCCATAGGTCAGCACCACCGCCATCTGAAGCATGACGCGGAAGGTGTCGCGGATGTTGTCGGCGCTGAACTCGGCAAAGCTCTCGGCGCAGTCGCCGCCCTGCAAGAGAAAGGCCTTGCCTTCGGCGGCAAGGGCAAGTTGCTTGCGCAGCTTGCGCGCCTCGCCGGCAAAGACCAGCGGCGGATATTTGGCAAGTTGCGCCTCGACCGCTTTCAGCGCCGCCGCATCCGTATAATCCGGCATCTGCACCCGCGGTTTCGCGCGCCAGTCCGATTTTTGCCAGCCTTTGGTCATGGCCTTCTCCTTCGCAATCCGGGCCCGCCGGGCCCCATCCGCGCTCGTTAGCGGTATCGCTGCGTTCTATACGGTCTGGGGGCGGGTTTGCAAAGGGTCAAACCGCCCATCTCTCCCCTTGCAGCGCGGGCGATTTCCTGTCTGATAGGGCCGTATCCGACATGAACAGGTCGCAAGATGTCTTTCCCGCCCTCCCGCGCCACCAAGACCGAGGCCGCAAGCCCGCCGCGCCGCTTTGTCTTTGTGTTGCTGGACCGCTTTACCATGCTGTCGTTTTCCTGCGCGATCGAGCCGTTGCGGCTGGCCAATTATGTGGCGGGCAAGCAGCTTTATGCCTGGGTTCTGGCGGGCGAAGGCGGGGGCGAAGTGACCTGTTCCAACGGCGCCACCTTCCGGCTTGACATGGGGCTGGAGGAGGTCGATCGCGACGACACCATCCTTGTCTGCGGCGGCATCGACATCCAGCGCGCGACCACCAGGCCGGTGCTGAACTGGCTGCGGCGCGAGGCGCGGCGCGGCACGGTGATCGGCGGCATGTGCACCGGGGCCTATGCGCTTGCCAAGGCGGGGCTGCTCGATGGCAAGAAGGCGACGATCCACTGGGAAAATCAGGATGGGTTCCTTGAGGAATTCGAGCAGGTCAAGCTGACGAAATCGGTGTTTGTCGTCGATGGCAATCGGCTGACCACGGCGGGCGGCACCTCGTCGATCGATCTGGTGCTGAAACTGATCGCGGCCGATCACGGGCAGGATCTGGCCAATACGGTGGCAGATCTGTTGATTTATTCCACCATCCGCACCGATCAGGACACACAGCGTCTGTCGATCCCCACCCGCATCGGCGTGCGTCACCCAAAGCTGAGCCAGGTCATCCAGATGATGGAGGCCAATATCGAAGACCCGCTGTCGCCCGCCGATCTGGCCGAACAGGTCGATATGTCCACGCGCCAGTTGGAGCGGCTGTTCCGCCGCTATCTGAACCGCAGCCCCAAGCGCTATTACATGGAACTGCGCCTGGGCAAGGCGCGCAATCTGCTGATGCAGACCGACATGAGCGTGATCAACGTGGCGCTTGCCTGCGGCTTTGCCAGCCCGTCGCATTTCTCCAAATGCTACCGCAGCCATTACAACACGACGCCCTATCGCGAGCGCGGCAGTCAAGGCCCGACGCCGCCCAAGCGCCTGTCGATCTGACGATGCGGGCGGGGCGGCGGCAGGTGCTGGGGCTTGGGGTCTTGGCGCTGGTGCCGGGCCGGGCCGCGCGGGCGCAAGCGCCGCTGTCGGTGGCGGTGGTCGGTGCCGGCATGGCGGGCCTTGGCGCCGCCCGTGCGCTGGCCAAGGCCGGGGCGCGTGTGACGGTGTTTGAGGCGCGCGCCCGCATCGGGGGCCGGGTCTGGACCAGCACGCGCTGGCCCGATCTGCCGGTGGACATGGGGGCAAGCTGGATCCACGGCGTGCAGGGCAACCCCTTGACGGCCCTGGCCGATGCCGCGGGTGCCACGCGCATCGCCACCTCTTACGACAGCGCGACGGCCCTCGCACCCGGTGGCAGCCCAGCCGCTGCGCCCGAGCCCTGGGGCATCATCGCGGCCGCACGAGAGCGTGCCGCCGCTGTCGAAACCGATCTGTCGCTGCAAGCCGCGGTGCAGGCGACCCCCGTCTGGCAGCGCGCCACCGCCGCCCGGCGCGAGGCGATACGCCAGTCGATCCACCGCGAGATCGAGCACGAATATGCCGCCGACTGGTCCGATCTGTCGGCCCGCGCCTTTGACGACGCGGCCGCCTTTGCGGGCGGGGATGTGATCTTCCCCGACGGCTTTGGCCAGCTTGCCGCCCATGTCGCCCGCGGGCTCGACATCCGCCTGTCGCAGGCCGTGGCCGATGTGGTCAAGACCGACCGGGGCCTGCGTCTGCACTTCGTGGACGGGACCCGCGAGGGTTTTGACGCGGTCATCGTGACCGTGCCGCTGGGGGTGTTGCAGGCCGGGGCGCTGCGCTTTGATCCGCCCTTGCCCGCGGCGCAACAGGCGGCCATCGCGGGGCTTGGCATGGGGACTTATGTCAAATGCTGGCTGCGCTTTGCCGCGCCCCTGCCGCTGCCCGCGACCGACTGGCTCCAGGTGATCGCGCCGCCCGCCCCCGGCGCGGATACCCCGCTTTGGCCCGAATGGGTCAATCTGTCGCGCGCCCTTGGCCAGCCCCTGCTGCTTGGTTTTGCCGCTGCCGAAGCGGGGCGCAGGGTCGAGGCGATGGAGGAGGCGGCCGCCATCCGCGCGGCCCTGCACACGGTGGAGAGCGTGGCAGAGGGGCCGCTGCCGGAGCTGATCGGCGCGCAGATCAGCGGCTGGGGGCGTGATCCGCTGACGCGCGGGGCCTATTCCTATGCCCGCCCCGGCACCGATGCCGCCACCCGCCGCACGCTGTCTGCGCCGATCTGGGACGGACGTCTGGTTCTGGCGGGCGAGGCGGGGGCCATCGACCACCCGTCAACCGTGCACGGGGCCTGGGCCTCGGGGCTGCGCGCGGCGCAAGACATCCTGCGCCGGGCGCCCCGGCACCTGCGCTGGCCTTAGCTGCTTTCGGCGGGGGCCAGCCGATAGATCGCCCCGTCCAGCACCGACAGGAACCAGATCGAACCATCGGGCGCTTCGCGCACGTCGCGCACCCGGCCGGTTTCCTCGGCCTCGATCCGCTCCTCGGCAAAGCCGGTCGCGGCGCTGGTGTCAGGGTCAAGCCGCGACAGGAAGCTCTGGTTCAGCGATCCGGTAAAGACATCGCCCGCCCAGTCCGGCACCAGAGCCCCGGAATAGACGATCAGCCCCGAAGGCGCGATCGACGGGTCCCAGTAATGCAGCGGCTGTTCCATGCCTTCGGCCGCCTGCCCGGTGCCGATGGCCGCGCCGTTGTAGTTGACGCCGTAGCTGATGACGGGCCAGCCGTAATTGGCGCCCTGACGCACGATGTTCAGCTCATCACCGCCTTGCGCGCCATGCTCGACCAGCCAAAGCGCGCCATCAGGGCCAAGCGTCGCGCCTTGGGCATTGCGATGGCCCTTTGAATACAGACCCGCGCGCCAGCCGTCCTGCGCGCTGGCGGGCGAGCCATCCCGGTTCAGATGGATCACGCTGCCTTCGACGCGGGCCAGATCCTGCGCCTCGGTCCCGCCGGGGCCGGTCCCGCGATCGCCGGTGGTGACAAAGACCGTGCCATCCGCCGCCTCGACGATGCGGCTGCCGAAATGCCGCCCGCCGGGCATCGCATCGCCGACATAAAGCTGCGCGAAATCCTCCAGCACCCGGCCATCGGCCGACAGCCGGCCCTTGCCCACGGCGGTGGCAGCCCCCCCGCTCAGGGGCGCGGCATAGGACAGCCAGATCTCGCGGCTTTGGGTGAAATCGCGCGGAACCATCACGTCGAGCAGACCGCCCTGCCCTTCGGCAAAGACCTCGGGCACGCCCGAAACCTCGACCCGGGTGTCATCGCGCAGGATCACCAGCGTGCCATCGCGCTCGGTCACGATGATCCCCCCGTCCGGCAGAAAGCCAAGCGCCCAGGGTTCCTCGAAACCGTCTGCCACGCGGCTGATCTCCATCGGGCCTGCCGAGGTGTCCAGCCGGGTTTGCGCATGCCCCTGCCCTGCAAGAAGTGCGAGGGCGCATGCCGTTGCCGCGATCCGGGCACGCGCGATCCGGGCATGGCGGATGTCAATGGCAAGCATCGGGGGGCGGAACATGGGGCGGGTCATGGCATCTCCTGTCTCTGGACGGTGTCTGACCCTAACTTGGGCGGTCGCGCCCGCGTTCCAACCCGCTCGCGCAACTGTGAGCCGGCGTGAGGCGCGGCCCGCCGGCTCACCCTGCGTCATCTGGCAGATAACCTGACCAAAAGGCGCTTTTCTTTTGTCTGGCGCCCCACTAGTTTCCTCGGCAGGATAAAAATCCGACATGGGAGACATACAATGAAAAAGCTGCTTCTTGCCACCGCTGCCACCGCGCTGATCGCCGGGGCCGCGCAGGCCGAAGATGTGAAGATGGGCATCATCCTGGGCTTCACCGGCCCGCTGGAATCGATCACGCCGAACATGGCAACCGGGGCCGAACTGGCGATCAGCGAAGTCAACGCGACCGGCAAGTTCTCGCTGGGCACGGTTGTGCCTGTGCGCGCAGACTCCACCTGCATCGATGCGGCTGCCGCGACCGCCGCGGCCGACCGTCTGATCACCGCCGAGGGCATCAAGGCGATCATGGGCGCCGATTGCTCGGGCGTGACCGGGGCGATCTTGCAAAACGTGGCACGCACCAACGGCATCGGCATGATCTCGCCCTCGGCGACGTCGCCTGCGCTGTCCACCGCCGAAGATGACGGCCTGTTCTTCCGCACCGCGCCTTCGGATGCACGTCAGGGCGTGGTGATGACCGAAATCCTGGTGGACAAGGGCATCAAGACCGTGGCCCTGACCTATACCAACAACGATTACGGCAAGGGTCTGGCCGACAGCTTTGCCGCAGCCTTCACCGCGGCGGGCGGCACCGTCACCATCAACGCGCCGCATGAAGACGACAAGGCCGACTATTCGGCCGAAGTCGCCTCGCTGGCCTCGGCCGGGGGCGAAGTGCTGGTCGTGGCCGGCTATACCGACAAGGGCGGCAAGGCGATCATCCAGGCCTCGCTCGACTCGGGCGCGTTTTCGACCTTCGTGCTGCCCGACGGCATGGTCGGCCAGAAGCTGGTCGATGACATCGGCGAAGGCCTGACAGGGTCGTTCGGCCAGTTCCCCGGCACCGACAGCCAGGGCGCCGAAATCTTCCAGGGCATGGCGACCACCGCCGGCTTTGACGGAACCTCGGCCTTTGCGCCCGAATCCTATGATGCCGCGGCGCTGATCATGCTGGCGATGGCGGCTGCAGGTTCGACCGATTCCAAGGAATGGACCACGAAGGTGATGGATCTGGCCAATGCGCCGGGCGAGCCGATCCTGCCGGGTGAGCTTGGCAAGGCGCTCGACCTGATCGCCGCGGGCACCGACATCGACTATATCGGCGCCACCGCGGTGGAACTGATCGGCGGCGGCGAAAGCGCGGGCAACTACCGCGAGATCGAGATCAAGGACGGCAAGATCGAGACTGTCCGCTTCCGCTGATCGTCTTGGCTTGACCAGGAAAAGCACGGCCCGGGCGCACCCCGGGCCGTTGCCATAGGCGAAGTTTACCAATACGAGGCTGGCCGCGTCCGGGAAACTCCGGGACACACGACGGACGGCACACAGGGGAATTTGCATGATAGAGGTTCAGGATCTGTCCCGGCATTTCGGGGGATTCCGTGCGGTGGACGGCGCCTCGCTGTCGATCGGCACCGGGTCGATCACCGGGCTGATCGGCCCCAACGGCGCCGGCAAGACCACATTGTTCAACGTGATCGCGGGGCGGTTGAAGCCGACCAGCGGCACGGTTCGGATGGCGGGCGAGGATATCACCGGCTTGCCGCCGCATGAATTGTTTCACAAGGGGCTGCTGCGCACCTTTCAGATCGCGCATGAATTCGGGTCGATGTCTTGTGTCGAGAACCTGATGATGGTGCCCGGCGCCCAGATGGGCGAGACGCTGTGGAACGCCTGGTTCCGGCGCGGCGCGGTGCGGGCCGAGGAGGAGCGGCTGCGCGCCAAGGCGCAGGATGTGCTGAAATTCCTGACCATCGACCATCTGGCCGATCAAAAGGCCAGCCAGATTTCGGGCGGGCAGAAAAAGCTGCTGGAACTGGGGCGCACCATGATGGTCGATGCCAAGATCGTGTTTCTGGACGAGGTGGGCGCCGGTGTGAACCGCACGCTGCTCAACACCATCGGCGACGCCATCGTGCGGCTGAACCAGGAACGCGGCTATACGTTTTGCGTCATCGAACACGACATGGATTTCATCGGCCGGCTGTGCAACCCGGTGATCTGCATGGCCGAAGGCAAGGTGCTGGCGCAGGGCACGGTCGAGGAGATCAAGAACGACGAGCGTGTGATCGAGGCCTATCTCGGCACCGGATTGAAGAACAAGATCAAGGAGGAAGCCGCCCATGGCTGAGTGCGGTGCGGGGCGGCCAAGCGCCGGGGGATACCTGCCCCCGGACCGCCCGGAATATTCGGGACAGGTGCAATCAACGGGGGTGCAGCATGGCTGAGCCCTTCCTGATTGGAGAAGCGATGACCGGCGGCTATGGCGGGGCGGATATCCTGCATGGCTGCACCATCGCGGTGGACCCCGGCCAGATCGCGGTGATCGTGGGCCCGAACGGGGCCGGCAAATCGACCGCGATGAAGGCGGTGTTCGGCATGTTGAAACTGCGCGCGGGCGCGGTGCGGTTGAAGGGCGAAGACATCACCGCGCTGACCCCGCAGGCGCGGGTGGCCAAGGGCATGGCCTTTGTGCCGCAGACCCACAACATCTTTGCCTCGATGTCGGTCGAAGAAAACCTTGAAATGGGGGCGTTCCTGCGC
>JALOSF010000036.1 GCA_025458525.1 Cypionkella sp. | reverse complement strand
GGCGGCGGAACTGTCGCTGACGCAGGGCGCGGTCAGCCGGGCCTTGCAGGGGCTGGAGGGCCAGTTGGGCGTTGCGCTGTTCATCCGCGAACGGCAGCGCCTGCGCCTGACCCCTGCCGCGCAGGATTATGTGCGTCAGGTGCGGGTGCATCTGTCGGGGCTGGTGCAGGCCTCGGTGCGGTTGCGGACCAATCCGGGCGGCGGGGCGCTGACGCTGGCCATCCTTCCGGCCTTCGGGGTGCATTGGCTTGCGCCGCGCCTGCCCGATTTCACGCGCGCCCATCCGGGTGTGACGGTCAACCTGTCCACCCGGCTTGGCCTGTTCGATTTCGCGCAAGAGGGCTTTGACGCCGCGATCCATTTTGGCCGTGCCGATTGGCCGGGGGCGGAGCATCTGTTGCTGATGGAGGAGGAGGTGCTGCCCGTCTGTGCCCCGCAGCTTTTGCCGGTCGCACTGCCCTCGGCCACCGGGCTTGTCGATCTGCCGGTGTTGCAGCTGGAAAGCCGCCCGGGCGCCTGGGCGCGCTATCTGGCGCAGCAAGGCGTGACGGCGGGGCCACGCGCGGCGGCGATGATGTTTGACCAGTTCGCCACCATGACCCAGGCCGCGATCCACGGGCTTGGCGTCGCACTCTTGCCCCTGTTCCTGATCGAGGCGCCTTTGCGCGACGGGCGTCTGGTGCCGGCATGGCCGCACAAGGCGCGGGGACTGGGCAGCTATTACCTTGTCTGGCCAAAGGATGTGCCGCCGCGCGCGGCACTTGTCGCCTTTCGCGACTGGATTGCCGGGCAAACCGGGTAATGTGCGCATTTGCACATTTGGGGTGGGATCATGTGTCTTATCTGAAAATGCGGAAGCTCTATCTTGGCTGCAACGCCCCAACCCGGGGCCGCAGGAGGTTCACATGACCAAGATCAGAGGTATCCACCACGTCACCGCCATTTCGGGCGCGCCGCAACCCAATGTCGATTTCTTCAACGGTGTTCTGGGCCAGAAGCTGGTGAAAAAGACCGTCAACTTTGATGATCCGGGCACCTATCATCTCTATTACGGGGATGCGGCGGGCAACCCCGGCACCATCCTCACCTTCTTTCCCTTTGCCGATGCCGGGCGGGGCAAGGCGGGTCCGGGTATGGCCTCGGCCTATGCCTATGCGATCCCCACGGCCGATTTCGACCGGATCACCGATGACATGGCGGTCCATGGGCTGACCACCGCGGGCGCGGGCCTGCGCTTTGGCGAGCGGGTCGTGACCCTGCGCGATCCCGATGGCGCGCCGGTCGAACTGATCGAATCCGCCGATGCCAGCGACACGCATGGATTTCACTCTGTCACCCTGTGGGAACGCGATCCCGAGCGGACGCTTCGCCTGTTGACCGATGTGTTCGGCTATCGCCATCTTGGCACCGAGAGCGAGGGCACGGGCGAGCGTCATCGGCTGGTCGCCGAGGGGTCCGAGCGCGGGCGCTTCCTCGACGTGATCCAGGTGCCGGGCGCGCTGCCCGGGCGTCAGGGGGCGGGGACGATCCACCACATCGCCTTCCGCACCAAGGACGATGCCGAACAGGCCGAATGGATGGACCGTCTGGCCAGCGCCGGGCATCGCACGACGGATGTGAAGGACCGGCAGTATTTCAACGCGATCTATTTCCGCGAACCGGGTGGCGTGTTGTTTGAAATCGCCACTGATCCGCCGGGCTTTGCCATCGACGAACCGGCCGAAAGCCTGGGGCGCAGCCTGAAGCTGCCGCAACAATACGAGCCGATGCGGGCGCGCATCGAACGGGTGCTGCCGCCGCTGCGGGTGCCGGCATGATCTTGCGCCTGCCTCAAGGCGCGCGGCAGGGCGTGGTGCTGTTGCACGGGCGGGGCGGGTCTGGCCGCGATATCCTGTCGCTGCTGGACCACGCCGCCCTGCCCGCGGTGGCGGCGGTCGCGCCAGAGGCGCCGGGCCAAAGTTGGTGGCCGACCAGTTTTCTGGCGCCCGCCGCGCAGATGGAGCCTTTCGTTGCCGCCGGGCTTGCCGCGGTGGCCGAGGGGGTGGCGCGGCTTGAACAGGCGGGTTTGCCGCGTGCGGCGATCTGGCTCTGCGGCTTCAGCCAGGGTGCCTGTCTGGCGCTGGAGGCCTATGCCCGCGCGGGCACGGGGCTTGCCGGGGTCATCGCGCTTTCGGGCGGGCTGGTCGGGCGTGCCGATGCGGCCCAAGGCCCGGGCGATCCGCGCCTGTATGGCCACACCGACAAGCGGCTGGACTATGAGGCCCCGCTGACCGGCACCGCCTGGCTTTCGGTGCATGAACGGGATCCGCATATCCCGCTCAAACGGGTGGAGGACAGCGCGGCAGCCCTGCGTCGCCTAGGGGCCAAGGTTTCGATGCAGGTCTATCCGGGCGCGGGTCACGCGGTGATGCGCGACGATATCGCCGCGCTGCGCCATCATCTGAACCGATAGGAAAGGGGCTTTCGGGCCCCTTTCACTTGGTCAGGATCAACTTGCCCTGACGGGTGATGCGCAGCGAATAGATCATGCCGTTCAGGACGATACGCGCCTCGCGCCCGCCTTCTGTCAGGGCAAGGGCGTCGTGCAGCGGCACGGCATCAAGCAGGCGGCTCATGTCGGTGAGGGCGTTCATGCGCGGCCCTCCATCCGGTCCAGCAGGCTGGCGAGCAGGTCATTGGGGGAAAGGCCGGCCAGCGACTGGCGCAGCATTTCGCGAAAGTCGGGGGCGGGCGGCACATGCGCCGCGGTCGGGTGGGTCATCGCAGGCTCCATCGGACAGGGATTGCTGGTTGGCTGGCCCGTCCGGACTGGCTGATTTAATTACTGACAAAAATACTTTGTAATGTAAAGTGCCCTTGCGGGTGTTTTTTCAGACGGGCTGTTGAAGGCGCCTGCAACCTGCTACATTTGACACAGAGAAGTCGAAAAGGATCGTGCCATGGCCGAGCGTAAACTGAAACTTTCGCCGCTTGATCCGGTCTGGATGCGGGTCTGTGACGAGGCGAAGGCCGCGATCCAGGACGACCCGCTGTTGGGCGGGATGATCCATTCTTCCTTGCTGCATCATCCGACGATGGAACAGGCGCTGGCCTATCGCTTTTCGTTCAAGCTCGCCTCGGCCGAGATGGGCGAGCAGATCCTGCGCGAAATCGCCGATCAGGCCTATGCCGAAGACCCCGAACTGGGGGCGGCGGCGCGGGCCGACCTGATGGCGATCTATGACCGCGACCCGGCCTGCCATCGGTATTTGCAGCCGATCCTGTTCTTCAAGGGCTATCAGGCGGTGCAGGCCTATCGGGTCGGCCATTGGCTGTGGTCGCATGGGCGGCGCGATCTGGCCTATTTCGTGCAGATGCGGGTGAGCGAGGCCTTTGGCGTCGATATCCACCCCGGTGCGCGCATCGGCAAGGGGTTGATGATCGACCACGCCCATTCCATCGTGATCGGTGAGACGGCGGTGGTGGGGGACAATGTCTCGATGCTGCATTCCGTCACGCTGGGCGGCACCGGCAAGGAAGATGGCGACCGCCACCCCAAGATCGGCAATGGCGTGCTGATCGGGGCGGGGGCCAAGGTGCTGGGCAATATCCGTATCGGCGATTGCAGCCGGATCGCGGCGGGGTCGGTGGTGTTGCAGGACATTCCACGCAACAAGACCGTGGCTGGCGTTCCGGCAAAGATCGTGGGCGAGGCGGGATGTTCGCAGCCCGCGGTGTCGATGGATCACAAACTGACGGGATGCCTCGACTGCGGCTGAACGGTCAGGTGGACGCAATCAAAAACGCCCCCAAAGCAATGGCTTCGGGGGCGTTTTTCATGTTCTGACGGCGGTGGTCAGGCCAGCATTGCCATCGGGTTTTCCAGCGCTTCGATCACCGCCTTGAGGAAGGCCGCCCCAAGCGCGCCATCGATCACCCGGTGATCGACCGACAGGGTCATCGACATCACGGTTGCAACGCCAATGGTGCCATCGGCCTTGACCACCGGCTTCTTGATGCCCGCGCCCACCGCCAGGATCGACCCGTGCGGCGGGTTGATGACGGCGTCGAAATTCTCGATCCCCATCATGCCAAGGTTCGAGATGGCAAAGCTGCCGCCCTGATATTCATGCGGCGCCAGTTTCTTGGTCTTGGCGCGACCCGCCAGATCCTTCATCTCGGCCGACAGGGCCGACAGCGATTTCTTGTCGGCGTCGCGCAGCACAGGCGTGAACAGCCCGCCCTCGACCGCGACCGCGACGGCCACATCCGACGGCTTGAGCTTCAGGATGCGGTCGCCCGCCCAGACCGCGTTGCAATCGGGCACGGCTTGCAGCGCCTGGGCGCAGGCCTTGATGATGAAGTCGTTGACCGACAGCTTGACCCCGCGCCCCGAGAGCGAGGCGTTCAGCGTTTCGCGGAAGGCCATCAGCGCATCCAGCTGCACCTCGCGGCGCAGATAGAAATGCGGGATGGTCTGCTTGGCCTCGGTCAGGCGGGCGGCGATGGTGCGGCGCATGCCATCCAGCGGCACCTCGGTAAAGGCGCGGTCGGCATACATTTTCAACACCGTTTCCGCCGAAGGCCCGGTCGGCATCGCGGGTTTTGCCTGGGCCGCAGCGGCAACCGCAGCCGCCGGGGCCGCGGCGGCAACTGCAACCGCAGGGGCGGCCTTTGGCGCGGCTGCGGCGCCCTCGACATCGGCGCGCACGATGCGGCCATGCGGGCCAGAGCCTTGGACCGCGCTCAGATCAAGTCCCTTTTCCTTGGCGATCCGCCGGGCGAGCGGCGAGGCAAAGACCCGCGCGCCAGAGGCAGCCGGGGCCGCCGCCGCCACAGGCGCAGCCGGGGCAGCAGGAGCCGCAGCCGCAGCCGCAGCCGCAGCCGCAGGTGCCGGGGCAGGGGCCGCCGCTGCGGGCTTGGCGTCAGACAGGCTTTCGCCATCCTCCAGCAGCAGCGCAATCGCCACGTTCACCTTCACGCCCGAGGTGCCTTCGGCCACCAGCAGCTTGCCGATCACGCCTTCGTCGGTGGCCTCGAATTCCATCGTGGCCTTGTCGGTTTCGATCTCGGCCAGAATCTGGCCCGATTTCACCGTATCGCCCTCTTTCACCAGCCATTTGGCCAGCGTGCCTTCCTCCATCGTGGGGGAAAGTGCGGGCATCAGGATTTCAGTCGCCATGTCAGCCCCCTTAGCGATAGCAAACGGATTTCACCGCGGCGGCGATTTCCGCCGGGGTGATCAGCGCGAATTTCTCAAGGTTCGCAGCATAGGGCATCGGCACATCCTTGCCGGTGCAGGTGACGACAGGCGCGTCCAGATAATCAAAGGCGCGCTGCATGATCGTGCTGGCCAGATGGTCGCCGATCGAGCCAACGGGGAAGCCTTCCTCGACGGTGACGCAGCGGTTGGTCTTTTGCACCGAGGCCAGCACCGTGTCGTAATCGATCGGGCGCAGGGTGCGCAGATTGACCACCTCGGCGCTGATGCCGTCCTTTTCCAGATCGGCCGCCGCCGCAAGCGCATGGGCGACGCCGATGCCAAAGCTGACGATGGTCACATCGGACCCTTCGCGCATGATCGAGGCCTTGCCGAACGGAATGGTGAAATCGGGGTCGGTCGGCACATCGAAAGACCGGCCATAAAGGATTTCATTTTCAAGGAAGATCACCGGGTTCGGATCGCGGATGGCCGATTTCAGCAAGCCCTTCGCATCGGCCGCCGAATAGGGCATGCAGACCTTCAGGCCCGGGATCGCGGCATACCATGCGGCATAATCCTGGCTGTGCTGCGCGCCGACGCGCGCCGCCGCCCCGTTTGGGCCACGGAACACCATCGGGCTGCCCATCTGGCCGCCCGACATATAGAGCGTCTTGGCCGCCGAGTTGATGATGTGGTCAATGGCCTGCATCGCGAAGTTGAAGGTCATGAACTCGACAATCGGGCGCAACCCGCCCCAGCTGGCGCCAACCGCGATACCGGCAAAGCCATGTTCGGTGATCGGCGTATCGACCACGCGCTTGGCGCCGAATTCATCCAGCAAGCCTTGGGAAATCTTGTAGGCGCCCTGATATTCGCCGACCTCCTCGCCCATCAAAAAGACGTTGGGATCGGCCCGCATTTCCTCGGCCATCGCCTCGCGCAGGGCCTCGCGCACGGTCATGGTTTTGGTCGGGCCTTCGGGCAGGTCGGCATGGGGCCAGCCTTTTGCCACGGTGGCGGGCGCGGGGGCAGGGGCGGCGGCCTGCGCGGGAACCGAGGCCGGGGCCTCTGCGGCGACGGCAGCCGCAGCAACGGCCTTGGGTGCGGGCGCGTCAGAGACGGTTTCGCCATCTTCGACCAGAACCGCAATCGGGGTGTTCACCTTGACCCCGGCGGTGCCCTCGGCGATCAGCAGCTTGCCGATGATCCCCTCATCCACCGCTTCGAATTCCATCGTGGCCTTGTCGGTTTCGATCTCGGCCAGGATCTGGCCGGCTTTCACCGCATCGCCTTCCTTCACCAGCCATTTGGCCAGCGTGCCTTCCTCCATCGTGGGCGACAGTGCGGGCATCAATACTTCGGTTGCCATGGTGTCGGTCCCCCTTCAGGCGTAGATGTCGGTCCAGAGTTCCTCGACCGGAGGCTCTGGGCTGTCTTTGGAAAACTCGGCCGATTCGTTGACCTGAGCCTTGATCTCTTTATCGATGGCCTTCAGGTCGTCATCGGTGGCAAGACCGCCTTGCAGCAGCAGATCGCGCACATGCTCGATGGCGTCCTTTTCGCTGCGCATCTTTTCCACTTCCTCACGGGTGCGGTATTTCGCCGGGTCCGACATCGAATGGCCGCGATAGCGATAGGTCATCATTTCAAGGATATAGGGGCCTTCGCCCGCGCGGCAGGCGGCAACCGCCTTTTCGCCCGCGGCTTTCACGGCCAGCACGTCCATGCCATCGACCGCTTCGCCCTTGATGCCATAGGCGGCACCGCGTTCCCACAGGGACGGCGACTTGGTCGAGCGCTTGACCGAAGTGCCCATGGCATAGCCGTTGTTTTCGATCACGAAGATCACCGGCAGGTTCCACAGCTGCGCCATGTTGTAGGTCTCATAGACCTGGCCCTGGTTCGCGGCACCGTCCCCGAAATAGGTGAAGGTCACATTGTCATTGCCAAGGTATTTGTCGGCGAAGGCCAGACCCGCGCCCAGCGGCACCTGCGCGCCGACGATGCCATGCCCGCCGTAGAAGTGCTTTTCCTTGGAGAACATGTGCATCGAGCCGCCTTTCCCCTTGGAATAGCCGCCGATGCGCCCGGTCAGTTCTGCCATCACGCCCTTGGGGTCCATGCCGCAGGCCAGCATGTGACCATGGTCGCGATAGCTGGTCACGCGCTTGTCGCCCTCTTTGGCTGCCGCCTCCAGCCCCACGACAACCGCTTCCTGCCCGATATAGAGGTGGCAGAAGCCGCCGATCAGGCCCATGCCATACAATTGGCCCGCCTTTTCCTCGAACCGGCGGATCAACAGCATCTCGCGGTAGTATTTCAGCAACTCGTCCTTCGAGGCATTGGGCCTCTCGGCTGGTTTCTTGGCGGCCATATGCGGCATCCTCCCGTCAGTGGCAAAGATAGTTCAGCATTAAACTATCCATAGCGCATCGGGATTTATTGGGCAAAACAAAAAGTGCCGCCGCGTCCTGCATGGCACTTATGCAAAAATGACAGATCTGGACCGGCAGGGGTCAGCGGATGACGATTTCATCCGGGCGGACATAGCCCAGCACATCGCGCACACGCTCGTCCAACAGGTCGATGTCCAGATAGCGGTCGGACAGACGGGTGGTCAGGTTGGTGATCTGGCCCAGTTCGGCGTAAAGGCGGTCACGCTCGGCCCGCAGCGCCTCGGCCTCGGCGCGGATCTGCACTTGCCGGAACACGCCGTAATCGCCCTGCACGGCGGCAAAGGTGAAATAGGCCCCCAGCATGAAGGCGATCATCAGATACAGGATGCCACCAATCGGGGCACGGGCGCCGGTGGGGGTGATGCGTGCGGTCATCTGCTTGCCTCTGCCGGCCCTGTTGCCGGGCCGTTGGCGAATCATCGCATATCTGGAGTGTGAAGGGAATCCCCCTTGGCGGGATTCTCCTTCACAAACCGATCACTTAGCCCGCGACAGATGCCGCATGGATGCTGTCGATCGCCTGTCCCAACACCGCGTCGAATTCGGCATCGGTCTGCTGCGCCGACAGACCTTCGGTCAGGGCGCGGCTGAAGCTGGCGATGATCCCGCGGTTGCGTGCCAGAATGGCATTGGCCGCATCGCGCGCATGGCCCCCCGACAGGGCGACCACCTTCAGAACCTTGGGATGATCGACCAGCGGCGCATAGAAATTGTCGATCGTCGGCAAGGACAGCTTCAGCATGACCTTGCGCCCCTCGGGCAGCGCCTCCAGACGGCGCAGGATCTCGGCCATCAGCAAAGCCTCTGCCTCGGCCTTGTCCGGGATCGAGATCGTGACTTCGGGTTCCAGAATGGGCATGAGGCCGGCCGCGGCGACCTGATCGCCCACCGCAAACTGCTGGGCCACGATGGCGGCAATCCCCTTGGCATTGGCGGCATTCACCACCGAGCGTTCCTTGGTGCCAAACACCCCCGCCGCCTTGGCCCGCGCCAGCAGCGCGTCCAGACCGGGCATCGGCTTCATCAGCTGCACGCCGTCCGCCTCGGCCTCCAGCCCCTTGTCGATCTTGAGGAAGGGCACCACGCGGCGCTTGTCCCACAGATAGGTGGCGGTCGGAATGCCGTCGATGTCGCGGTCCATCGTCTGTTCGAACAGGATGGCGCCCACCACCTTGTCGCCGGTAAAGGCAGGCGATTTGATGATGCGCGACCGCATGGCATGGATCATGTCATACATCTGCGCCTCGCCCGAATAGGCATCTTCGGGCACGCCATATTGGCGCAGCGCCTTTGGCGTCGAGCCGCCCGATTGGTCCAGCGCCGCGATAAAGCCCTTGCCCGCGCCGATCTGTTCGGTCTGCTGCGCCTGTGTCATCTGTGGTGATCCTTTGACTGATCCGCGTTTCCCGCCTTGGATAGACGCTGCCCCGATGTGCCGCAATCATGGTGACGCTAACAGCGTGCGGAAATCTTGTGCCAGCGACACGGGGCAGGGGCAGCGACAGGGGCAGGGGCAGGGCGCGCGCCCGACCGGGCCGGATGCGCGCCGCACCCCTTCGCGCGCCTTAGCCCATCAGCGCGGCAACGCCCGGCAGTTCCTTGCCTTCCATCCATTCCAGAAAGGCACCGCCGGCGGTCGAGATAAAGGTGAAATCCGCAGCCGCCCCCGCCGCGTTGAGCGCGGAAACCGTGTCGCCGCCGCCCGCGACGGAAATCAGCGCGCCCTCGCGGGTCAGCGCCGCCGCCGATTTGGCCGCCGCATTGGTCGCCGCATCAAACGGCGCCAATTCGAACGCGCCCAAGGGGCCGTTCCAGATCAGCGTCTCGCTCGCCTCGAACACCTTGACGATTGCGGCCACGCTCATCGGTCCGGCATCAAGGATCATCGCATCCGCAGGGCAGGCGCTTGCGGCCACAACGTCATGGGCGGCCCCTGCCTTGAACTCACGCGCGACGACCACATCGACCGGCAGGTGAATGGTGCAGCCGGCCGCCTTGGCCTTGGCCAGGATGTCGCGCGCGGTATCGGCCATGTCGCGTTCGGCCAGCGATTTGCCAACCTCGATCCCTTGCGCGACCAGAAAGGTGTTCGCCATGCCGCCGCCGATCACCAGATGATCGACCTTTGTGACCAGATTGCCCAGAAGATCCAGCTTGGTGGAGACCTTGGCCCCGCCGACCACCGCCACGACCGGGCGTTTCGGGGTGCCAAGGGCGGCTTCCAGCGCCCTCAGTTCGGCTTCCATCAGGCGGCCCGCCGCAGCCGGCAACAGCCGCGCCAGCCCTTCGGTCGAGGCATGGGCCCGGTGCGCCGCGGAAAAGGCGTCGTTCACAAACACATCGCCCAGCTTGGCCATCTTGGCGGCAAGGCTTGCGTCATTCTTTTCCTCGCCGGGGTGAAAGCGGGTGTTTTCCAGCAAGACCACGTCGCCGGGGGCCGCCTTTGTGATGGCCTCTGCCGCCGGGGCGCCGATGCAATCGGGGCCGAACACCACGCGGCGCCCCAGACTTGCCTCCAGCGCCGGGGCGACATGGGACAGGCTCATCTCGGGCACGACCTTGCCCTTGGGCCGGTCGAAATGCGCAAGCAACACCACCCGCCCGCCGCGCGCGATGATATCCTCGACCGTCGGCTTGATCTTGTCGATCCGCGTCGTGTCGGTCACGCGGCCCGCGTCCATCGGCACGTTGATATCCACGCGCACCAGCACGGTCTTGCCGGCCAGACCAATGTCGTCGAGTGTTTTCCAGCCCATCTGCGGACCCCCCTGTCGAAATGTCGCCCCCTGTTTCTGCCGGAATGCCGCGCAGGTCAACCGATCTGATCCGCGCCCCCTTTCCATGGCACGCCCGGAGGATTAGGTTCCCGCCAGACATTTCAAAGGAGCCTTGCGCGATGGCCGAGATCAAAGACCCCGAAAACACCATCATCCTGACCTTGAAGGATGGCGAAGTGGTGATCGAACTGCTGCCCGATGTGGCCCCCAAGCATTCGGCCCGCATGAAGGAACTGGCCCGCGCCAAGGCCTATGACAATGTGTGCTTTCACCGTGTGATCAACGGGTTCATGGCGCAGACCGGCGATGTTGAAAACGGCAATATGGAAAACAACTTCAACCTGCGCCGGGCGGGCACGGGCGGGTCGGACCTGCCGGATCTTCCGGCCGAGTTTTCGAAACTTCCGCATGACCGCGGCACGCTGGGTGCCGCGCGCAGCCAGAACCCGAATTCGGCCAACAGCCAGTTCTTCATCAACTTTGCCGACAACCATTTCCTGAACGGGCAATACACCGTTTATGGCCGGGTGATTTCGGGCATGGAACATGTGGACAAGATCACCCGGGGCGAGCCGCCGGCGAACCCGGACCGGATGATCACTGTGCGGGTGGCTGCCGATGTCGCGTGACACGCTGATTGCAGGCGGGCTGTTCGCCCTTGGGCTGGCGGTGATCGGCGGCTATGCCGTCAGCCAGTTTTCCACCCCCGCAGAGGCTCAGGCCAGCGATGGCCCCGGCCCCAATCTGGTGATCGAGGTCACGGGCGAGGCGACGGGCCAGATCGTGATCGACATGCTGCCCGATGTGGCGCCGCGCCATGTGGAACAGATCACCGCGCTGGCCCGGGAAGGCGCCTATGACGGGGTGGTGTTTCACCGTGTGATCGACGGGTTCATGGCGCAGACCGGCGATGTTGCCTTTGGCAAGGCCGGCGGCGATACCAGCATGGCGGGCATGGGCGGATCCGAACGCCCCGATCTTCCGGCCGAATTCTCGGACATCCCGTTCGAGCGCGGCGTGGTCGGCATGGCACGCAGCCAGAACCCCGACAGCGCCAACAGCCAGTTTTTCATCATGTTCGCCCCGGGCGAGTTTCTGAACGGCCAATATACCGTGGTCGGGCGCGTGGTGTCGGGCATGGAGGTGGTCGATGCCATCAAGAAAGGCACCGGCGGCAATGGCGAGGTGACAAACCCCGACCAGATGGCGAAAGTGACCGTCGCCGAGTGACGCACAAGCCCCCGGCCCGCGCAGGTGCCGGGGGTTTTTCATGGCAGGCCAAGGGATTGGCGGCCTTGCGCGCCTGTGCTTGCAGTCGTGTGACCCCGCGGTGACGGTCCGGCCTTGTGCCGCGCGGGCCCGTGCGGGCCCCCGCGGGCTCTTGTCATTGACCGGGCACTGTCTGATGATCGCGGCACAATTGACCAAGGAACCGCACCACCATGACCAGCGATCTGCCGCGCCGCCTTGCGGATTTGCTTCACCACCGCAGCGCCGGTTTGCAAAAGGGGGATCCGGTGGCGCTGCCGCTGACCACCTCGACCAGCTTTCATCTGCCCGACGTGCAGGGTGCGCCCTATATCTATGCCCGCAACGGCACCCCGACCTGGGAGGCGGTGGAGGCGCAGCTGGCGCTTCTGGAAGATGCCGAGGTGGTGACATTCCCAAGCGGGATGGGCGCGATCTCGGCGGCGCTGTTCGCGTCGCTGCGGGCGGGGGATCGGGTGATCATCCCGGCGGATGGCTATTACGTCACGCGGGTGCTGTCCGAAGGCTTTCTGACCCCGCTGGGCGTCGATGTGGTGCAAATTCCGACGCTGGATTATGCCACGGCCGATTTCGGCGGCGCGGCGGTGGTCTATCTGGAAACACCGTCGAACCCGGGCCTCGATGTCGTTGATATTGCCGATGTCTGCGCCCGCGCCCATGCGGCGGGGGCCATGGTGATCGTGGACAACACCACGATGACGCCCCTGATGCAGCGCCCGCTTGATCTGGGGGCCGATCTGGTGGTGGCGGCGGACACCAAGGCGCCTGCCGGGCATTCGGACGCGCTGTTTGGCCATGTCGCGGGGCGCGATGCCAAGCGCATGGGCCGCGTGCGCGACTGGCGGCGGCTGTCGGGGGCGGTGCCCGGCGCGATGGAGGCCTGGCTGGTGCATCGCGGGCTGGAAACGCTGGAGGTGCGGCTGGAGCGGATGTGCGCCAGCGCCGGGATCATCGCGGCGCGGCTGGCCGAGCATCCGGCGGCGCTGCGCCTGCGCTATCCGGGGCTTGCCGATGACCCGGCGCATGATCTGTCACGCCGGCAGATGCAGGGCTTTGGCTTTCTGATCGGCCTGACCTTGAAAGACGCGACCGTGGCCGAAGATTTCCTTGCCCGCTGCCCCTATCTGGTGCGCTCCACCAGCTTTGGCGGCACCCATTCGGCGGGTGAGCGGCGGGCGCGCTGGGGCGACAAGGTGCCCGAAGGCTTTGTGCGCCTGTCGATCGGGGTGGAGCCGGTCGAGCCGCTTTGGGCCGCGATGGCCGAGGCGCTCAGATAAGATCCAAAAGCCGCGCCGCCTCGTCCCGCGGGGCGGCAAGGGGGCTGCGGTCCTCGCCGGGGTAGAACCGGGCGCGCACCGCCGTCGGCATCGGGCGCGGCGTTTCGATCAGGACACGCGGGCCGATGCGGGCGGTCTCGGACGCCCAGGCGCGGGCAAGCGCGATCTGCCCGGCCTTGGTCGCGCCATAGGCCGCGCCGAACTTCTGCCCGGCCAGCGGGTCGTCAAAGAACATTGCCGTGCCTTTTGCGGCTTGCAGCAGCGGCGCCACCATGGTGATGAGAAAGGCCGCGGCGCGCAGATTGGCGGCGATGGATTTGTCCAGATCCTTCATGTCGATCGAGGGCGCCGGGCCAAGGGCTGTGGCATGCACGGCCGTATGCGCCCAGAACCGAAGCCCGCCCCAGCGGTCATGGATGTTGCGGCACAGGTGGCGCATCGCGTCTTCGTTGGTCACATCCATCGGCGCAAGGGTCAGCGCGCCAGCCCCCGGCAACTTGGCCGCCTTCACCCGGTCGTCCAGCTCCTCCAGCCCGCCCACTGTGCGCGCGACCGCCACCACATGCCAGCCGCGGTAAGCCAGCTGTTCGGCCATGGCCGCGCCAAGGCCGCGCGAGGCGCCGGTGATGAGGGCGAGTTTCTGGGTCATGGACGGCTCCGATGGTTGGCGGGGCGCAGGGGCGCTTTGCCCCTTGGCGGGCAGGGCTGGTGCGCGCCGCGATCCCGGTGACTTTGCGTTTGACGGGGATGCGGCGTTATTCGGCGGCCTTCATCTCGAACCCTTCGGCGATCTTGTCCGACGGGGCCACCGGATAATCGCCCGAGAAACAGGCATCGCAGAATCGGGGCGCCAGCGGATCACGCCCGCCCGCCTCTCCGGCCGCGCGGTAAAGCCCGTCAAGCGAGATGAATTTCAGACTGTCCACGCCGATCCAGTCGCGCATCTCGTCCTCGGACATGGTGGCCGCCAGCAGCTTGCTGCGTTCGGGCGTGTCAACGCCGTAAAAGCAGGGCCAGGCGGTGGGGGGCGAGGCGATGCGGAAATGCACCTCGGCGGCGCCGGCCTCAAGGATCATGTCCTTGATCTTGCGGCTGGTGGTGCCGCGCACCACCGAGTCGTCCACCAGGATCACCCGCTTGCCCTTGACGAGCGCGCGGTTCACGTTGAGCTTCAGGCGCACGCCCATGTTGCGGATGCTTTCGGTGGGCTCGATGAAGGTGCGGCCCATGTATTGGTTGCGGATGATCCCCATCGCATAGGGGATGCCCGATTCCTGGCTGTAGCCGATGGCCGCCGGGGTGCCGCTGTCTGGCACCGGGCAGACCAGATCGGCCTCCACCGGGGCTTCGCGGGCCAGTTCCACCCCGATCTGGCGGCGGGTTTCATAGACGGAGCGGCCGCCGATGATGCTGTCGGGGCGGGAAAAATAGACCTGCTCGAAGATGCAGAACCGCGACGGGGAGGGGTTAAAGGGCCGGGTGGAGATCACCTTGTTGCCCTCGATCACCACCATTTCGCCCGGTTCGATTTCACGCACGAATTCGGCGCCGATGATGTCGAGCGCGCAGGTCTCCGAACTCAGCGCCCAGCCGGAGTCGCCGATACGGCCCAGCACGAGCGGGCGCACGCCAAGGCTGTCGCGCACGCCGATCAGCTTGGTCCGGGTCATCGCCACCACCGAAAACGCGCCTTCGCAGGCGCGCAGCGCATCCTTGATCCGCTCGGACAGGTTTTTCTGAATCGAGCGCGCCATCAGGTGGATGATGCATTCCGAATCGGAGGAGGACTGAAAGATCGACCCGCGTTCGATCAATTCGCGGCGCAGGGCGGCGGCATTGGTCAGATTGCCGTTATGGGCGACGGCACAACCGCCCATCGAAAACTCGCCAAAGAACGGCTGCACGTCACGGATGGCGGTGGCACCCTTTGACCCGGCGGTGGAATAGCGCACATGGCCGATGGCCAGTTGGCCGGGCAGCGTGTCCATCACGTCGGCCTTGGTGAAATTGTCACGCACATAGCCGAACCGGCGGGCCGAGTTGAAGCCGTGGTCGGGGTGATAGCTGACGATTCCCCCCGCCTCTTGCCCGCGGTGTTGCAAGGCATGCAGGCCAAGCGCCACGAAATTCGCCGCATCCGAGACGCCGATCACGCCAAAGATCCCGCATTCTTCCTTTAACTTGTCGTCATCAAAGGGGTGGGACAGGAAGGGGCGCATCGGGCTGCTCCATCAAGGTCGGGTTGGTGTCCCTTTACGGTATCGCCGGGGCAGTGTCACGCGCATTGCAGCATGGGCCTTGTGCCAATCCGCTGCACTGCGGCGGGGCGGATCAGTTGTTCGCCGGGGCGGTTTCGGCCGGAACGGGTGCGGCAGGCGCGGCGCAGGCGGCGGTCAGGTCGTTATAGCGCGACACGATCCAGCCCGGCGCATCGGCGGGAATATTCGCGTCGATATTCGCCTGAAAGCTGGCAAAAACCTTGGCCGAACGCGAGTCGTCCACCATGGGAATGGTATTGGCGGCCACCGCACGGTCATAGACGATGAAGGCCACCGCAACCAGGATCACCCCGCGCGCCACGCCGAACAGAAAGCCAAGCGCCTGATCGATCCCGCCAAGGGCCGAGCGTTGCACGACGCTGGCAAACAAGGGCGTGAACAGGGCCGCGACCACAAGGCCCAAGGCGAACACAAGCGCGAAGGCCCCGATCATCGACAATTCGCAACTGTCGCCCAGGAAATCGCCAACCACCGGGATTTCCTTGATCAGCGGTTGCGCGGCAGGGGCGAACAGAAAGGCCAGCACCGCCGCGCCGATCCAGCCCGCAATCGCCATCGCCTCGCGCACCAATCCGCGCGAATAGGCCAGGATCGCAGACAGGACAATGACGCCCGCCACGATCGCATCCACCAGGGTAAAGCCTTCCATCGTCCACTCCTTTGGTCCGGCCCGGGGCCGGGTCAGCCTGCGCCGAACATCTCGCCGACAAAAGCCGTCAGATCGGCCATCTGTTGCAACCGCATACCCGTTCCCCCGGTGGTTTTCGACCCCGTGGGCAAGGTGGCCTGCTGAAAACCAAGTTTCGAGGCTTCTTTCAACCTGTTTTCGGTCTGACCCACCGGGCGCAGCGCGCCTGACAGCGAGATTTCCCCGAAAAGCACCATGTCTGGCGGAATTGCCACATCCTCGCGCGCGCTCAGCAGGGCGCCGGCCACCGCCAGATCGGCGGCGGGTTCGTTGACGCGCAACCCGCCCGCGACGTTCAGAAAAACATCCAGGCCGGTAAAGGGAATGCCGCAGCGCGCCTCGAGCACCGCAAGGATGGTCGAGAGCCTGCCCGAATCAAGGCCCACCACCGTCCGGCGCGGCGTGCCAAGGGTGCTGGGCGCGACCAGCGCCTGAATTTCGGTCAGAACGGGCCGCGTGCCTTCGATGCCCGCAAAAACCGCCGAGCCCGGGGCAGGGCGGTCGCGGTCCGACAGGAACAGCGCCGACGGGTTCGTGACCTGCGCCAGACCGTTGCCCGTCATCTCGAACACGCCAATCTCGTCCGCCGGGCCAAAGCGGTTCTTGACCGCGCGCAGGATGCGGAACTGATGGCCGCGCTCACCCTCGAAATAAAGCACGGTATCGACCATGTGTTCCACCACACGCGGGCCTGCGATCTGCCCCTCTTTGGTGACATGCCCGACCAGAATGACCGCAACGCCGCGCTTTTTGGCGAAAGTCACCAGTTCATGCGCCGCCGCGCGCACCTGGCTGACCGAGCCGGGGGCCGCCTCGACGGTGTCAAGCCACATGGTCTGGATCGAATCGATGATCGCAAGGGCGGGGCGTTCGGCATCCAGCGTGGTCAGGATGTCGCGCAGGTTGGTTTCCGCGCCAAGGCCGACGGGCGCATCTTGCAGCCCAAGGCGCTGCGCCCGCATGCGCACTTGCGCCGCCGCCTCCTCTCCCGAAATATAGAGGATTTTCAAACCCCTGCGGGCAAAACTTGCAGCGGCCTGAAGCAGAAGGGTCGATTTCCCGATCCCCGGATCGCCCCCCACCAGAATGGCGGACGCGGGCACAAGGCCCCCACCCAGAACCCGGTCCAGTTCATCGATGCCAGACGAAGCCCGTGGTGGCGGGTCTTCTTCGGTGGCCAGATCGGTCAGCGGGATGGCGCGCCCCTTGGAGCCGAGCGCTTTCGGGCCGGAGGACAGCGGCGCCTCCTCGACGATGCTGTTCCACGCGCCACAGGCGTCGCAGCGGCCCTGCCATTTCTTGTAAGGGGCAGCACAGGCGGTGCAGGTGAAACTGGCGGAGGATTTGCTCATGGCCTTGCCTAGCGCGGAACGGGGGCGGGCATCAACCCTTGCCGCCCCTTGCCTTGCGGTCGGGCCTATTTGTGCGGTTTGGGCAGCGAGACGACATTGGCGTTCTGCGACTCGTCCAGATCGAAATCATAGCCGAGCGTGGGCAGAATCTCCTTCAGATCGGCCTCCAGCCGCCGCAACTGGAGTTGCGCCTGCTGTTCTTCGCGGTTCACGTCCTGCATCCAGCGGCGCAGCTCGTCACAGGTCAGCCGCGCCGCCGCCAGACGGTCGGTCAGCGCGTGGATTTCCTCTTGCCGCTGACGCAGAAAGGCGCGGGCGCGGGCCACCTTTTCGTCGGAATAGGCGCGGGCAAGCTCGCGCGTCTCGTGGCTCATCTGTGCTGCCAGTTGCAGCAACTCGGGTTCCAGATGCGCGAGATCGGGGTGGTTGCGCAGATGTTCCATCCGGGCGCGCACCGAATCGAATTCCGGCGACAGGGCAAAGACCCCGGCCCGGTCCGAGGCATGGGCCAGGCGGTAGGCGCGGGCCACATCCTCGATCCCCATGGCAAAGCTGCGATGGCTGCGTTCCAGTCGGGTCATGCGCGTATTGGCGGGCAGATAGACCAGCAGCAGCACCGCAAACAGCGTCAGCGCGATCAGCCCCCACATGCCAGCCTGCGGCAGCGGGCGGTCGCCAAGGGCCAGCGGCAGCTCGGGCCAGGGCATCCAGCCAAGGGCGGCCAGCCCGCAAGCCGTCACCAAGGCGCCCGCGACGCAGACCAGAACCGCCTGCGCCACGATCTGCAACACCGAAAGAACCAAGGGCCAGAGGCCCTGCCGTTCGCCAAACATCCACCACACCCCCACGACGCCCGGCCAATCTTGCAAGCCCGTGTCGTGCTGGCAAATGAATTTGTTAACCTTGGGGAAATTACCGAACAAAAACAGATGGATCGCCAGAACTGTTTCCGTTCCGGTAACAAAGCCGGTCAGGTCGCGATGTCCCAACCCATCAAATCGCGCAGCAGGGCGATGCCGGTGGTCAACACAAGCGCGATCAGCACGGCAAGCACAAGGCTGTTGACGGCCAGCAGAAAAGGCTGGTGCCATTGCGCCCGCCGGCCCCAGTCGGCGATCAGCCAGAACCAGCCCACGACCGAAATTACCCGGCCCGGCAGCACAAGCTCGGGCGGCAGCGGCTGTGGCCACAGCGCCCAGGCCAGATAGACCAAGACCCAAAGCACCAGCACCAGACCCGCCCGGTCGCCATCGCGCCAGGCGGCATAGCCCGAAAGCGCAATCGTCAGCGGCAGCACCACGATCAGCGTTTGCACCAGCGCGCGCCAGATCGAGGGCTGTTCGAACAGAAAGCTGAGGTCGGCCTGAAAGAAACCGCCCATGGACTGCCTCCTTCAGCGGATGGCACTGATCGGGCCAGTGGCCCTGCCGTGGATGAACTGATCGACGTAAGGGTCTGAAGATGCGTCCATTTCGGACACAGGCCCTGTCCATTTGATCGTGCCTTCGTGCAGCATCGCCACCTCGTCGGCAATCGCGCGGACCGAGGACATGTCATGGGTGATGGTCATCGCGGTCGCCCCCATTTCCACCACGATTTCGCGGATCAGGTCATTGATGACGCCCGACATGATCGGGTCAAGCCCGGTGGTGGGTTCGTCGAAAAAGATGATCTCCGGCTCGGCGGCGATGGCGCGGGCAAGGCCCACGCGCTTTTGCATCCCGCCCGAGAGTTCGGCAGGGTAAAGATCGGCCACCTGCGGGCCAAGGCCGACGCGGCGCAGCTTTTCGATGGCGATCTCGCGCGCCTCCGCCTTGGGTCGTTTGGCGGCGCCGCGCATCAGGCGGAAGGCCACGTTTTCCCAAACACGCAGCGAATCAAACAGCGCGCCGCCCTGAAACAGCATCCCGAAACGGGCGAGGAAGGCATCCCGCTCGGCGGTGCGCACATCGGTGCCATCGAGGGTGATGGTGCCCGCATCATGGGTGACAAGACCAAGGATGCATTTGAGCAGCACCGATTTGCCAGTGCCCGACCCGCCGATGATGACCATGCTTTTGCCCGAAGGGATCACCAGATCAACCCCGCGCAGCACGGCATTGGCACCAAAGGATTTCTTCACATTCGACAGCGCGATCATGAGGTAAAGAACACCTCTGTCAGCAGATAGTTGGCGGCAAGGATCAGGACCGAGGCGCCGACCACCGCGGATTTGGTGGCCCGGCCCACGCCTTGCGCGCCGCGCCCCGAATTCATGCCGTGATAGCAGCCCAAGAGCGCCACGATGAAGCCAAAGGCCGCGCCCTTGACAAGGCCCGAGCCGACATCCCAGACCTCAAGAAAATCGATGGTGTTCTTGAGGTAAGTGACCGAGTTGAACTCCAGCCGGGTCACGCCAACCAGCCAGCCCCCCATGATGCCGATGGCATCGCCCACCCCGACCAGCACCGGCACCGCCAAGGTGGCGGCCAGAACGCGCGGCACCACAAGGTATTTCATCGGATTGGTGGACAGGGTGGTCAGCGCGTCGATCTGTTCCGTCACCTTCATGGTGCCAAGCTCGGCCGCGATGGAGCTTGCGACCCGCGCCGCCACCATCAGCCCGCCCAGAACGGGGCCAAGTTCGCGCACCATGCCGATGGCGACGATGGAAGGGACCACCGCCTCGGCATTGAACCGCGCGCCGCCCGAATAGATTTGCAGCGCCAGCGCGCCGCCGGTGAAAAGGGCGGTCAGGCCAACAACCGGCAGGCTGAACCAGCCGATCTGCAACAGCTGCGCGCCGAATTCGCGGGCATAGAACGGTGGGCGCAACAGATGGCCCAAGGTCGCCGCGGCAAACAGCGCAACCCGGCCGATGGCGGACAAAAGCTCCAGCGCGGGCCGCCCGATGGCCCGCAGCATCAGCGCAGGGGTCACGCCCCGCCCTCCTGATAGCGGCGGGTGTAGCGCGGGCCGAGCGAGGTGAGGATCTCGTAGCCGATGGTCCCCGCCGCATCGGCCAGGTCATCGACCGTCTGATGCGGGCCAAGGATGTCGAGCGTGCGCGGCACATAGGACAGATGGCTGATATCGACGGTGATCAGGTCCATCGAGACGCGGCCCACCAGCGGGCAGGGGATGTCGCCATCCCACAGAACAGCCGTGTTCGACAGGCCGCGCAGCAGCCCGTCGGCATAGCCGCCCGACAGGGTGGCGATCATCGACGGCGCCTCGGCCGTCCAGGTGCAGGAATAGCCCACCGCCTCGCCCGGCTGCACGATGCGGGTCTGGATCACCGGCAGCGACAGGGTGACGACGCGGGCCGCACCTTCATAGGGGCGACCGCCGAACAGGCCGATCCCGGGGCGGGTCAGATCAAAGTGATAGCGCGGACCAAGCAGGATGCCGCCGGTCGCGGCAAGCGAGCGTGGAACGCCGGTGCCATCGGTCATCGCGTGGAAGGTGGCCAGTTGCAATTCGTTCAGCGCGTGGTCGGGGTCATCCGCGCAGGCAAGGTGCGACATGATGAGTTCCGGCCCGGCTTCGAGCACGAAGGGGGCCACCGCCTCCCATTCCGCTTCTTCCATGCCGAGACGGTTCATCCCGGTGTCGAGCTGGATGCCAAAGGGCAGGCCGGGCAGCGATTCCAGATGGCGCGTGACCTGATCGATGCTGCCCAGCATCGGCGTCAGATCAAGGTCATGCACCATTTCGGTGTCGCCCGCCATATGGCCCGACAGGATGCAGATCTGCGGCCCCGGACCCAAGGCCTGCCGCAGCGCAGCCCCTTCTTCGGAGACGGCGACAAAGAAACGGCGCGCGCCCGCCTGCGCAAGGGCGCGGGCCACGCGGGTGATGCCAAGGCCGTAAGCGTCGGCCTTGACCACGGCCGCGGTCTGCACGCCGGACGCCGAGGCACGGTCCAGCGCCCGCCAGTTGGCGGCGATGGCGTCAAGATCAATCGAGAGGGATGCGGTTGCCATGCGAGGGTTTGTTGTCGGATCAAAGGGTGGGGTCAAGCCCAAAACGGGGGTTCGGCGGAAAGGGGCGGCCTTGGGGGGCATCGAGCCCCCCCGCGGCCGCTGCTGCCGCGCGAAAAACCGGCGGGCGGGGTGATCTGGGGCGCGGGACAGCGCCCCCCGGTCAGTAATCGGGGCCGTCGCCTTGCCAGGGTTTGGCAAGGTTGCCAAAGCGGGTGAAGCGGCCCTCGAAGCTCAGTTCCACGCTGCCGATGGGGCCATGGCGCTGTTTGCCGATGATCACCTCGGCCTTGCCATGCACCTGTTCCATCACCTGCTGCCAGGCGGCCATCTTTTCGAGTTCATGGTCGCCCGGCTTTTCGCGTTCCTTGTAGTATTCGTCGCGATAGACAAACATCACCACATCGGCGTCCTGTTCGATAGAGCCGGATTCGCGCAGGTCGCTGAGTTGCGGGCGCTTGTCCTCGCGGCTTTCCACCTGACGCGACAGCTGCGACAGGGCGATCACCGGGATGTTCAGCTCCTTGGCGATGGCCTTCAGCCCTTGGGTGATTTCGGACACTTCCTGCACGCGGTTCGCTTCGGAGCTTTTCGACGAGCCCTTGAGCAGTTGCAGGTAGTCGATCATCAAGACGTCAAGGCCATGGGTCCGTTTCAGGCGCCGGGCACGGGCGGCAACCTGACTGATTGGCAGGGCGGGGGTGTCGTCGATGTAAAGCGGGCAGGATTCCAGCTGCTTGGCGGCCTCGACGAAGCGGCGGAATTCGGTCTCGGTCATGTCGCCGCGGCGGATCTGTTCGGACGGCACCTCTGACGCCTCAGACAGGATGCGGGCGGCGAGTTGTTCGGCGCTCATTTCAAGCGAGAAAAAGCCGACCACCCCGCCTTCGACCGCGCCTTCGTGGCCATCGGGCTTGCGGCCGCGCTTGTAGGCCTTGGCGATGTTGAAGGCGATGTTGGTGGCCAGCGAGGTCTTGCCCATCGACGGACGCCCCGCGAGGATCAGAAGGTCGCTTTCGTGCAACCCGCCCAGTTTCTTGTCCAGATCGACCAGCCCGGTCGAGATGCCCGCCAGACCGCCGCCGCGCTGATAGGCCGCGTTGGCGACATTGACCGCATCGGTGACAGCTTTCAGAAAGGACTGAAAGCCACGCTCGGCCACGCCTTGCTCGCCCAGTTTGTAAAGCCGTTGTTCGGCCTCGACGATCTGTTCGCGCGGCTCGGAGGCGATATCGACCTTGGCGGCCTTGGCCGAGATGTCGCGGCCAAGCGCGATCAACTCGCGGCGCACGGCAAGATCGTAGATCATCTGGGCATAGTCGCGGGCGGCAAAGGCGCTGATCGCGGCCCCCGCCAGACGCACCAGATAGGCCGGACCGCCGAGTTCGCGCAGGCCTTCGTCATCCTCGAAGAACGGCTTGAGCGTGACGGGGCTTGCCAGCGCGTTCTTCTGGATGCGGGCGGCGGCCTTTTCAAAGATGCGCTGATGCACCGGGTCGTAGAAATGCTCGGCCTTCACGGTGCTGGCGATGCGGTCATACACGTCGTTGTTGGTGAGGATCGCGCCCAGAAGCTGCTGCTCGGCCTCGATGTTATGCGGCAGGCTGCTTTCATCGGCGCTGGCGGGGGCCAGATCGGCCCGGATTTTTGCGACTTCGTTCATGTCCTGCCTCACCCCTTTTGTTGTGATTGCGATTAGCCGGTGTGCCGGCCCTGGGGCAAGCAGGCACAATCCTGTTGATAAACGCGGGGAAGCGCCGCCAGCGGTGACAAATGGTTGTGGTATGCCCCACAAACACAGCAACATCTTGCAGCGCCCAAGGGCAGGCTAACGTGAAATGCGATTCGGACAAAGACTTGCCCCCAGACGATCCACAGCTTTACCCCCCGGGATTTTCGGCATGGGCGGACTATGGCCTGCGCGACGCGCCCTCAGCCCTTGCGCGCCTCTTGCCAGGCGCGCGGGGCTTGCAGAAAGGCTTCCACCTCGGTCAGCGTGGCGGCATCAAAACTGCCTTGCGCGCGGGCTTCGGCCAGAACGTCCCACCAGGTGCAGAGATGGTGCAGCGTGACGCCATGCTCGGCCAGACGTTCGGTCGTGCCTTCGAAAATCCCGTAGTAGAAGATCACCGCCGTATGGGCGCAGGTTGCACCCGTGTCGCGGATCGCATCGACAAAGGACAGCTTGCTGCCGCCATCGGTGGTCAGATCCTCGACCAGCAGCACGCGCTGGCCCTCGCTCATCGCGCCTTCGATCCGGGCATTGCGGCCATAGCCCTTGGGCTTCTTGCGCACATAGGTCATCGGCAGCGCCAACCGCTCTGCCACCAGCGCGGCAAAGGGGATGCCCGCCGTCTCGCCCCCCGCCACATTGTCAAACGCCTCAAACCCTGCGTCGCGCATCACCGTCACGGCCATGAAATCCATCAGCATCGACCGGATGCGCGGATAAGAGATCAGCTTGCGGCAGTCGATATAGGTCGGGCTGGGCAGACCAGAGGCGAGCGTGAACGGCGTCTCGGCGTTGAAATGCACCGCCTTGATTTCCAGCAGGGCGCGGGCGGTCAGGCGGGCGATTTCCTCGCGCGGGGGGAAAGAGGTCGGGATCATCGGATCATCCTTTTCGCAAAGCGGGATTGCACCGGTCTGACATCCCCCGGCCAAAGGCGCCTGCGGCCAACCGCGCCGCCTTTGGCCGGAGGATCTGACGAAAGATGCAAATCAGGCTTCCACCGCCCAATGGACGGGATAGCCGGGGTTAAAGACGGTGACGGGACCGGCCTCGGTGAAGATCTTCTCGGGCCAGTGCTGGGGGGTTTCATGCTTGACGAGGCGCAGACGCTGCGCGTTGGCGGGCAGCCCATAGAAGGCGGGGCCGTTCAGGCTGGTGAAGGCCTCAAGCCGATCGAGCGCGCCGTCTTCTTCGAACACATGGGCCAGCAGGGCCATGGTATTGGTGGCGGTAAAACAACCCGCGCAGCCGCAGGCATGTTCCTTGAGCGCATCGACATGCGGGGCGCTGTCGGTGCCAAGGAAGAACCGCCCCTCGCCCGAGGTGGCGGCGGCGCGCAGGGCAAGGCGGTGCTTTTCGCGCTTGGCGACCGGCAGGCAATAGTAATGCGGCTTGATCCCGCCCACGAGGATGTGGTTGCGGTTGATGATCAGATGATGCGTGGTGATGGTGGCGCCCAGCGTCTCGCCGCCCGCGCGCGCATAGGCCACGCCTTCCTCGGTGGTGATATGTTCCATCACCACCCGCAGGCCCGGCAGGCGGCGGCGCAAGGGATCGAGCACGGTGTCGATGAACACCGCCTCGCGGTCGAAGATATCGACCTCGGGCGTCGTCACTTCGCCATGCACGCACATCGGCAGGCCGATCTCGGCCATTTTTTCCAGCACCGGCATGACCTTGTCCAGATCGCGCACCCCGCCATGCGAATTGGTGGTGGCGCCGGCGGGGTAAAGTTTCACCGCCTTCACAAGGCCCGAGGCATGGGCCGCGGCGACATCGGCGGGGTCGGTGTCCTCGGTCAGATAGAGGGTCATCAGCGGCTCGAAGGCGGCGCCTTCGGGAAGGGCGGCCAGGATGCGGTCGCGATAGGCCGCGGCTTGCGCCCCTGTGACCACGGGCGGCACCAGATTGGGCATGATGATCGCGCGGGCGAAATGGCGCGCGGTTTCGGGCAGCACGCCGTGCAGCATCGCGCCATCGCGCAGGTGCAGGTGCCAGTCATCGGGGCGGCGGAGGGTAAGGCTTTGCATCATGACCCGGGGTTAGCGCAAAGGCGGGACGCTTTCCAGTGGCAGATGCATCCAGGGATGCGACTTTGTCGCGGCCAAGGTCAGGGCCAGGGTCAGGGCCAGGGCTTTCTGATCTGGACCCGGGTCGGGACGGGGCTTGTGCGCGTTTGTCGCGGGGCCAAAGCACGCGATTGACCTTGATCAAGGCGCGGTCCGGCGGTTTATCGCAAACCCAGCCATACCCTTTTGCCAGCCGGAGCTTGCGATGACGCTGTTGGAGTGTTTTCTGGCCTGCCTTGGCCTGTTGTTGACGCCGGGGCCTACGAACACGCTGCTCGCCCTTGCCTCGGCGACGCAGGGGCGGCGCGCCGCGCTGCGCCTGATGCTGGCCGAGGTGACGGGCTATTCCGTGGCGGTGCTGCCGCTGTTGGTGTTCGGTCAGATGCTGGTGGTGGCCGCGCCTGCCGCGGTGACGGCGCTTACCTTTGCGGCCTCGGTCTGGGTGGCCTATCTGGCGGTCGCGCTGTGGCGCGTGGTGCCAGAGGGCGCGGGGGCCGCGGTCATCACCTGGCGGCGGGTGTTTGTCACCACGCTGCTGAACCCCAAGGGCCTGCTGCTGGGCCTGTTCATCCTGCCGTCGGTTGCAGGGGCCTCGGTGCCTGTGCTGATGGGGCTGTTTGTGCTTGGCATCGCCATCGCGGCAAGTGTCTGGGTGCTGCTTGGCGCCTTGGTCCAGCGCGGCGGGCAGCGGCCGCTGCGGCGGGGGGCGGCGGTGATCCTTGCCGGGCTTGCGGCCTTTCTGTTCCAGTCGGGGGTCGTGGCCGCGATCTGACCGGCCTCAGCGCCGTTTTCCAAACGGCTTGACCGATTTATTGCCGCGCGCGCCGGTCACCACGGGCGTGTTGAGCGCGTTCTCCTCGGCCAGTTTGCGCCAGCGTTCCAGCCGCGCGCCGTCCAGCCTGCCCGCCGCAACCGCCGCCTGCACGGCGCAGCCCGGCTCATGCGCATGGGTGCAGTTGCGAAAGCGGCAGCCGGGGGCAAGGTCGGCGATTTCGGCAAAGGTCACATCCAGCCCGGCGGCGATGTCGCTGACATGCAGGGTGCGGATGCCGGGCGTGTCGATGATCCAGCCGCCGCCGGGAATGGCATGCAGCGAGCGTGAGGTGGTGGTGTGGCGCCCCTTGGCATCGCTTTCGCGGATGCTGCCGGTGGCTTGCGCCTCATCCGCCGATTTCTGCGCCAGCGTGTTGAGCAACGAGGATTTGCCCACCCCGGAGGAGCCGACCAGCGCCACCGTCTGCCCCGGCCCGCACCACGGCCGCAGGGCCGCTGCCGCCTCGGCCGATCTGGCGTTGACCGCCACCGACTGAAGCCCGCGTTGCAGCCCCGTCACCTGCGCCAGAAACGGCGCGGGATCGGCCACCCGATCGGCCTTGGTCAGCACGATGACCGGGGTGGTCCCCGCCTCATTGGCCAGCGCCAGATAGCGCTCCAGCCGGGCGGGGTTCAGATCGGCGTTGCACGAGGTGACGATGAACAGCGTGTCCACATTGGCCGCAATCAGTTGCGGCATCCGCGCGCCCTCGGTGCGCCGTTGCAGCAGGGTGTGGCGGTCAAGCCTGCGGATCAAGAGATGGGTGCCCGGCTCGGCCAGCACCCAGTCGCCCACCGCGAAATCCGATGTGGTGATCTGCGGCGGCAGATGCAGGCGGACGGGGCCGTCAAGGCCTTGTGCCGACATGCGCGCCCGGTGGACAGTTGCGATGCGCAGCGGAACAAGGCTCTGTTCGTCGGGCGAAACCTGCGCCGCAAACGCCGCCGACCAGCCAAGGCTGGCAAGAAACGGCGGGGCAGGGGCGATCTTTGGTGTCACGCTGCCTGCATGCGCTGCGGGCGCGTCTGATGCAAGCCCTTGCTGGACCGCCCGGCCTGGGGCGGCTATGACAGGGCCTTGGTCCATCGGCGGGCCGGGCAGGGGGCGGTCATGTTGTGGGATGTTCGGGCGCGGATGCGGCCTGCGCTGTCGGTGATCGATCTGATCCCGCATGTCCACCGCACGGCCGCGCTTGCGCTCTTGCGCCGGGCGATCACCGAGGGGCGGCCCGCGACGCTGCCGCTGGACCCCGACTCGCGCGGGCTTGCCTTTCATGACGCGCCGGTTGCCCTGATCTCGCCCATCGGGGCGCGGGTGCTGTTGGCGCTTTATCGTGCGGGCCAGATCAAGCTGAAAAAGCCCGGCGCCGCGCGCCTGCCCGCGCTTGAGGCGTATTGCGACACCGAGGCCGCGTTTCGCGCCGAGGTGGCCGCGATTGTCGCCGCCGATCAGGCGCGGCAGGACCGGTTGGCGCAGATTGTGGCCGATCCGTCCTCGGCCCGGCCTGAGGAGCTGTCTGCCGCGCTGATCGACCGGGTGATGACGGCGCGGCTGGGCCATGGCGCGGCGGGGCAGATGCAGATCGCGGGGCTGACCTGTCACCGCGACATGGTGCTGCCCGCGCCCGAGGCAGAGGCCCGGCTTCGTGCCGAGCCGCGCAGCCGCTGTTGGTGGATCGATGCGCGCGGGCAGCGGCAGGGGCAGGTCTGATGCGCCGCCCGGCCCATCGACCCGGTGGCCCCGGCCGCGGACCTGCGTTATGCAGGGGCCTTGTGGGGTGCCCGTCGGGGGCCTTTCGCCGGGCGGCACGGGCACAGCCCGGCTGACGGTGGCAAAGGGCCCATAGGGGCAGGCACAACGGAAGGCGGTCAGGATCGCAAGCAGGATGATGAACACGCAAACCCAAATGCCCTATGGCCCCCAACGCCTGTCCGTCGCCCCGATGATGGATTGGACGGATTTCATATAAAAAACAATGCCTTGCAAGGCATCGTGTGCACTTAATGTTCCCGTTTTGATCGCAGAATTTCGCGCTCTGGCGTAGGCCAGAGTGGCTCTCCTTTGGATGATTGGACAGAGCGTGCCAATTGGCTTGCGAAGATGGGGCTTGCAGGCGCCCGATGTCGTAAGCCGATGCAAACCTTTCTCTGGGCGGCCAGGGGCTAGAAGGTAGGTGCAGATTTCATGGGCCAGCCAGGCGGCGTGTACCCGTCATGGGGCCAAAATCCCTTTCGGCGGGGAGAATTGCTTAACGCACTTCACGTGTACGGCCCAAGGTGGCCGATAGCGGGCAACGGTGTTGTGCCTTGTACAGTCTCTGCCAGTCGTGATCCCTGACATCGATGCAGCGCATGTCGGCAGCACTGGCCGCAAGGATGCCTTGGTTACTGTCCTCGAAGACCAGGCAATCGGCGGGCGAACAGCCCAATCGGGCCGCCGCCGCGAGATAGAGGTCAGGTGCGGGCTTGGGGCGCGGCGCACTTTCGCAGCCCAGCAGGGCGTCGAAAAGAGACAAGAGCCCGGCTGCATGCAACAGCGCACTGGCAACGGCGGTTTCGCTGTTCGTAACTACGGCAATTGGCAACCGTCCCGATGCCTCGCGCGCAATAGTTGCGACAGCCCGATTTTCGCGAGCTTTTGCGGCTAGGGAGATGGTCAGTGAAATGCTTTCCTCGATGGCGCGGGACAGGTTCAGCGGCGTTCCGAAATCGCGCACATAGGCCGCGAAGAGGTCGCTTCGGCCAAGCCCGGTCAATCCCAAGTACCAGTCGCGCGGCATCCGGGCGCCTTGCCGTTCGACGGCCTGCGAGATCGCC
>JALOSF010000035.1 GCA_025458525.1 Cypionkella sp. | reverse complement strand
TGCAGGTGATGGATGACATGCGCAGCGCCGACATCGATTTCCTGACGATCGGCCAATATCTGCAACCCACGCCGAAACACCACCGGGTGGACCGCTTCGTCACGCCCGAGGAGTTCAAGAGCTACGAGACGGCCGCCTATGGCAAGGGTTTCCTGATGGTGTCCGCGACGCCGCTGACCCGGTCCTCCTATCACGCGGGCGACGATTTCGCTCGCCTGCGCGCCGCCCGTCTGGCAAAGCTCGGCCGCGCCTGAGGCGATGCGCCCCGGCCAAGCGGCGCCGCGGGGGCGATACGGCCCCTGACGGGCGCTGGTGGCGCGGCTTTGGCTCAGCGGCGGCCGTAAAGTTCGACCGCGCGGCGTTCAAAGGCGCGCACCACCCGCTGCATGGCGTCGTTGAACACAACACCGATGATGCCTTGCAAGATGGCGTTGCGGAATTCGAAATCGACAAAGAAATCCACCTCGCAGCCGTTCGGTGCCTCGCGGAATTTCCAGGTCGAGCGCATGTGCTTGAAAGGTCCGTCCAGATATTCGGTGTCGATCTTGTGCTCGGCCGGCCACAGGATCACCCGGCTGCCAAAGCGTTCGCGGAACACCTTGAAGCTGATCACAAGATCCGCCTCCATCACCTCGGACCCGTCGGGGCGCGGCGTGCGCGACCGGATGCGGGCCGCCGAGTTCCATGGCAGGAATTTCGGATAAGACCCGACATCGGCCACCAGATCATACATCTGTTGCGCGCTATAGGGCATGAAACGGGTTTCGGTATGTGTGGGCATCAGCAGTTCCGTGACTTCGTCCTTGCAATTGATTAGAACGCGGGGGGAAATCAAGGGGACGCCATGACGCAATCGCCGTATGTGATCGATCAGATGATCAGCGCCAAAGCCATCGCCGCGCGGGTAGAGGCGCTTGCGCGAGAGATCACCGCGCATTTTTCGGGCACCGACAAGCTGGTCGTCGTGGGCCTGTTGCGCGGCTCGTTTGTCTTTATCGCTGATCTCGTGCGCGAGATCGACTTGCCGGTGGAAGTCGATTTCCTCGAGGCGTCGAGCTATGGCGATGCCATGCATTCCTCGCGTGAGGTGCGCATTCTCAAGGACTTGCGCGGCGAGATCGCGGGGCGCGACGTCCTGTTGGTCGAAGATATCGTGGACACGGGCTTCACCCTCAGCCATGTGATCCATCTGCTGAAGGCGCGCGAACCTGCGCGGCTCAGGGTCTGCGCGCTGCTGGACAAACCGTCCCGGCGCGAGGTGCCGATCAAGGCCGATTGGACCGGATTTGAAATTCCCGACGAATTTGTCGTGGGCTATGGCATTGATTTCGCGCAGCGCAATCGCAATCTTCCCTTCATCGGCAAGGTGCGTTTCACGGAAGGGGTGTCATGAATCCGGTCTGGTTGCTGCGCATGGCGCAATGGGTGCGCAACCCGCCCTCCTGGGGGCGCGTCAAGCTGGTGGTCGGGGTGGTTCTGGCGTGCCTCGCAATCTTCGGGCTGGAATATATCTGGGGCTGGCCCGAGGCGTTGACGCCACAAAAGGTTCGGCCCTGAGCCTGGTTGCGAAAAGGTGATCTGCCTTTCCGGTCTTTTCCGATAGGGTGCGGCCGAAGGACACAGGCACTGAACGACGGGGGCGCGACATGAGGCTTTGGGCGGTTCTGGCGGGGGCGGCGGCGCTTGGTGCCGCGGGGTTCTGGGGGCTGACCCTGCCGCAGACCCTGCCTGACGATCACTTTGCCGCAGTCACCGGTGATGCGGTGCGCGGGGCGGCGGTGTTTCATGCCACGGGCTGCGCCTCCTGTCACATGGCGCCCGGCGCCGTGGGCGAGGCGCAGCTGGTGCTGGCGGGTGGTCAGGCCTTTCCCACGGCCTTTGGCACCTTCATCGCGCCCAATATCAGCCCCGATCCGGTGCAGGGCATCGGCGGCTGGTCGCTGCTTGATCTGGCGAATGCGCTGCAACGCGGGGTGTCGCCCGATGGCGCGCATTATTACCCTGCCTTGCCCTATGGCGCCTATGCCAAGATGGAACCGCAGGATGTGGCCGATCTTTACGCCTATCTGCAAACCCTGCCGCCCGATGCAACGCCCAGCGCGCCGCATCAGGTGAATTTTCCCTATTCCATCCGCCGGCTTGTGGGGGGCTGGAAATTGCTCAACAGCGATACCGATTTCGTGGTGCAGGGCGATCTGACCGCAGAGGAGGTGCGCGGGCGCTACATTGCCGAGGCGATGGCCCATTGCGCCGAATGCCACACCCCGCGCGATGCGCTTGGCGGGCTTCAGACCGCGCGCTGGCTGGCCGGGGCGCCCAATCCCTCGGGGCAGGGCACGATCCCGAACATCACCCCCGCCGCGCTGGACTGGAGCGAGGCCGAGATCATCGAATACCTGACAAGCGGATTTACCCCCGACTACGATTCGGTGGGCGGTCACATGGCGCATGTGGTGGAAAACATGGCCAGGCTGCCCGAAAGCGACCGTGCGGCGGTTGCGGCCTATCTGAAGCGGGTGGCGGCGGTGAACTAGATCACCCCTCGCGGCCCGGCATCTGGCGCAGGGCCGCGCCCAGCAGGGCCAGCGCATAATCCACCGTGGCCTGCCGCACCTTGGCGCGGCCGATTGCGCCGAATTCCACCGTTTCGGTGTGCACATCGCGCAAGGACTGCGCCAGGCCAAAGCACACCCGCCCCTCGGGCTTGAACTCCGATCCGCCGGGCCCGGCAATGCCCGTCACCGACACGGCAAGGCCCACGCCCGACCGGAACAGCGCGTTTTCGGCCATCTCATGCGCGACCTGCTCGCTCACCGCGCCATGGGCCAGCAGGGTCTTTTCCTGCACCCACAGCATTTCCTGCTTGGCGCGGTTGGAATAGGTGACAAAGCCACGATCGAACACATCAGATGACCCCGGCACCTCGGTCAGCGTGGCGGCGATCAGCCCGCCGGTGCAGCTTTCGGCGATGGCGATGCGGATGCCCTTTGCCCGGGCAAGGGCCAGAACCTGTTCGGCGTTCATTGCATCAACACTCCATGCGCGACACCCGCCGAGACCATCACGGCAAGCCCGGCAAACAGCCCGGCCCAAAGATCATCCAGCATGACCCCCGCCGCATCGTGGCGGCGGTCGGCCCGGCCCACCAGCCAGGGCTTCCAGATGTCGAACAGGCGAAAGAACACGAAAGCCGCGATCCAGCCGGGATAGGCCACGACCGCCCAATCCTCGACCCCGCGCGCCCAGAAGGCCGCAGCGGGGAACAGCAAGGCCAGCCATTGGCCCGCGACTTCATCGATGACGATTTCGGACGGATCTTCGCCCGGCCGATCCCGCAGCGCCTGCCCGCAGGCCCAAAAGCCAAGCGCCGTGACCCCAAGCGTCGCCACGACAAGGGCGGGGAAGCCAAGAAAGCGGTCGATGCCCAGCCCGAGTGCGACCGCCGCCGCCGAACCCCAGGTGCCCGGCGCCGGGCGCAACAGGCCCAGATAGCCAAAGGTGGTGATCGCCCGGATCACGCCCGCACCAACGCGCAGGTTGCAAGGGCCGCGATGCCTTCCTCGCGCCCCGTAAAGCCAAGGCGTTCCGACGTGGTGGCCTTCACGCTGATCCTGTCCATCTCGACCCCCATGATCGCGGCTAGCGCTTGGCGCATCGCCGCCTGATGCGGACCGATCTTTGGCCGCTCGCACACCAATGTCACATCACAATTGGCAAGCACATAGCCCCGTGCCGCAACCCGCTGCATCGCGTGCCGCAGGAAGATCTCGCTGGCCGCCCCCTTCCACTGCGGGTCCGAAGGCGGGAAATGCACGCCGATATCGCCTTCGGCCAGCGCGCCATAGATCGCATCGGTCAGGGCATGCATGCCGACATCGGCATCGGAATGGCCCAGAAGCGCGCGCCCATGCGGCACCTTGACCCCGCAAAGCCACACCCCGTCACCTTCGGTAAAGGCGTGAACATCATAGCCGTTGCCAAGCCGGATATCCATCTTGCGGTCCTTCAGAATACGCTCCGCCCGGGCAAAATCCGCGGCAAAGGTCAGTTTCAGATTGTCTTCATCGCCGGGCACGATGCGCACGTCATGGCCAGCCGCGCGCGCCACCTCGACATCATCTGCCGCCCCGCCCGGATGGGCACGGTGCGCGGCAAGGATCGCGTCAAAGCGAAAGCCCTGTGGGGTCTGCGCGCGCCACAGCCCGTCGCGCGGCGCGGTGCCCGTCACGCTTGCCCCCCCGCGCCACAGCGCATCGGTGACAGGCAGGGCAGGGGCGGCACCCACGCTGTGATCCAGCGCGGCCAGCACATCGCCTATCACCCGTGGCGTCACCAGGGGGCGCGCGCCATCATGGATCAACACTTTGGTCACGCCAGTGCCGGCCAGCGAGTCCAGCGCGTTGCGCACCGACTCGGCCCGCGTCGCGCCCCCCGCCACCAGCGGCAAGCCAAATCGGGCGGCGCGTGGCAGATCGTCGGGATGGATCACCACACAGACCCGATCGACCCGGCCGAAAAACGCATCGATCGTGTGGTCCAGCACCGGCTTTCCGGCCAGTAGCTGCCATTGCTTTGGCAGATCGCCCCCGGCGCGGGTGCCACGGCCTGCGGCAACGATGATGGCGGCTGTGGTCATGGGCACCTCTCTCCACCTGTGCTTAATTCAGAGAAAAGACTTGCGCAACTTGCGCAGAAAACACGCGATAATGCCCAAATTTTGGGCATTGCATGTTTTTGAACCATTTCATAGACCATCCGGCTTTGTTATCCGCGTAAAACCGGATTACCTCGCCCTATGGCGCATAAGGATTGGGCAAATGGCCATCTCGCTTTCCACTGTCGTGATCGATCCTCCGGTGCTGCTGGCGCCACTTGCGGGGATCACCGACCTGCCGTTCCGCCGGATGGTGGCGCGTTTCGGGGCCGGGCTGGTGGTGTCCGAGATGATCGCGAGCCAAGAGGTGGTGCAGGCCCGCCCGCTTGCGCGTGCCAAGGCCGAACTCGGCTTTGGCGAGGCGGCGACGTCGGTGCAGCTTGCCGGTCGCGATCCATATTGGATGGCCGAGGCCGCGCGCTATGCCGAAGGGCAGGGGGCGCGGGTGATCGACATCAACATGGGCTGCCCGGCCAAGCGCGTGACCGCTGCGGGCGGGAATGGCGCCTGCGGATCGGCCTTGATGCGCGAACCCGAACTGGCCGCCGATCTGATCAAGGCGGTGGTGGGGGCGGTCAAACTGCCCGTGACCCTGAAAACCCGGCTGGGCTGGGACAGCGATTGCCTGAACGCGCCGCAGATTGCCCGCATCGCCGAAGACGCGGGCATCAAGATGATCACCATCCATGGCCGGACCCGCAATCAGTTTTACAAGGGCGCCGCCGATTGGGCCGCGATCCGGGCGGTGAAACAGGCCGTGTCGATCCCGGTGATCGCGAATGGCGATATCGTCGATGCCGACAGCGCGGCGCGCGCCCTGCACCTTTCGGGGGCGGATGGGGTGATGGTCGGGCGCGGGGCGCAAGGCGCGCCCTGGCGGCTGGCCGACATCGCGCATCGGATTTACGGCACGCCCGCGCCACGCATTCCGCAAGGCGCCGAACGGGCCGAGCTGATCGTCGAGCATTATGAGGCGCAGCTGTCGTTCTACGGCACGGCGCTTGGCGTCAAGACCGCGCGCAAGCATCTGTCCTGGTATCTGGAGGAGGCGGGCGCGCTGTCGCATCGGGCCGCCGTGTTGACCTGCGATGATCCGGCTCAGGTGATCCGGCTGCTGCGCGCCAGCTTTGCCAGTTCGGGAAGGGCCGCCGCATGACCCCCTACCGCACGCCCTATCCTGTGCCGGGCGTGATCTGGGCAAGCCTGCCCATCCCCGCGCTGCTGATCGGCGCCGACGGCCGCATCACCGAAGTGAACCCCGCCGCCGAAACCTTTCTGAACCTGTCGTCCCGCAGCCTGATGGGGCAGCCGGTGCTGGACCGTCTGGCGATCGACGCGCCGATGGAGGAGGCGTTCCTGCGCGCCCGGTCGAACCAGTCGCCGATCTTCATCAACGATGTCGATGTCACGACGGGCGAACGCGCGCCGGTGCAATGCAACCTTCAGGTTGCCCCGATGCACGACAATCCCGATTTCCTGATGCTGCTGCTGTCGCCGCGCGATATCGCCGACCGTCTGGGCCGGGCGATGAGCGTGAAATCGGCGGCAAAATCGGCGATCGGCATGGCGGAAATGCTGGCGCATGAGATCAAGAACCCGCTTGCCGGCATTTCGGGCGCGGCCCAGCTGATCAGCATGAACGCGAGTTCCGAAGACCGCGAGCTGACCGATCTGATCGTCGAGGAAACAAGGCGCATCGTCAAATTGCTGGAACAGGTCGAACAGTTCGGCAACCTGCGCCCGCCCGAGCGTCGGCCGGTCAATATTCACGACGCGCTCGACCGGGCGCGCAAATCTGCCATGGTGGGCTTTGCCGCGCATATGACGATCATCGAGGATTACGACCCCTCGTTGCCGCCCACGCTTGCCGATGGCGACCAGCTGATGCAGGTTTTTCTGAACCTGATCAAGAACGCGGCCGAAGCCAGCCGCGGCCAACCCGGCACCATCCGCTTGCGCAGCTTTTACGACCTGTCGCTGCGTCTGCGCCGCAAATCCGGCACGCCTTCGGTCTTGCCGCTGACGGTGGAAATCATCGACGATGGCCCCGGCATCCCGCCGGAAATCGCCGCCGATATCTTTGAACCCTTTGTCTCGGGCCGCGAGAACGGCACCGGCCTTGGCCTCGCGCTGGTGTCAAAGATCATATCCGACCACGAAGGTTGGGTTCAGGTGGAATCGGTGCCCGGACGCACCGCTTTCCGCGTGTCCTTGCCCGTGGCCCCCAAGAAAATGGAGTAATTCAGATGGACGGCACTGTTCTGGTGGCAGATGACGACCGCACGATCCGAACCGTGCTGACCCAGGCGCTGACGCGGGCCGGGTGCAAGGTGCATGCGACCTCCAGCCTGATGACGCTGATGCGCTGGGTCGAGGAGGGCAAGGGTGATCTGGTGATCTCCGATGTCATCATGCCCGACGGCAATGGTCTGGATGCGCTGCCGCGGATCGGCAAGATGCGCCCCGGCCTGCCGGTGATCGTGATCTCGGCGCAAAACACCATCATGACCGCCATTCAGGCCGCCGAGGCCGAGGCTTATGATTACCTGCCCAAACCCTTTGACCTGCCCGATCTGATGAAGCGATCGGCCCGCGCGCTGGAACAAAAGCGGCGCGCGCCGAAGATTGCGGTGCAGCCGTTGAAAGACCCCGGCGACGATCTGCCGCTGGTGGGCCGCACCCCGGCGATGCAGGCGCTTTACCGGCTGGTGGCGCGGGTGATGAACACCGATCTGGCCGTGCTGATCACCGGCGAGTCGGGCACCGGCAAAAGCCTGATCGCGCGCGCCATCCATGATTTTTCCGACCGCCGCAGCCAGCCCTTCGTGGTGGCGCAGGCGGGCGATCTGCAAGGCATGGATGGCCCCTCCACCCTTGTGATGCGGGCAAAGGGCGGCAGCCTCGTGTTCGACGAGGTGGCCGATTACGACGATGAGACGCAAGCGCGCATCGTGCGCATGCTCGACCAGATGGGCGATGGTGCGCCGCGGGTGATGGCGACCAGTCAGGTCGATCTGGCCGCGCGGATGGAGGCGGGCGCCTTCCGGCAGGACCTGTTCTACCGGCTGTCCGGCGTGACCCTGCATGTTCCGTCCTTGCGCGAGCGGGTGGATGACATTCCGCTTCTGGCCGATCACTTCCTTGCCCGGTCCGAACGCGATTTCGGCGCGGTGCGGCGCTTGTCGAATGACGCGCGCGATCTGGTGCGCGGCTATTCCTGGCCCGGCAATGTGCGCCAGCTTGAAAACACCCTGCGGCGGCTGATGGTCACCTCCTCAGAGGCGGAAATCAGCCGGGGCGAGGTCGAATCGGTGCTGGGCAATCAGCCGGTGATGGAGCCTCTGAAGGGCGGGGGCGAGAATGAAAAGCTCTCGGCCAGTGTGGCCCGGCATCTCAAGCGCTACTTCGATCTGCACGGCGGGCAACTGCCGCCCGCCGGGGTTTACCAGAGGATTTTGCGCGAAGTAGAGATGCCGCTTATAGAAATCGCGCTGGATGCCACAGCGGGTAATCAGGCAAAATGTGCCGATCTTCTTGGCATCAACCGCAATACCTTGCGTAAGAAGATCACCGATCTCGATATCCGCGTGACACGCAGGCGCAAGCTGATGTAAAACCGCAACATCGAACGTGCCCAAATCGCCCCATGGCGGATCAGGCACAGGATGTGGCGGATTGGGCACGCGGCGCGTGCCCGCATCGGGGGGTAAGACAAAGGTGCAGCGCGCATTGGGAACCGCAGCCTGGGATCGGCTGTCGCGCCTGCGCCGGCAAAGGCGATGGCAGACCGCCACCACCTTTGGGCTGGTCTTTCTGGGCCCGGTTCTGGCGGTTCTGACCTTTCTGACGCTTGGCCCGTTCAGCCAGGGGTCGAACAGCCCGGCGCTGCGGCTCGTCCTTTTGGCGGATGTGGTCTATATCCTTGTGGTCGCGGCACTGGTCCTGGCGCGCATCCTGCGGCTGGTCGCTGACCGGCGCAGCCAGTCGGCGGGATCGCGGCTGCACCTGCGGCTCTCGGGGGTGTTCGCGCTTGTGGCGCTGGTGCCGACGGTGCTGGTTGCGGTGTTTGCGGTGCTGACGGTGAACATCGGGCTGGAGGGGTGGTTTTCCGAACGCGTGCGCTCGGTGGTGGGCACCTCGCTTTCGGCGGCGCAGGCCTATGAACGGCAAAGCCGCGACGATCTGATCGAGGACGCGGTCAGCCTTGCCGCCTATCTGAACGTGGCCAAGCAATCGACCTTTTTCCTGCGCGACGATGGCTTGCGCCCGCTTTTGTCGCAAGGGCAGGCCCTGGTGCAGCGCGGGCTCAAGGAGGCGTTTCTGGTCGATGGCGCGGGCACGCTTCTGACGCGGGGGCAAAGGTCCTATCTGTTCGATTTCGAAACCCCGCCGCCCGAGGCTTTGGCGCTTGCCCGCACCGAAGGCCCGCAGGTGATCGAAGACTGGCAGAACAACGAATTCCGCGCCATCGTGGCGCTGGACGCCTTTGCCGACCGCTATCTCTATGTCAGCCGCACCGTGGATGGCGAGCTTCTGTCGCTCCTCGACAGCACGCAGGAAACCGTGCGGCTCTATAATCAGCTGGAGTCGGATCGCGGCCGGGTGCTGTTCAACTTTGGCCTGATCTATCTTGGCTTTGCCATCATCCTGATCCTTGCCGCCACCTGGCTTGGCCTGTGGTTCGCCGAACGCCTGTCGCGCCCGGTGGGGCGGCTGGCGGGGGCGGCGCAGCGCGTGGGCGGCGGTGATCTGGACGTGCAGGTGGTCGAGGAACCCGGCGATGACGAAATCGCCATGCTGGGGCGGCTGTTCAACCAGATGACCCGGCAGCTCAAGGGCCAGCGCGAGGCTTTGGTGGAAAACAACCGCCAGACCGAACGGCGGCGCCGGCTGTTCGACAGCGTGCTGTCGAACGTGACCGCCGGGGTGATCGGTCTGAACCCCGAAGGCCAGATCGATTTCGTCAACCGGGCCGGCGAGCGGCTTCTCGACATGGTCAATGGCGGCCATGGCCAGCCGCTGGCCGAAGCGGTGCCCGAGTTCGGCCCGCTGTTCGACCGTCTGCGCGATGGCAGTTCCGCCGCGGTGCAGGAGGAGGTGCGGCTGACGCGCAAGGGCACGCTGGAAAGCCTGCTGGTGCGCATCAGCGTGCGGCGCAGCGATCAGGGGCGGCTTGAAGGCTATGTGATCGCCTTTGACGATGTGACCGATCTGGTCAGCGCGCAGCGGATGGCCGCCTGGGGCGATGTCGCGCGGCGCATCGCGCATGAGATCAAGAACCCGCTGACCCCGATCGCGCTGTCGGCGGAGCGGATCAAGCGCAAGTTCCGCGATCAGGTGCGCGAACCGGCGGACCTGGAACAATACACCGATGTGATTGTGCGCCAGACCAATGACTTGCGCCGCATTGTTGATGAGTTTTCCAAATTCGCCCGGATGCCCGAACCCGACCGGCGCGAAACGGATCTGACGCAAGTCCTGCGCGACGCGCTGACCTTGCAGGAAAGTGGCCAGCCCGATGTGCGCTTCAAGGCCGATATTCCGGCCACGCCGCAGATCATGGAACTTGACGCGACCATGATCACCCAGGCGCTTACAAACCTGATCAAGAACGCGGGCGAAGCCATTGAAACGCTGAAAGAAAAGGGTGCGCCCGATGGTCTTGTGCCCGAAATCCGCATCGCGATGCTGCCCGATGATGATGGCGTCACGATCCGCATCATGGACAATGGCACTGGCCTGCCGCCCGACCGCGCGCGGCTGTTTGAACCTTATGTCACCACCCGCGAAAAGGGCACCGGCCTTGGCCTGCCCATCGTGAAGAAGATCATCGAGGAGCATGGCGGCACACTCGCCCTCCTCGATGCGCCGGTGTTCGACGGAAATGCCCATGCGGGGGCGATGGCGGAAATCCGTCTGCCCCGCCTGACCCGCAAACGGGCGCGCAACAACATGGCCGCGGCAGGCCAGGGAGGCTGAGATGAGCATTTTGATAGTCGATGACGAAAAAGATATCCGCGAATTGATTGGCGATATTCTGAAGGACGAAGGCTATGCTGTTCGTCTGGCAGGAAATTCCGACGAAGCCATGGCCGAGATCAACGCCGATCCGCCAAGCCTGATGATTCTGGACATCTGGCTGAAAGACAGCCGGATGGACGGGATCGACATCCTCAAGACCGTGAAACGCGACAACCCGGATGTGCCGGTCGTCATCATCTCGGGCCATGGCAATATCGAAATCGCGGTCGCGGCGATCAAGCAGGGCGCCTATGATTTCATCGAAAAGCCCTTCAACATCGACCAGTTGATGGTGGTGGTCAGCCGCGCGATGGAAACCAGCCGTCTGCGGCGCGAAAACGCCGATCTGCGCCGGCGCGAGGTCAGCAGCGCCGAGATGCTGGGCTCATCCCCGGCCTTTCGCGCGCTCAAGGCGCAGTTGGAGAAAGTCACCAAATCCAATGGCCGGGTGATGCTGACCGGGCCATCGGGCAGCGGCAAGGAGATGGCGGCGCGCTTCATCCATTCCAATTCCAACCGGGCAAGCGCGCCCTTCGTTTCCGTCTCGTCGGCGACCATCGAACCCGACCGGATGGAGGAGGTGCTGTTCGGCCGCGAGACGCCCGAGCGCGGAATCGAAAAAGGTCTTCTGGAACAGGCACATGGCGGCGTTGTTTATTTCGACGAAGTGGCCGACATGCCGCTTGGCACCCAGTCGAAAATCCTGCGCGTTCTGGTGGACCAGCAATTCACCCGGTCAGGCGGCACCGATAAGGTGCGGGTCGATCTGCGGGTGATTTCCTCCACCACGCGCGACCTGCGGTCGGAAATCGCGGCGGGCCGCTTCCGTCAGGAGCTTTACGACCGGCTGAACGTGGTGCCGATCCCGGTGCCCAGCCTGGAAGAACGGCGCGAGGATATTCCCGAACTGACGCGCCATTTCATCGATCTGTTTCACCGCACGCAAGGATTGCCCGCGCGGACCCTGACGCAAGAGGCCGAGGCGATGCTGCAAACCACCGCCTGGCCCGGCAACGTGCGCCAGTTGCGCAATGTGATCGAACGGGTGCTGATCCTGGGCGAGCCGTCGGGACCGATCGAGGCGAGCGAACTTCCCGGGCAGGAAGCGGCGGTGGAGGGCAACGGGCGGCTTGTGCTGGGCGGTGCGATGGCGACGCTGCCCCTGCGCGAAGCGCGTGAGGTGTTCGAGCGCGAATATCTGCTGACGCAGATCAACCGCTTTGGCGGCAACATCAGCCGGACGGCGAATTTCGTCGGAATGGAGCGGTCGGCGCTGCATCGCAAGCTGAAATCGCTGGGTGTTGTCACCACGTCCAAATCCGGTGGCCGGTCCGCGCATTTCGACGATGATGGCGACGACGACGAAGGCTGATCGGCACAACATTGACCCGGACCGCGCCTTCTGCGATGCAAAGACCCTGTGCCGCGGTCTTGGGCTGTTGGCCATGGGATAAGGGGCTGACATGAAGGTCATCATCTGCGGCGCGGGTCAGGTCGGCTGGCAGATCGCGCGTCAGTTGTCATCCGAACGCAATGACGTGACGGTGGTTGACGTGAACCCCGATCTGGTGCGCCGGGCGACAGATACGCTTGACGTTCAGGGCGTTGCGGGCTTTGCCTCATATCCCGACGTGTTGGAGCGGGCGGGCGCGCGCGATGCCGATCTGATCATCGCGGCCACCCATTCCGACGAGGTGAACATGGTCACCTGTCAGGTGGCCCATTCGGTGTTCGGCGTGTCGCGCAAGATCGCGCGTCTGCGGGCGCAAAGCTATCTGGATGCGATCTATTCCGATCTGTATCGCCGCGACCATCTGCCGATCGATGTGGTCATCAGCCCCGAACGTGAAGTGGCCGAGGCGGCGTTGCAACGGCTGGCCGCGCCAAGCACCTTTGACACCGAAAGTTTCATGCTGAACCGCGCGCAACTGCTTGGGATTGCGCTGGATGATGAATGCCCGGTGTTGAACACACCGCTGCGCCAGCTGAACGATCTGTTTTCCACGCTGCGCGCCATTGTGGTGGGGGTGCGCCGCGAAGGGCGCCTGTTTGCCCCCGATCCCGGCGATCAGCTTTTCGCGGGCGATCAGATCTATGTCTTCACCCATTCCGAAGACGTGAACCGCGCGCTGGAAATCTTTGGAAAGAAAACCAAAAAGCAGGAACGCATCGTCATCATCGGCGGTGGAAACGTAGGGCTTGGCGTGGCCCGCGCGCTGGAGGCGCGGTCTGACCGGGTGCGCGCCAAGATCATCGAGAAATCGCGCCCCGTCGCCGAACGCGCCGCCGACAGTCTGGAACGCACCATCGTCTTGCACGGCGACGGGATGGATATGGACATCCTGATGGAGGCCGCCATCGACCGCGCCGATGCGGTGCTGGCGGTCACGGATGATGACAAGACCAACCTTCTGGTCGCGGTGCGCGCCAAGCAGGCGGGCTGTCAAATGGCCATCGCGCTGGTGAACGATCCGACCCTTGCGCCGATGATGGGACCGCTTGACATCGACGCCTACATCAACCCGCGCGCCACCACGGTGTCGTCGATCCTGCGCCATATCCGCCACGGCCGGGTTCGGGCGGTCTATTCCATCGGCGATGCCGAGGCCGAGATGATCGAGGCACAGATCCTGTCCACCAGTTCGCTGGCCGGCAAGATGATCCGCGAGATCGACTTTCCCGAAGGCGTGCTGGTCGGCGGCGTGATGAAAGGCGACAAGGTTGTGAAACCCAATGCCGAATTGCGGCTGGAAGCGGGCGATGTGATCGCGCTCTTCGCCATGGCCCATGATGTGCGGGAGGTGGAGCGGCTGTTGCAGGTCTCCATCGATTTCTTCTGATGCTGCGTGAAAGGCTGCTTGCCACGCCCTTGCTGGTCACGCTGTCGGCGCTGGCGGGGCTTGCGATGTTCCTGCCGGCGGTGCATGCCACCCTGACCGATATGGACCGCGTGGCGCAGTCGTTCTTCTACTCGGGTGTGCTGGTGCTGATCGTGACGGGGATGGTCTGGCTGGCCACCTCGAACTGGCGCCCGCGCAATGTGGCGCGCAGCCAGCTTGCCTCGCTGGTCGGGGCCTATGCGCTGATGCCGGTCATCTTTGCGATACCCGTGGCGCAGGCGGTGCCGGACACCAGTTTTGCCAATGCCTGGTTCGAGATGGTGTCCAGTTTCACCACCACGGGTGCCACGCTCTATGACACGCCGGGGCGGCTTGCGCCGTCCTTGCATCTGTGGCGCGCGACCGTTGGCTGGCTGGGGGGGCTGTTCATCCTTGTCGCGGCCACCGCCATCCTGGCCCCGATGAACCTTGGCGGGGTCGAGGTGATGTCGGGCCGTGCGCCGGGGCGGGGGGCCGATGGGCTGAGCCAGATCACCCGCGTGGCCGATCCGGCGCAGCGCTTCTTGCGCTATACGCTGCTGCTGTTTCCGATCTATCTGGGCCTGACGCTGCTGCTGTGGCTCTTGCTGATGGTCGCGGGCGAGGTCAATTTCCTGGCGCTGATCCATGCGATGGGGACGGTTTCCACATCCGGGATCGGGCCGGTGGAGGACCTGAGCGCGCTCAGCACCGGGCTCTGGGGCGAGGCGTTGATCGTGCTGTTCCTCATGCTGGCGGTGACGCGGCGGTTCATGCCGGGGATGCAGCTTGCCTTGATGCAGGGCCCGCTGCACCGCGACCCCGAGGTGCGCTTGGCGGTGTTTCTGGTGCTTCTGACCACGGTGGTGCTGTTTTTCCGCCATTTCATCGGCGCCATCGGCGAGGAGGCCAGCGACGACACGATCTCGGCGCTGCGCGCGCTGTGGGGGACGTTCTTCATGGCGGTCAGTTTCCTGACCACCACGGGATATGAATCCGGCGAATGGGCGGCCGCGCGCAGTTGGTCGGGGTTGCCCAGTCCGGGGCTGGTGCTTTTGGGGCTGGCGATCATCGGGGGCGGGGTTGCGACAACGGCGGGCGGGGTCAAGCTGCTTCGGGTCTATGCGCTGTTCCGGCACGGCGAGCGTGAGTTGGAGCGGCTGATCCACCCGTCCTCGATCGGCGGGCAGGGGCAGCAGGCACGGCGGCTGCGGCGCGAGGGCGCCTATTTCGCCTGGCTGTTCTTCATGCTGTTCGCGCTGTCGATTTCCTTTGGCACCGCGGTGCTGGCCTTGTTCGGTCTGCCGTTTGAAAATGCGCTGATCCTGACGCTGGCGGCCTTGTCCACGACCGGGCAGCTGGCCGATCTGGCCGGGGCAAGCCCGATCCGCTATGCTGATCTTGGGGGATTGGCCAAGGCCTTTCTGGCCATGCTGATGGTGGTCGGCCGGCTGGAGACCCTGGCGCTTTTGGCGCTTTTTGCGCCGTCCAGTTGGCAACGCTAGGGGACGCTTCGGTAACGGACTGATTTTTGGGCTGGAATCTCTGCGATTCGCGCCCCATACTGCCCGGCAATGCGCCATCGGTCGCCAAGAAAGCCGAGGGACAGGGACAAAACGCGCAAGCATTAAGGGCACAGACAGAATGGCCGGTGATAAACAGAATTTGCAGGACGCTTTCCTGAATCACGTCCGCAAGGCAAAAGTTCCAGTAACGATATTTTTGATCAACGGGGTCAAGTTGCAGGGTGTCATCACCTGGTTTGACAATTTCTGCGTGCTGTTGCGCCGGGATGGCCAATCGCAGCTTGTTTACAAGCATGCCATTTCCACCATCATGCCGGGCGCGCCGATCAACCTTTATGAAGGTGAAGACTGATTTCCGACCTGCCGGACGACGAGGATGACGGTGACTTCTGGGCCGAACGCGGCACCGGGATCGACACCTATGAAAGCGAAGGGCCCGCGATGCGGGCCTTCGTGCTGCATCCTGATGTGAAATCCGCCCCCGGTCGTCGCCTGCCCGAACATGGGCTGGCCGAGGCCGTCAGCCTTGCCGCCGCCCTTCCCGCGATGGAGGTGGTGGGGGCCGAGGTGGTGCGCTTGCCGCGCCTGCATCCGGGGATGCTGTTCGGGTCGGGCAAGGTCGAGGAGTTGGGCGCAAGGTTCAAGGCGCTGAAGGTGGGGCTGGTGCTGGTCGATGGCCCCGTCTCGCCGGTGCAGCAGCGCAATCTGGAAAAGGAATGGGGGGTCAAGCTGCTTGACCGCACCGGCCTGATCCTTGAGATTTTCGCCGACCGCGCCCGCACGCGCGAAGGGGTGTTGCAGGTGGAACTGGCGGCGCTGTCCTATCAGCGCACGCGGCTGGTGCGGGCCTGGACCCATCTTGAACGGCAGCGCGGCGGCTTTGGCTTTGTCGGCGGGCCCGGCGAGACGCAGATCGAGGCCGACCGCCGCGCCATCGACGATCAGGTGCTGCGGCTGAAGCGGCAATTGGCCAAGGTGGTCAAGACGCGCGAATTGCACCGCGCCGCCCGCAAGAAGGTGCCCTTCCCGATCGTGGCGCTGGTGGGCTATACCAACGCGGGCAAATCCACGCTGTTCAACCGGGTGACGGGGGCCGAGGTTCTGGCCAAGGACATGCTGTTTGCCACGCTCGACCCCACGATGCGCGGGCTGGTGTTGCCAGAGGCGCGCGGCGGGGCAGGGCGCAAGATCATTCTGTCCGATACGGTGGGCTTCATCTCGGACCTGCCGACCCAGCTTGTCGCCGCCTTTCGCGCCACGCTGGAGGAGGTGCTTTCGGCCGATCTGATCGTGCATGTGCGCGATATCGCGCATCCCGAATCTGCCGAACAGGCCGCCGATGTGACAGAGATCCTGGGTTCGTTGGGCGTCAACAAGGCCACACCCTGTCTTGAGGTGTGGAACAAGCTGGATCTCGTCACGGGTTCCGCGCGCGAGGCTTTGGCCGCGCAGGTGCAGGCCCGGCCCGATGTGCTGGCCGTGTCCGCCCTGACCGGCGAAGGGGTGGATGCCCTGCTTGACCGGATTTCCCGCAGCTTCGACGAGGAAAAGACCGAACGCCAGATCAGCCTGCCGTTCAGCGAGGGCAAGCGCCATGCCTGGCTGCATGCCCAGGGCGTGGTCGAGGCGGAAACGCAAGACGAGGCCGGCTGGCAGCTGACCCTGCGCTGGACCGCCCGGCAGGAACGGCGCTACCGCGACCTGTGACCGGCGCCGCGACGGGCATTTTCGCTTGCATCCCCCGACATCCCGTGAAACAGGGAACCGCCAAACGATCACTCCTTTGGAGGCTCCCATGGAGATTCGCGAGGCTCTCACTTTTGACGATGTTCTGCTGGTTCCGGCGGCCTCCTCGGTCTTGCCGTCCGAAGCGGATACATCGACTTTTGTCACCAAATCCATACGGATGAACATCCCGCTGCTGAGCAGCGCGATGGACACCGTGACCGAAGGCCGCATGGCGATTGCCATGGCGCAGGCCGGCGGGATCGGGGTGATCCACCGCAATCTGGACCTTGAGGCGCAGGCGCGCGAGGTGCGGCGCGTCAAGCGGTTCGAGTCGGGCGTGGTCTATGCGCCCATCACGCTCACCCCCGATCAGACGCTGGCCGATGCCAAGGTGCTGATGGAGCGCTATAACATCACCGGCTTTCCGGTGGTGGATGGTCAGGGCCGGGTGCTGGGGATCGTCACCAACCGCGACATGCGCTTTGCCAGCGACGACAAGACGCCGGTATCGGTGATGATGAGTTCGGAAAACCTGGCGCTGTTGCACGAACCCGTGGACCGCGAGCAAGCGATCAGCCTGATGAAGGCGCGGCGGATCGAAAAGCTGCTGGTCACGGATGGCACGGGCAAGCTGACGGGTCTGCTGACGCTCAAGGATACCGAGAAATCGGTGCTGAACCCCAACGCCTGCAAGGATGCCATGGGCCGCCTGCGGGTGGCGGCGGCGAGCACGGTGGGTGATGCGGGCTTTGAACGCAGCCAGGCGTTGATCGATGCGGGCGTCGATATGGTGGTGATCGACACCGCCCATGGCCATTCCGAAGGTGTCGCCCGCGCGGTGGAGCGGATCAAGAAATTGTCGAATGACGTGCAGGTGGTGGCGGGCAACGTGGCCACTGCCGAGGCGACACGCGCGCTGATCGGCGCGGGGGCCGATGCGGTCAAGGTCGGTATCGGGCCGGGCAGCATCTGCACCACGCGGATCGTGGCGGGTGTTGGTGTGCCGCAACTGACCGCGATCATGGATTCGGCCCGCGCGGCGGGGGATATCCCGATCATCGCCGATGGTGGCATCAAGTATTCGGGCGATTTCGCCAAGGCCATCGCGGCGGGGGCAAGCTGTGCCATGGTCGGCAGTGCCATCGCGGGCACCGACGAATCCCCCGGCGAGGTGATCTTGTGGAACGGTCGGTCCTACAAATCCTATCGCGGGATGGGGTCTTTGGGGGCGATGGCGCGCGGCTCGGCCGACCGCTATTTCCAGAAGGACGCGGCCTCCGACAAGCTGGTGCCCGAAGGGATCGAGGGGCAGGTGCCCTACAAGGGCTCGGCCGCGCAGGTCATTCACCAGATGGTCGGCGGCTTGCGCGCGGCGATGGGCTACACCGGCTGCGCCACTGTGGCCGAGATGCGCAGCAAATGCCAATTCGTGCGCATCACCGGGGCGGGGCTGAAGGAATCGCATGTGCATGATGTGCAGATCACCCGCGAGAGCCCGAATTACCGCGTTGGCTGAGGCATGACCCCCGCCGCGCGGATTGCCGCCGCCATCGACGTTCTGGACCGCTGTCTGGGCGGGGCCAATGCCGAACAGGCGCTGACCAACTGGGGTCGGGCCAGCCGCTTTGCCGGCTCGGGCGACCGCGCGACGGTGCGCGATCTGGTCTATGACGCGCTGCGGTGCCGACGGTCTTTTGCGGCGCTTGGCGGGGCGGACACCGGGCGCGGCCTGATGTTGGGCGCCTTGCGTGCGGCCGGGCAAGACCCCGCCGTGCTGTTCACCGGCGAAGGCCATGCCCCGGCCCCCGTGGCCGCCACCGAGACGGGCCGCGCGCCCGAGGGGGCAGAGGCGCTTGATCTGCCCGATTGGCTGGTGCCCCGCCTGTCGGACGCGCTTGGCGCGGATCTGACGCCTGTGGCCCTGGCCTTGCGTCAGCGGGCCCCGGTGTTCCTGCGGGTGAACATCGCGCGAACAACGCCCCATAAGGCCATGGCTTTGTTGGCAGATGACGCGATCGAGGCCAAGCCGCACCCGCTTGCCGCAACCGCGCTGGAGGTGACGGCAGGGGCGCGCAAGATCCAGACCTCGGCGGCCTATAGGGATGGTCTGGTCGAATTGCAGGACGCCTCGTCGCAGGCGGTGGTGCAGGCCGTTGGGCAGGCTGTCGGTCTGCGCGACGGGATGCGCGTGCTCGACCATTGCGCGGGCGGCGGTGGCAAGACCCTTGCCCTGGCGGCGCAGGCCCGGCTGCGGCTGTTTGCCCATGACGCCCATCCTGCCCGGATGCGTGACCTTGCCCCTCGCGCCGCGCGCGCCGGTGCCAAGATCACGCTGACCGACATGCCCGAGCGGCACGCGCCCTTTGATCTGGTGCTGGCCGACGTGCCCTGTTCGGGGTCGGGCAGCTGGCGGCGCGATCCGCAGGGCAAATGGGCGCTGACGGCCGAGCGTCTGGGCCAGACCTGCGCGCTGCAAGACGCCATTCTGGACCGCATCGCCCCGATGGTGGCGCCGGGCGCGGTCTTGGCCTATGCCACCTGTTCGTTCTTGCGCGACGAGAACGAAGACCGGATCGAGGCGTTCCGGCAGCGCCATCCCGGCTGGCAGGTGATGCAAAGCCTGCGTTTCACCCCGCTGACCGGGGGGGATGGCTTCTTCCTCGCGCTGTTGACGCATTCCCCCGCCTGACCTACACAACCCTGAGTGGGTCTGGCCCTCTGACATGATCGGGTTAAGCGCGTCTTAACGATTTCTGTGCTGTGCTTGGGGCAGGATTCTCCAGATGGGAATGGGACGTGTTGGCCGCAGTGCAGGGAAGCTCTGAAATCGTCGCCGTTGCGCGGCGGCTGTCGTCGCGCTCTGGCATGGTTCTGGCGGCGGCTCTGGCGGCTTTGGTCACGGCGGCGCTGGGGCCGGCCGGGGGGCTGCGGCTGTTTTCGATCACGGTCGGGCTGACGCTGGTTGCGATCATCCTTATGGTCTGGCTGATCGTGCGGCTTGCCAACCGGGCCGAGGTGATGGCCGAACGCTCGGTCGCACTGCTGGTCGGGCAGGATGCGACGCCGTGCTTTACCACCGATGTGCATGGGCAGGTGCTCTACCGCAACGCCTCGGCCCAGGCGCGGTTCGGGCAGGGGGCGCCCACGCTCGTCTCGGCGCTGCAAGACCATTTTGCCAGCCCCGCCTCGGTGATGTATCGGCTTCAGGCGCGGGCCGCGGTGGCGGGGGCCGCGCGGGAAGATGTGGTCACGCGCCGCGGCCATTCGCGCCTGTCGGTGCACAAGATTGCCGAAGGACGTTTCCTCTGGCGGCTTGAGGAATTCGTGGATCGGGCGCAATCGGGCCGCGGGGCAGAGGGGCTTAGCCTGCCGATGCTGATTGCGAACAAGGCGGGCATTGTCCTGTTCACCAATGAGGCGATGCGTCGCCTGCTGGGTGGGCGGCCAAAGCGGCTTGACCGGGTGTTTTCAACCCCCAACCCGCGCAGCGGCGAGGAGGTGGAGGTCGCAAGCATCGATGGCCCGGTGCGCGCCCTTCTGGCCGAGATCGAGGGCGCGGGAGAGCGGCGGGAAATCTATCTGATGCCGGCCGCGCCAAGCGCAAACACCGCCACGATGATGGAGGATTTCGAAAATCTTCCCGTGGCGCTGCTGCGGTTTTCCGCCAATGGGCAGGTGCAATGGTCCAACAAGGCGGCGCGCGACGCGCTCGATCTGGCAAGCGATGCGCAGCCGATGTTTCACGATCTCTACGAAGGCCTCGGCCGTTCGGTGCTGGACTGGCTTACCGATGTCGTGACCGAACGCAATGACGGCGGGTCCGAGGTGTTGCGCGCGCGTCGCGGTCAGGCAGATTCCTATCAGCAAGTGACCCTGCGCCGCTTTGTCGATCGGGGGCGGCCGGGTGTTCTGGCGGTGATCCAGGATGCGACCGCGATGAAGCGGCTGGAGGCGCAGTTTGTCCAAAGCCAGAAAATGGAGGCGATTGGCCAGCTCGCCGGTGGCATCGCCCATGATTTCAACAACCTGCTGACCGCCATCAGCGGCCATTGCGATCTGTTGCTGTTGCGTCACGCCAAGGAGGACAAGGATTTTGCCGATCTGGCGCAGATCAATCAGAACGCCAATCGCGCGGCGGCTTTGGTGGGTCAGTTGCTGGCCTTCTCCCGCAAGCAGACGCTGAAGCCCGAGCGGATCGATTTGCAGGATGTGCTGTCCGACATGGCGCATCTGCTCAACCGGCTGGTGGGGGAAAAGGTGCGCTTGCGGCTGGCGCATGCGCCCGATCTGGGGATGATCCGCGCCGACAAGCGGCAGTTGGAACAGGTCTTGATGAACCTGGTCGTCAATGCGCGCGATGCCATGCCCGAAGGCGGCACGATCCGGGTCGAGACGGAGGCGCTGACCCTCAATGACGAGTTGCGCCGCGACCGGGCCGTGGTGCCTGCCGGCGAATATGCCACCATCCGGGTGATCGACACCGGCATCGGCATCCCGCCCGAGCGGTTGGACAAGATCTTCGAGCCGTTCTTCACCACAAAACGCCCCGGAGAGGGGACGGGCCTTGGCCTGTCCACCGTCTATGGCATCGTCAAGCAATCGGGCGGCTTCATCTTTGTCGATTCGACCGTGGACGAAGGGACGGTGTTCCATCTTTACTTCCCCATCCATGCCGCAACGGAGGAAGATCTGGTCGCCCCCGCCGCGGAACCGCCGCGCAAGATCGTAATGAAGCAAGGCGAAGGCGTGGTGCTCTTGGTGGAGGATGAGGCGCCGGTGCGGGCCTTTGCCAGCCGCGCCCTGCGCCTGCGCGGCTACACCGTGCTGGAGGCGGATTGCGCCGAGGAGGCCCTGCGCCTGCTGGAGGATGACAGCTTGAAGATCGATGTCTTCGTGACCGATGTGGTCATGCCCGGTATGGACGGGCCCAGCTGGGTCAAACTCGCGCGCGAGGCGCGGCCCGATGTGCGGGTGGTGTTCATGTCGGGCTATGCCGAAGACTGTCTGTCCGAAGAACAGGGCAGGGTGCCCAATTCGGTGTTCCTGGCCAAACCCTTCTCGCTGAACGATCTGGCAACCACTGTGCAGGGGCAGCTGCACTAACCGGGGGCTGCGCGCCAGCCCCCGTCAGGCGAGGGTCAGCTTGGGGCCTGTCACGCCAGACTGCGATAGAGCGCGAAATCCTCGGCTGCGGCGGTGTGCAAAAGCGCCTCTGTCTCTGCCGACAGATCCATCGGCGCCTTGGGCGAGACGTTCAGCTGCGGCAGGAGGATCTGGAAATCCAGCCGGTCTTCCAGAAAGTCGATAAAACTGTCGATGTTCTCATAGCGGAAAATCCGGTCCGGTCCCTTGCCATCCGCACCGGCCAGAAACCGTGCCTGAGAGCCGACGTCGGCAAAAGCGGGGCGCGGCGACTGACACCAGCCCCGCACGAAGGCGTCGAAACTGTGCCCACGGGTGCTTTTGGCCGCCTCCGGAATATCGTCGCGGCTGCGATAGCGATACCAGCTGCCCAGCCAGTCGCGCGGCTCTCGCATCAGGGCGACCACCGTGAACGGCCCGCCCGCCGCCGCTTGCAGATAGGGGCCGAAAAAGCGGTGAAACCGGGCGACATTGGTATGCTTGAGCACGGGCGGCCGTTGAATCGACACGGCGGCCAACGATTCGAGCGCCGCCTCGATCGCGGTCGATCCGGTTTTCGGCGTGGCAAGGATGACCAGCCGCTGCTCCCAAAACACCAGCATCTCTGCCCGCTCCCCCCGATTGCCCGCGCACGGGCATGATTTCCTGCCATTGCGGCGTTATTGCCGCCTTCCTGTGCGGCTGTAAACCACCTCTTAACCAAACAGTGAATATGCTGATTTTACGAAAATTTGGTTGAAATGTTCTGCATTTGATCTCATATGGTGAAGAACACTTGTAGAACGCGGGCAATGATTGCCGCCGTGCTGCGGCTGTGAAATAAGGAGCGGGACAATGGCGGTGGCGAACCTCCTCGATTTGAACGGGAAGCGCGAAATGGACAAGGCAAAGGCGCTCGAAAGCGCTCTGGCACAGATCGAACGTCAGTTCGGCAAAGGCTCGATCATGAAACTGGGCGCAAACAGCCCGGCCATGGATATCGAGGCAACCTCGACGGGCTCTCTCGGGCTTGATATCGCGCTTGGCATCGGCGGATTGCCCAAGGGCCGGATCATCGAGATCTACGGGCCGGAATCCTCGGGCAAGACCACGCTGACACTGCATGTGGTGGCCGAGGAGCAGAAAAAGGGCGGGGTCTGCGCCTTTGTCGATGCCGAGCACGCGCTTGACCCGCAATATGCCAAGAAACTGGGCGTGAACCTTGACGATCTGCTGATCAGCCAGCCCGACACCGGCGAGCAGGCGCTGGAGATTGTCGATACGCTGGTGCGCTCGGGCGCCGTCAGCCTTGTGGTGGTCGACTCGGTCGCCGCGCTGACGCCCAAGTCGGAAATCGAAGGCGACATGGGTGACATGCAGATGGGCGCGCAGGCCCGTCTGATGAGCCAGGCCATGCGCAAGCTGACCGCCAGCATCGGGCGCAGCAATTGCATGGTGATCTTCATCAACCAGATCCGCATGAAGATTGGCGTGATGTTTGGAAGCCCCGAAACCACCACCGGCGGCAATGCGCTGAAATTCTATGCCTCCGTCCGGCTCGATATTCGCCGCATCGGCTCGATCAAGGAAAAGGACGAGGTCGTGGGCAACTCCACCCGCGTCAAGGTGGTGAAGAACAAGGTGGCCCCGCCCTTCAAGCAGATCGAATTCGACATCATGTATGGCGAGGGGATTTCCAAGACCGGCGAGTTGATCGATATCGGCGTGAAGGCCGGGGTCGTGGAAAAATCGGGCTCGTGGTATTCCTATGGCGACGAGCGTATCGGGCAGGGGCGCGAGAATGCAAAGCTGTTCCTCAAGTCGAACCCCGGTATCGCGGCCGAGATCGAGGACAAGATCCGCGCCGCCAACGGGCTTGATTTCCACATGGCCGATGGCGACAGCGCCGAGGACGAGGTGATGGACACCTGATCGCGCGCCTTGGGCGCAGGACAGGGGCCGGGGTCTTTCCCCGGCCTTTTTCATTGGTTTTTGGCCAGCTTGTGCTGGCCGCGGTGGACAGGCCCCGCAGGGGCCGCTACATGGGATCGAACCAGACAAACCGCAGCCGAAGGGCTTTGACACCATGGCGTCGCTGAACGATATCCGCTCCACCTATCTCGATTTCTTTGCCCGCAATGGCCACAAGGTTGTGGAAAGCTCTCCGCTTGTGCCGCGCAATGACCCGACGCTGATGTTCGCCAATTCGGGCATGGTGCAGTTCAAGAACCTGTTCACCGGGGTCGAGACGCGCGATTACAAGCGCGCCACCACGGCGCAGAAATGCGTGCGCGCGGGCGGTAAGCACAATGACCTTGACAATGTGGGCTATACCGCGCGCCACCACACCTTTTTCGAGATGCTGGGCAACTTCAGCTTTGGCGATTACTTCAAGGCCGAAGCCATTGCGTTTGCTTGGGAACTTCTGACCAAGGATTTCGGGCTGAACAAGGACAAGCTGCTTGTCACCGTCTATCACACCGATGACGAGGCGGCCGAGATCTGGAAGAAGGTTGCCGGTTTCGGTGACAGCCGCGTGATCCGCATCGCCTCGGACGACAACTTCTGGCGCATGGGGCCGACCGGGCCCTGTGGCCCCTGCACCGAGATCTTCTATGACCACGGCGATCACATCTGGGGCGGGCCTCCGGGCAGCGCCGAGGAGGACGGCGACCGGTTCATTGAGATCTGGAACAACGTCTTCATGCAGAACGAACAGTTCGCAGACGGCTCGATGCGCCCGCTGGACATGCAGAGCATCGACACCGGGATGGGCTTGGAACGGATTGGCGCGCTGTTGCAGGGCAAGCATGACAATTACGACACCGATCTGATGCGCAGCCTGATCGAGGCCAGCGCCCATGCCACCAGTTCCGATCCCGATGGGCCGGGCAAGACGCATCACCGGGTGATCGCGGACCATCTGCGCTCGACCTCCTTCCTGATTGCCGATGGGGTGATGCCGTCCAACGAAGGCCGCGGCTATGTGCTGCGCCGGATCATGCGCCGCGCCATGCGCCATGCCCATATGCTGGGCAGCCAGGACCCGGTCATGTTCAAGCTGGTTCCGGCCCTGGTGCGCCAGATGGGTGCGGCCTATCCCGAGCTTGCCCGCGCGCAAAGCCTGATCGAAGAAACGCTGAAGCTGGAAGAAACCCGGTTCAAGACCACGCTCGATCGCGGGCTGAAGCTGCTGGATGACGAATTGGTGCGCCTGCCCGACGGCGGCGATCTGCCCGGCGCCACGGCCTTCAAGCTCTATGACACCTATGGCTTCCCGCTCGACCTGACGCAGGATGCGCTGCGCGAGCGCGGGCGTGCCGTGGATGTGGCAGGGTTCGATGCCGCGATGGCCGAGCAAAAGGCCAAGGCCCGCGCGGCATGGTCCGGCACGGGCGAGGCCGCCGATGGCAAGGTCTGGTTTGACCTGGCCGAAGACCATGGCGTGACCGAATTCCTTGGCTACGAGCTTGAGGCGGCCGAAGGCGTCATCACCGCGCTGGTGCGCGACGGCGCGAAGATCGAGGCGGCCCAAAGCGGCGAGCAGGTGCAGATCGTGGTGAACCAGACGCCGTTCTACGCCGAGTCCGGCGGTCAGGTCGGTGACACCGGGGTGATCGAGACAGCGACCGGCAAGGCCGAAGTCACCGACACCCGCAAGACCGCGGGCGTGGTCATCCATATCGCCAAGGTGGTGGAGGGCAGCCTGAAACAGGGCCAACCCGCCCGGCTGACCGTGGATCACGCGCGCCGCTCCCGGATCCGCGCCAACCATTCGGCGACCCATCTGCTGCACGAAGCGTTGCGCCGGGCGCTTGGCGATCATGTGGCGCAAAAGGGCAGCTTGAACGCGCCGGATCGTCTGCGCTTTGACTTCAGCCACAGCAAGGGCCTGACCCCGGCCGAGCTGAATGCGGTTCAGACCGAGGTGAATGATTTCATTCGCCAGAACACTCCGGTTGAAACCCGGATCATGACGCCGGATGACGCCCGCGCGATCGGGGCGCAGGCGCTTTTTGGCGAAAAATATGGCGATGAGGTGCGCGTGGTGTCCATGGGGCGCCTTGACGGCAGTGCCAAGGGCATCGAGGGCGACACCTATAGCCTGGAGCTGTGCGGTGGCACGCATGTCGGGCGCACCGGCGATATCGGCGCCTTCTTCATCCTGGGCGATTCCGCGTCTTCTGCGGGCGTCCGGCGGATCGAGGCGCTGACCGGGGTCGGGGCGATAGCCCATCTGGAACAGGCGGCCGATGATCTGCACGCGGTGCTGTCGCGTCTGAAATCGCCCAATACGGCAGATGCCTTGCAAAAGCTGGATGGGCTGTTGTCGGAAAACCGCGCCTTGATGAACGAGGTGGCGCAACTGCGCCGCGAGCTGGCCATGGGCGGCACATCAAACGGTGTCGAGGCCAAGGATGTGAATGGTATCAAGTTCTTGGCCCAGGTTCTTAAAGGCGTTTCGGGCAAGGATCTGCCCGCCTTGGTCGATGAAATGAAGGCGCGCATCGGCTCTGGCGCGATCTTGCTGATCGCCGACACGGGCGCGAAACCGGCGGTAGCTGCTGGCGTGACGGCCGATCTGACCGACCGGCTCTCTGCGGTTTCGTTGGTCAAGGTGGCGGCCGAGGCCATGGGCGGCAAGGGCGGCGGCGGCCGGCCCGACATGGCCCAGGCCGGTGGCGCCGATATTGCAGGGGCAGAGGCGGCGATTGCCGCTGCCGAAGCCGTGATCAAAGGATAAAGCCATGCCGACAGCATTGTGGATTGCCCATGTCGAAGTGACCGACCCCGAGGCTTATGGCACCTATGCCAAGGCGGCGGGGCCGGCCATCGCGGCGCATGGCGGCGTGTTCCTTGCGCGTGGCGGGCGTTACGTGCAGCTGGAAGGCAAGGACCGGGCGCGCAATGTGGTTGCACGCTTCCCCTCGCTGGAGGCGGCCGTCGCCTGCTACAACAGCGCCGACTATCAGGCTGCCCTCGCCCATGCCAAGGGGGCCAGCCTGCGCGATCTGGTCGTGGTTGAAGAAAACGCCTGAAGTTTAAGCACAGATCCCCCGATTTCCCACCGCGCCAGAGGGAACCATCTTCCGGCGCGGTGCGCTTTCATGCTATCGTCACAAAAAACAAGAGTTTGAGGACGAGTCATGTTCTGCGCCAAGGGGGCACGCTGATGTGCCGGTGGGCCGCTTACACCGGGGCACCGATTTTTCTTGATGAAATCGTCAGCCGCCCGGGCCATTCGCTGATCCACCAGTCGCATGGCGCAACACAATGCCATACCGCGATCAATGCCGACGGCTTCGGGGTTGCGTGGTATGGTGAGCGGGCCGAGCCGGGGCTTTACCGCGATGTGATGCCCGCCTGGTCCGATCCGAACTTGCGCAGCCTGACCGCGCAGGTGAAATCCGGGCTGTTCATGGCCCATGTGCGCGCCAGCACCGGCACGGCGACCAGCCGCAACAACTGCCACCCCTTCACCTGGGGGCGGTGGTCGTTCATGCACAACGGCCAGGTCGGTGGCTATGATGCCTTCCGCCGCGATGCCGACATGATGATCCCCGATGCGCTGTATCCCTGCCGCAAGGGGGCCACCGATTCCGAGGCGCTGTTCCTGATCGCCATCGCCGAGGGGTTGGAGGATGACCCCAAAGGCGCGATGGAACGGGCCGCTGCCCGGCTGATCACGCTTGCCCGCGCCAAGGGGGCAGCACCGCATCTGCGGCTGACCGGCGCCTTGTCGGATGGCCAGCGGCTTTACGCCATGCGCTATGCCACCGATGACCATGCCCCCACGCTCTATCACCGCTGGTCCGATACGCGGGGCGGGCGGGCCGTGGTATCCGAACCGCTGGAGCAGGGCGAGGGCGGCTGGGTCGAGGTGCCGCCCTACAGTTTCTGCACCTTCGTTGACAACACGGTGAGGGTGGAGGATTTTCATCCCTGCCGCCTCGCCGTCGCCGCCTAAGGGTCTTTCCGCCGGGCGCGGGCGGGTTATATCGCGCTTCATGCGATACATTATCTTTGCCGTTTTGTTGATGCTGGCCGCGCCGTTGCGGGCCGATCCTCTGGTGGCTGCGGGCCAGCCCGGGGCCGTTCTGCTGATGCGCCACGCCATCGCCCCGGGCGGGGGCGACCCGGAGGGGTTTGTCTTGGGCGATTGCGGCACGCAGCGCAATCTGTCGGACGAGGGGCGCGCGCAGGCCCGCGCGATCGGCGCGCAGTTGCGGGCGGCGGGCCTGCGCTTTGACGCGGTCCTGACGTCGGAGTGGTGCCGCACCACCGAGACGGCGGTGCTGTTGGACCTTGGGCCGGTGACGCCCTTTGCGCCGGTCAATTCCTTTTTCGACAACCGGCAGGACGGGCCGCGGCAGACCGCGGAGACTCTGGCCTATCTGGCGACCTTGCCGCCCGACGCGCGGGTTCTGATCGTGACGCATCAGGTGAACATCACCGCGCTGACCGGGGTCACGCCGCGGTCGGGCGAGACGGTGGTCACCCGGCGCGACGGGGATCGCCTGAGTGTTGAAGGTCGTCTGCCACCACCTTGATATCAAACGAAAACGGCCCCCGAAGGGGCCGCTTGCCTCAGGCGCTGCGCGACTGGCGCTTGCGCTCGTGCGGGTCCAGAATACGCTTGCGCAGACGAATGATCTTGGGCGTCACCTCGACCAACTCGTCGTCGTCGATATAGGCGATGGCTTCTTCAAGGCTGAACTTGATATGC
>JALOSF010000107.1 GCA_025458525.1 Cypionkella sp. | reverse complement strand
GGCCCGAGCGTTTTGTGGGGGCGTACCGGGATCTGCTTCTGGCAAGCCAGTCTCGACCGGAGCTTTCGGACGCTCCATCTCGATCACGCCTTGTGTCGCACCACGGCCGACCTCCTCGATCAGCATTGTTCGAAAGTCCTCCAGCCGCAGATCCTTTTCAAGGTCAGCGCGATCCGGCGGAACCGCCTCTGTGGTGGGCGGCGCGTCTGTCAGGTCAGCCAGCCAGTCATAGCGCCTGTCATTGGCCGCCGAGTCGGGGGCAGCCTCGGCCCGTCGCCCGACCGGTCGAGGTGGAGCGGCCGCAGCAAGCGGCGGCACCGGAAGATTGGTTTCAAGGCTTATTTCGAAGACAGAGTTGTCGGGGGGCGCCCCATCGCGGATGTCGATCACAAGGGTATTTCCCGCCAGTTCGAAGGGAATGACATGGCACGGGCAATTCACCCCAAGTGCAAGGTCGCCGGTTGCCGGATCCACCCAGATCGACCGCAGCCGATCCTTGGTGATCAGCTCGTAGACAGAGGACAGGTTATAGGTCAGCTGCGGGCCTTCGATCCGCAAGCCATAGCCGACGTCCGAACGCCCGATCACCCAATCTACCGTGCGCGGAAACTGCAACACCAGCCGGGTGAAAGGCCCATGTTCACCCGACTTGACAGAAACGGTCTGTGCGTGCGCCGAACCTGCGAACAACAGCCCGACGAGGATGAGCCACTTCATGCCGCCTCCTGCTTCAGCCCGCGCAGAGCCTCTTCCAGATCGCCAAAGCTGGGGCGTACGGAATGGGGCGTGTTCTGGCGCCCCACCTCGATGCAGATGTTGGCAGGATGGTTGTGAAGATTTGCAATCAACACCTCGCGGATCAGTTGATAAAAATGCGCGTCTTCTTCGACCACAGCTTTGACCCGATTGGCAAAGGGCCCTACGATCCCATAGGCCAGAAACACCCCAAGGAAGGTTCCAACCAAAGCCCCGCCAATCATTTTCCCCAGTATTTCAGGTGGTTGATCGATCGAACCCATCGTCTTGATCACCCCAAGAACCGCCGCGACGATGCCAAGCGCCGGCAGCGCATCGGCCATCGATTGCAGGGCATGGCTGGAATGCAAGGCATGGTGCTGCGTCGCCTCCATCCTTTTGTCGAGCACTTCTTCAACCTGGTGCGGGTCATCGTAGTTCATCGAAGCGGCGCGAAAAGTGTCACAGATCAGATCGACCGCTTCGTGGTCTTTCTGGATCTTCGGGTAACGCCCGAAAATGCTGGAGGCCGCCGGATTTTCCACGTGTTCCTCGAGGCCGACCGGGTTGGTCCGTGCAAGCCGGATCAACTCGAACAAAAGGCACAGAAGATCGCGGTAATCAGAGGTTTTCCACGTAGGGCCCTTGAACACCTTGCCGATGTCCTTGGCCGTGTGTTTGACCACAGAGATATCGTTCGAGATCAGGAACGCGCCGATGGCTGCCCCGCCGATCATCATCATCTCAAACGGCAACGCCTTGAGAATGATGCCGAGTTTGCCACCGGCCAGGAGATAGCCCCCGAACACCATCACAAAGATCACGCCAATGCCTATGAACCCAAACATCTGGTCCCCATCCTGTTCTTGCTCGACCCGACCATCGCATTGATCCGTAAAGAAAGGCTGACCTTATTCCGTGGGCGCCAAGGCATTGCGGCCCGCGATCAGGACGCTGATGGCATAGGCGGTCTCGGGCTCCATCCCTGCGATGATCGCTGCTGCGGCGTCTGGGCGCATCCTGCCGAGGAAACCCGCCGCGAATTCAGGCGCCATGGTGGAAAACAGCGCCGAAGCCTCTGCCGGCTTCATGGCTTCGTAAACCGATGTCAGCCGTTGCAGGTCTTTTTCGGCAGCCCCGTCAGCGATTGCCAGGGTCGCCCGCAGGCTTTCTTCCGCTGATTCGAGTTCGGCCAGCCGCGTGTTAAGCGCCTGTTCGGCAAGGGTCAGCGCGGCCAGCCGGTCCTTGAGCGCGACCTCCCGCGCGGACAGGGCGGCATCGCGTTCGCGCAACGCCTGTGCCAGCGCGGCGGGGGGTTCCGGGCATTGCAGCGGTGCCGCAGCTGCGACCGCATCCTCCCCCGGTTGCAGCGCCATCGCAGCACCGACCCCGTGACCAAGACGCAGCGCACCAGACGAGGCCAGCACGAGCGCCAGCAAGGCCAATGTGCCGCGTCCGACGAAGATGGAGCGCGCCTTCATTCGGCCACCCTCAGCCCGCTGCGATCCGGGCGGCGGCGCACAAAACGCAGGCGCCTGTCCTCTGCCACGCTGTCATCCTGGGCTTCGGGTTCCTGAGGCAGGTCGTGCAATGAGGCGAGAATGAGATCAAGTCGCGCCGCCGCCGCCTCGGCCCGGCGCACTTGATCTTCAAGCGCGACGGAGGATGTCTGCGCCGAACCACGGGCGCGTTCCAAAGCCTTGGTCATGTCATCGACTTGTGCAGACAGAACGGCAATCGCGCCGCCCATGCCAGTTTCAAGCGTGGTAAAGCGCTTTAGCCGCCGCGCCAGAACCATACAGTAAAGCGCCGTGGCGAATGCGCCGGCAGCCAGCAGAAAATCGGCAATCAGGCTCATGACCTTTCCCTTCAGTTCAGCACAAATTCAGAAATCAGCAGATCGCGCACCCGGTCCTTGCCGGTCACGATCTGTATGCGGCGCAGCATCTGTGCCTTCAGCCGCATCAGGGTTGTCGGATCTTCAAGCTGCGCGACCTCAACCGCGCGTAGATAGCTGTTGAGGACATCCGATATCCGCGGCAGCAAAAGCGTGACCTCGGCCGCATGGGGACTTGCAACTTCGAGCTGCGAGGCGAATCGCAGGTGGCGTGCGCGTGCGTTCGGACCGAGGCTGATGGTGATCGGATCGACGGGGATGAAGGTGATGTCGGGCAACGCCCCGGCCTCGGCCGTTTCGGAAGGGGGCGCCGCACCGCCGCCAAGGATCATCCCTGAATAGGTTGCGAAAAACCCGCCGCCCCCAAGGGCCAGCGCCCCGACCAGACCGATCAGGAGAGGCAGCTTGCTTTTCTTCTTCGGGGGCTCTGCGTCTGGCTGTGTCATCTTGTGCTCGCAAATCGTGGCAAGAACGAAAATAGATCAAAGGTCACTAACCGATTGTTAAGACGCCTCCTTCATTGATCGAGATACGGCAGGCAGAAGTCTGCAGGACGGAGGACTGGAGTGAACAATCTCGTTTCCTTGTGGCTGGGGCTGACGCTGGCAAAGCGGGTCATTCTGGTGGCGGCGACTGTTGGCATGTTTCTTGCGGTTTTGGCGCTTGCGCGTATGGGGCAGACCACCGGGCAAAGCCTGCTTTACGCCGGGCTCGACAGCCGAACCGCGGGCGATGTCATCGCGGCGCTGGATCAGGCCGGCGTGGTCTATGAGGTGCGCGGCGAATCGATCTATGTGCCGACCACGGCGCGCGACGGCCTGCGAATGCAGCTTGCGGCGCAAGGGCTGCCCGCTTCGGGCGGGGCGGGGTATGAGCTGCTTGATGGATTGTCCGGGTTTGGCACGACATCGCAGATGTTCGACGCCGCCTATTGGCGCGCCAAGGAGGGGGAACTGGCCCGCACCATCCTTGCGATGCCACAGATCAGGGCGGCGCGGGTGCATGTCTCGCAGGGGAGCCAGAGCGGATTTTTGCGCGACCAGAAGCTGACCGCGAGTGTAACCGTGACCACGGCATCCGGCAGTCTGTCGGCGGAACAGGCGAATGCGCTGCGTCATCTGGTGGCAAGCGCGATTGGCAACCTGAACCCGGAAGATGTGTCGATCATCGATTCGGTGGCGGGTCTGATCGGCGGGGCCGAGGACAGCATGGCGATGGTCACGGGTGACGCCCGGGCCATCGAGATAAAGCGCAACGTCGAACGTCTGCTTGCGGCGCGTGTCGGGCCCGGACGTGCGGTCGTGGAAGTTTCGGTTGACGTGGTGCGTGAGCGTGAGGCGATCACGGAAAAGACCTTTGACCCGCAGGCCCGTGTCGCGATCTCGACCGAGACCGAGCAGAACAGCGAAACCTCGCGCGAGGGCCAGGCTGGCGTGACTGTCGCCTCCAACTTGCCGGACGGCGATGGCGCAGCCGGCAGCACGGGCGAAAGCCAAAGCACGCGCAACCGCGAGCGCGTCAATTTCGAAGTGTCGCAGACCCAGCGGGAGGTGTTGCGCGAACCCGGCGCCATCCGGCGTCTGACCGTCGCGGTTCTGGTCGATGGCCAGACTGTGACCGCGGCGGATGGCACGGTGACATGGCAGGCACGGTCCGAGGAGGAACTGGCGGATTTGCGCGAACTGGTCAGTTCGGCGGCCGGGCTTGAAGAAGCGCGCGGCGATGTCCTGACACTCAAGTCGATGGAGTTTCAGGCTCAACCGATCGCGGGGGAAGTGGCCGAGGCGGGTTTGATGTCTTGGATCGGGCCGATCGACCCCGTGTCGGTGATCCAGATCATCGTGCTGAGCCTTGTCTCGCTGGCGCTTGGCCTGTTCGTGGTGCGACCCCTGCTGATGCAGCGTGAACAGGCAGCGGCCTTGCCAGGCCCCGGTGCCGGCGCCATCGCGCTGCCCGGGCCGCAGGACAGCCTGGCGCAACCGGGCCTGACCGGCGAAATCTCGGACGGCTTCGATCTTCCCGCCATGCCTTTGGTCAATTTCGACGAGGCCGGGCTTTACAGTGAACAGCCCAACGACCCCGTGTCGCGCCTCCGGCGTCTGATCGATGAGCGCCAGACCGAATCGGTGGAGATTTTGCGCAACTGGATGGAAAAGGAAGAGGAGCGTAGCTGATGCCCCCGCTCAAGCTCGAAGTGTTCGAAGCGCCCTCGCAGCGTGGCAAGGCCCAGACGGTCGTGATGGACAATCTGGCGATCGAGGAAACCAAGCTGCAAGCCTATGAGGCGGGCTATGCCGCCGGATGGGAAGATGCCGCTGCCGCGAGCCGGGAAGATCAGGCCCGCATCGGGCAAGAGCTTGCAAACAACCTGCAACACCTTGCCTTTACCTTTCAGGAGGCGCGGGCCCACATCCTCAAGGCGATACAGCCTGTGCTGACCCAGCTTTGCACCCAATTGCTGCCCGCGATGGCAAAAGAGGTGATGGCGCCGGTGGTCCTTGAAACAGTCATGCCCATTGTTGACGACCTTGCCGAAACGCCGATCCATGTCGTGCTCAACCCCGTCGCCAGGCCCGCGGTGGAACGGATGCTGACCCAGGCCGCCGGTCTGCCCCTCGTGATCGTCGAGGAGCCCACGCTGGGCGAAGGTCAGGTCTATCTGCGTCTGGGCGAAGTGGAGCACCGCATCGACCTCGATCTTGCCGTAAGCGCGATGACGCGCGCCGTGCATGATTTCTTCGAATATTCGGAAAAGGAGTCCCCGAATGGATAATGCGGCCGATGCCAATCCCTTTGCACAGGTGCCGATCGAGATCACGATTTCTGTGGGCAAGGCCCGGCCGATGGTCAAGGATTTGCTGAAACTGGGTCAGGATGCCGTCCTGCCCCTGGATCGGCGGGTCGAGGACCCGGTCGAGCTTTACATCGGGGATCGCCTGATTGCGCGGGGCGAGTTGCAGGAGCTGGAGGGTGAGCAGGCCGGGCAGTTGGCCGTGCGCCTGACCGAAGTCGCCAACCTGCGCGGCGGGCTATAGGAGCGGGGCAGATGGCATGGCGCATTCTTCTGCTTGTCGGCCTGCTGCTGGGGCTTGCCCTGCCCGTGTCGGCGCAGGAATTGACGCTCAACCTTGGCGATGGCGGGTCCGTCTCGGCCCGTTCGGTGCAGCTTATCCTGTTGCTGACGGTGCTCAGCCTTGCGCCAGGGCTGGCGGTGATGGTCACATGCTTTCCCTTTGTGGTGACGGTGCTGTCCATTCTGCGTCAGGCGATCGGTTTGCAATCTGCGCCGCCCAATATGCTCATCGTCAGCCTGGCGCTGTTCCTGACATGGTATGTCATGGACCCGGTCTTTACCGAAGCCTGGACCAATGGGCTTGGCCCGCTCAGCCGGGAGGAGCTGGAAATCGGGCCCGCCATCACGGCCACGCTTGCCCCGTTCCGGGAGTTCATGGCGGCGCGGCTTGATCCGGCAACCTTTGCCCATCTGGCCGAACTGCGCCCCGGCCCGATGCCTGCCGCGCTTCCCGAGGCGCCCTTGTCGGTGCTTGTGCCTGCCTTCATGCTGAGTGAGATCAAGCTGGCATTTGAAATCGGCTTTCTGGTGTTCTTGCCGTTCCTGATCATCGATCTGGTCGTCGCGGCCGTTCTGATGTCGATGGGCATGATGATGGTGCCACCGGCCATCGTGTCCTTGCCCTTCAAACTTGCCTTTTTCGTTGTGGCAGACGGGTGGAGCCTGATCGCCTCTGCACTCGTGCGGTCCTATATCTGACTAGCGCGTCGAAAGCGCCGAAAGAATCGCCTTTGCGCTGTCGCTGTCCCATTCGGCATCGCCGATCAGCCGGGCGACCTCTTGCCCTTCGGGGTTGAGGATCAAGGTCACGGGCAAGGCCATCACGCTGGCCGAGCGCGAAAGTTCCGATTTGGGGTCGCGCAGGATGGGAAGATGGGCAATGCCTGCATCGGCATAGAACTTCTCGATCCCGGGCACGGCATTGCGCCCGGTTGCCACCGGCACCACCGCGATTTGCGGCAAGGCGGCCTGAAGACGGTCGAGCGAGGGCATCTCGTGCCGGCATGGGGCGCACCATGTTGCCCAGAAGTTCAGCACAACCCATTTGCCGCGATAGTCCGCCATCGAAGCCGTGTTGTCGTCCGCATCAAGCAGCGTCACCTCGGGCAAGGTCAGAGGCGCGTCATGCAACGCCAGCTTTTTCATGTCGCCGCTGCGCAGGGCCGAGACATCGGCCTGCACCGGATTTGCACCAAGCGCCAAGGCCGTATAAAGGACAGCCAGAGATTTCCGCAGCATAACCCCTCCGAAAGCCGCATCCATGACCGCACCCTCCGACACCAAAGCCGCCAACCAGATGTGGGGCGGGCGTTTCGCCGAAGGGCCGGACGCGATCATGACGGCGATCAACGCCTCTATCGGGTTCGACCAGCGGCTTTACGCGCAGGATATCGCAGGCTCGCGCGCCCATGCGGCGATGCTGGCCGCGACAGGCATCCTGACACCTAACGATGCAGAGGCGATCGGGGAAGGCCTGCTCACCGTGTTGTCAGAGATTGAAACGGGAAAATTCCCGTTCCGAACCGATCTGGAAGACATCCACATGAATGTGGAAAACCGTCTGAAAGAGCTGATCGGCGCGCCGGCCGGGCGCCTTCACACCGCGCGCAGCCGCAACGACCAGGTGGCGGTCGATTTCCGGCTGTGGGTGCGCGATCAATGCGATGCGGCGATCCTTGGCCTGACCGCATTGATGCGCGCCTTTGTCGCGCAGGCAGAGGCGGGGGCCGATTGGGTGATGCCCGGCTTTACCCATCTTCAGACCGCGCAGCCGGTGACATGGGGCCATCACATGATGGCCTATGTCGAGATGTTCGCCCGCGACCGCTCGCGGTTCGAGGATGCGCGTCGGCGCATGAACGAATGCCCGCTTGGCGCCGCGGCCCTTGCCGGCACCGGCTTTCCCATAGACCGCCACATGACGGCACAGGCGCTGGGCTTTGACCGCCCGACCGCCAACAGCCTTGATTCCGTCAGCGACCGCGATTTCGCGCTGGAGTTCCTGGCCGCGTCCAGCATCTGCGCCATGCATCTCAGCCGTTTTGCCGAGGAACTGGTGATCTGGTCGTCGGCGCAGTTCCGCTTTGTGCGGCTGTCCGACAAATGGACCACCGGCAGCAGCATCATGCCGCAGAAGAAAAACCCCGACGCGGCAGAGCTGTTGCGCGCCAAGGTCGGGCGCATTCTGGGGGCGACAGTTGCGCTGTTCACGGTGATGAAGGGGCTGCCGCTCACCTATTCCAAGGACATGCAAGAGGACAAGGAACAGGTGTTCGACGCCGCCGATACGCTGATGCTTGGCCTTGCCGCGATGACCGGGATGGTGGCCGACATGACGGCGAACCGCCCGGTGCTGGCGCAGGCGGCGGCAAGCGGTTTTTCTACCGCAACCGATCTGGCCGATTGGCTGGTGCGCGAACTTGGCCTGCCGTTCCGGGAGGCGCATCATGTGACCGGCACGCTCGTCGCAATGGCCGAAACGCAGGGCTGCGATCTGCCGGACCTGACCTTGGCGCAGATGCAGGCCGTCCATCCAGGCATCCGCGACGATGTGTTTTCCGTGCTGGGTGTTGAAAACTCGGTCCGCTCTCGCCAATCTTATGGGGGAACGGCCCCCGATCAAGTTCGCGCACAGGTTGCGCGCTGGAAGGAGAAACTGGCATGATCCGTATTCTTGGTCTGGTTGCCGCGCTTGGGGCGCTGGCCGCCTGCGGTGTTGACGGAGAGCCGGAACGCCCGCAATCCGGCATCAAGGGCGAGGCACGCTTTGGCGTGGTGCTGAATTGACGGCTGCCCCCGGCCCCCGGCGACGCCAGGCGGCTGCGGCCCAGCCAAAGGGGCTGACACCGCTGCGGATCGCCTATCTTGCGCTGGCCGTCTGGGGCGCGGTGCATCCGATGTATTGGTTCGTGACCTACATGCGTGAAA
>JALOSF010000192.1 GCA_025458525.1 Cypionkella sp. | reverse complement strand
GGACCGGCCGAGCTTGAAGGCGGCGACCGGCTTGCCGCGCCGCGCCGCTTCCTCGGCAAAGGCGCGCAGACGATCGGCATGGCCCATGTGTTCGAGAAAAAGCAGGAAACCGGTAACGGCAGGATCATCGAGCCCCGCCATGCAGACATCGCCAATGGACAGATCGACCTCACCACCCACCGAGACAAGGCTGGCAAAGCCCAGCCCCTTGCGCTTGCCGCGCGACATCAGCGCCCCGATCAGGCTGCCGCTGTGCGAGGCGACGAACAGCCCCCCCTTCGGCGGATCGGGTTCGGCAAAGGCCGCATTGGCGGTCAACGCCATCCCGTGATGCAAGTTGGCCAGCCCGATGGAGGACGGGCCCAGCACCCGCATCCGCCGCCGTCCCACCAGCGCCCGCAAACGGTCGGTATTTTCGACCCCCGCCAAGCCAGCCTCGGCAAAGCCCGTCGCAAGCACGGTGGCGACGGGAACGCCCATCGCCTCGCAGGCCTCCAGCGCGTCGAGCGCCGCGTCGGCTCCTGTCAGGATGAAGGCGTGATCGGGCACTTCGGGCAGGTCGGACAGCTGGCGGAACGCCGGCATGCCCTGCACGCTGTCGCGATTGGGATTGACCGGGTAAACCCGCCCCAAAAATCCCGCCGCCTTGAGAAAAGCCAAGGGCCGCCCCGAGGTCTTGGCGGCATCGTCCGAGACCCCCACCAGCGCCACGCTTGCGGGACGCAGCAGCGCGTCTTTCCAGCCCTTGCCCGCCATCACGACGCCCTTTGGTCGAAGCGGCGTTCGAACACATGTTCCGCGATGCGGTTCTTGAGCATTTCCAGCGACCCGCCCGCGATCTGCCAGCCGCGCGTGCGCTTGACGCAATATTCCACAAGGCTTTCGGTCGAATAGCCATAGGCCCCCATCGCCTGCATCGCGGCATTCGCCACCTCGAACCCCGCCTGATTGCAGGCCAGTTTCGCGACCGCCGTGTCAAAGGCCGACGGCAGGCCGTTGGCATCGCCGTCCCGTGCCGCGCGGTAGAGCAGCAGTTGCGCGGCCTCGAGCTTCACCACCATGTCGGCAAAGCTCCACTGCAGGCCCTGAAACTCGCACAGGGGCCTGCCGAACTGGGTGCGTTCGGTGACGTGGCGGCGCGCAACCTCATAGGCATGGCGGCCCAAGGCGAGCGAGCGCGCCGCATTGCCGATGCGCTCGACGTTGAACCCCGCGATCTGTTTCTTGAACCCGCCCGGACCGAGCAGCAGGTTCTCCGCCGGGATGCGGCACTCCTCGAAATACAGCGGGCACCATTCCTCGCCGCTCATGAAGGGGGCGGGCTGGCCGATGGTGAACCCCGGCGTGCCGCGTTCGACCAGAACCGAGCCGATGCCGCCTGTCCCGGGCCCGAAGCGGACATAGATCAGGAACAGGTCGGCATGCGGGCTGTGGGTGGAAAACACCTTGGACCCGTTGAGGATGTAGCCATCGCCATCGGCCCGCGCACTGGTCTTGAGTTCGGTCACGGCCGATCCCGCATCGGGTTCGCTCATGCCCAGCGAGATCAGCTTGCGCCCGGCGAGCAGGTCGGGAAACCAGCGTTCCTTCTGTGCGGGCGTGGCGAATTCGGCAAAGGTGCGGATCGGCCCGAAATTGCCCGCCTGCGCCACATCGGCGCTTTTGGGGCAGACCATCGCCAGTTCCTGGATCGTGATGACCGCATCCATCAGCGTGCCGCCGATGCCGCCATCGGCCTCGGGGATGGTGATGCCCAGCATGCCCATCTCGGCCAGCTTTGCCGCGACATCCCACGGATAGGCGCTGGAATGGGCGCGGGCCAGCGCGCCATCGGCCAGTTCGCCTTGCGCAAAGCGGCGGACGGCATGGGCAAGCTCGACCTCGTCGGGGGTCAGTGCGGATGTCACGTCGGGGGCTCCTTCCTGTCGCGGCAGCCAAGGCTCGCGCCGCCGATGCTCGGGTTATCCAGCCAGATCATCGGTAAAGAAAGGAGACCGAAAGTGGTGATTGCATAACCTCAGATCAGTCATCGGGACCTAGACCCGCTCGATGGCCAGCGCGATGCCTTCGCCCGCCTGCCGCCGGTCAGCGCCAGTTCCAGCGCCGCCGTTCCCACGATCCGCGCGCCCGACATGCCCAAGGGGTGGCCCAATGCGATGGCGCCGCCGTTGGGGTTCACGCGCGGATCATCGTCGGCGATGCCCAGCGCGCGCAGCGTGGCAAGGCCCTGAGAGGCGAAAGCCTCGTTCAGCTCGATCACGTCGAAATCCTCCTGCGTCAGTCCCAGCCGCGCCACCAGCTTTTGGCTCGCGGGCACAGGACCTATCCCCATCACACGCGGCGCGACCCCTGCCGTCGCTCCGCCGAGGATGCGCGCGATGGGCGTCAGGCCATGGGCCTTGGCCGCCGCCTCGGACGCGACAATCAGCGCCGCGGCCCCATCATTGACGCCCGAGGCATTGCCCGCCGTCACCGACCCGCCCTGACGGAAGGGCGCGGGCAGTTTGGCCAGCATCTCGGGCGTGGTGTCGGGCCGCGGGTGTTCGTCCGTATCGACGATCATCGGATCGCCTTTGCGCTTTGGGATCGTGACCGGCGTGATCTCTTGCGCCAGCCTGCCGCTGGTCATGGCGGCCCCCGCCTTGTGCTGGGACCGCAGGGCAAAGGCATCCTGATCGGCGCGGGAAATCCCGTGTTCCCCGGCCACGTTTTCCGCCGTCTCGGGCATGCTGTCGACGCCGTATTGCGCGCGCATCAACGGGTTGACGAAACGCCAGCCGATGGTCGTGTCCTCGATCGCGGGCGCGCGGGCAAAGGCGCTTTCGGCCTTGGGCATCACGAAGGGCGCGCGCGACATGCTTTCCACACCGCCCGCAAGGATCAGATCGGCCTCGCCCGCCGCGATGGCACGCGCCGCCGTCATCACCGCGTCCATCCCCGACCCGCAGAGCCGGTTGATCGTGGTCCCCGGCACGCTCTGCGGCAGACCGGCCAGCAGCGCCGACATCCGCGCCACGTTGCGGTTGTCCTCGCCAGCCTGATTGGCGCAGCCGAACACCACCTCGTCGAGCGCCGCCCAATCGAGATCATGCCGCGCCATCAGCGCCCGGATCGGCACCGCCCCTAGATCGTCGGCGCGCACGGTCGACAGCGCGCCGCCATAGCGTCCGATGGGGGTGCGGACATAGGCGCAGATGAAGGCGTCAGGCATGGCTCATGGGCTCCGGCATGTTTCGGGGCAGTCTAGGCGCG